>NZ_JBLZNI010000003.1:0-325261 GCF_051194165.1 Halorubrum shenae | reverse complement strand
ATCCGGGAGTATACTCCCACACACTTTCAGCCCACGGACATCGTGTCCGTGGGCTGTGTTGCTATACAGCGAGCGGTAGCGCCGGGCCTCACACCCGACCGCTAGGCTTAAACGCTCGACTACGGTACGTTCGATTAGCGCCAAGGTGGCAGAGTCTGGTCAGACGCAGCGGCCTGCAGAGCCGCCCAACGCCGGTTCAAATCCGGCCCTTGGCTCTCACACGTTACCCTAAAGCCCAAGACGACTATGTCTTGGCACGTCCCTATTTTTAGCATCGGCATATCGGGAGCACGACATAACGCCTTGACCGAGTGGTTGCTGTCAATTCTCTCGAACAGCGCACGGTAGACGGTCGCGGCTGCGCCCGTAGCGCTCGCACTGGCGGTACTGCTCGGCTATTCTGAAGGAGTGAAAAAAGTCGATGGCTTCCGTGACGACTGGATAGTGCTGTGTGCTAGTCGAACAACTCCTCTATTCGTCTATCAGTTCGGTGACGCTCTCGACGGGAGCATAGTACCCACGTTCGTTCCGCCAGGTCTCGATCCATTCGTCCGCAGTTTCGTTGTCGATCCGGCCGCGTTTGATACCGAAGACGAGTAAGCCGATTGATCCAGTAACCGGAACATCTAGTTCCGATGCAAGACGGCGCGCTGCGAGATCGTCAGTGGCGAGTGTTCCGTCGCGTTCAACGGCTCCCCGCAACGCTTCCGTTTCTCCTGGATCGAGCCGCTCACGGAGCTTCACTCTTCCTATTTCGGGTGGAACGTCACTGACTGGCAGTCCGTTGTCGAACGCTTCGACGGCTGTGGTCAGATACTCGCGGCCGTGCTTGACTCCCTGTTCAATCTCGTCACGGACTGCGGGTACCACGACTGGAGCTTCGAGTAGGTGAACGAGAAATTCGACCGCGCTCGTACTGGCGAAATTACTGATGACAGTTGCGTCGAGGAAAACCGGTTGCGGGTAGCCGTCCGGCATCTATTCGTCGAGGTCGAGCGCAACGTCGATCTCCCGCTGTAACTGGTCGTCAGTTCGCGGCCCGTAGAGCGACGTGAAGCCAGCGTCTTCCAGGACTTCTTCAAACTCCCACCGGGACAGTCCGGCCGCTTCGGCAGCACGTCCGAGCGAGAGGTCGCCGAGAACGTACCGACCCACCGCGGTCGCAAGTTCGTCGGAGGACTCACTACTGGAAGAGGCCATCGTACGTAGTTATCGGATCCACGGACCTAATAATCTATCGTGGGATGGGGACTTCTCGTTGCACTACCACGAGGGGCACGAGGATGCGCGTTCGACCACCGCTGGGATCGACACCCCTCGGATCACGACACACGTGATCATATTCACCCAGGGCCGGACGCCCCGACACCCGGTGACGACGCGTCACATCCGGCGGAGTGGCGTGACGTGCTGTCGATGGTTTTCGGGGAGATCGAAGATCGACAGCGGGCCTTCTGGACCGGGTGAATGTCGAATCAGATCTGGTCATGCCGTCGTTGCAGACTATGACGGACGAGAAGGAGAAACGCACACAGTTCGGCACGTCGCCGGGACTCGGCGAAACGAAACGCAACGTTGTAGTGACGAGTCCACGCTGAGAGGGTGCCAACGATCTGGTTCGGATGGATATCCCGCCACGCCATACAGCCCCGGTTGCGCAGGAGGGTTTCCCAGGATGTCTCTACGACGACCGCAAGGGGCTGTGACCACTCGGCTGCCCGCCGTAGCTCGGACATGAATCGCTCTCGTTCCCACGTGAGTGCGGTGAGAAAGTCCTGTCCGGACTTGCGTTCGACCGCGAACTGTGGACGATAGGTGTCGTCCCCCGGATCGTGAGAACAGTCGTTCGGAACGGCGTAATCTCCGGTCGAGAGCGTTACGTCGCGCGTCTCGACTGCACATCCCTCGAACGTCCAGGGTCGCTGTTCGCGGGTATCTCGCAGTATCGTGGTGGGAACAGCGTGTCGCGTCTCGTCCATTTATCACGCTTTGGTCCCGGTATCGGAGATAAACCCTCGCAGCGCGTCGGCCGGATAGAATCGTTAGAATCCTGCCTTTTCGAGCTCGTCGAGAAATGCCGGCCGGTTCGAGTGTCCGTCTTTCAGGAAATCGACGAACTCCTCGAACCGCGCTTCGGGAACTAATTCCCGCATCTCTTCTAAGTGGTCGACGATGTCTCGGTAATGGCGTCGGCCGGTGTCGCCGGCGGTAAACGGGACGAGCAATTCCCGGTAGAGTTCGAAGTACTCGACCGGAGCAGTGGTTGCGACTGGGTCCCGATACTGGCGAACCGACGAGAGGTCTGTGTTCTCTTTCAGGTCGGCGAAGGCTTTTTCGAGGTCGTCGTCGTGGACGTACAGCGAGACGAGGTCCTTCTGGTTGTCTCTTTGGAAGCGTCGTTCGAACTCCTCGTACATCGACTGCCACTCCTGGTCGGTACAGACCGCCTTCAGATCGTCGTACGCTGCCCACTCCGTATGGTCGAGAAACAACTGTTTTAGCGTGTTACGGTACTCACCCATATCTCGGTCTTCGTAGAGATCGGCGGCGAGCCAGCGAAGAGTACGGGGTGACCGGAAGGTATGGATGCCGTCTTCGATGACTTCGATCGCCCGGTTTTCGTTGCCTTCGTGGATAAGCCGTCGGGCGTACTCCTTGCAGAAGCGGTCACTTTCGAGGTATATCTCCTCGTAGAGTTGCACGAGGGCGTCCTCGTCGCCGAGTTCCCCGAAGATGTAGACGTAGGTCGAGAATATCCGCCGTTTCTGGAGTGACGACGATATCTTTGTGTCGGTCGTCCCTGACTCGGTCGGTTCGACGCTTGCGGTGTGTCTCTCGACGGCCGTCGGTTCATCGACGCGTAACTCCTCGAAAGCGTCACCGACGAAGTACTCGAATCTCAGTGTCCCAACGGCCAAGTGTTCGACGTTGAGCGCTCCACCGGTGAAATCATCGGTGCTGAGCGGACCAGCGGTGAAATCTGATGCATAGAGAACGTCGTCCGTTCGTTCGGGAGAGTCCGCAGACTCGTCGTCGCCGTCAGGTGTATCGATGCTGGCCTTACTCTGATCTCGTCGGTCGTCCGCCTTCGAGGACGCCGACTCTCCTGAGAGCACTGCGTCGAGTGAGGTCCCGGAAATGTGTGTATCGAGTGTTTCCAACCAGTATTCGAGGTCCTCGTCCGTTGTGTAGAGCGTTCGAAGTGCGTCGTCGTAGTAACCGCTTGCGAACCCGTGGTCTGCCTCGACGAACTCCTCACAGAGGTACTGGATGTACGGCCGCTTTCGCTCGTGGCCGAGATCCTGTTCCGCGACCGTCTCTGCGTACGACTCGATAGCGTGTTCCAACTCGCGCCCGTAGTACCCGCTGCTATCGTCGACTCGGTTCAGATTCTCCCGTATCGCCTCGGAAACCGCTTGGTAGATGTCTGTCGCCGTATCGACGTGGTCCCGCTCTCGATGCGTCTCCGCGAGGTCGGTGTATTGCGAGAAGTCGATGTGCGTGTCGTGTTCGACCATCTCTCGGCGGCTGACAGCGTCGTCGAACAGTCGATCGATCTCCTGCTTGTAGTCGTAGACCGTCTTTCCTGTGTCTTCGCCGACGAACGCGACGAAGCGGTCACGGATATCCTGATCGTCGGCAACGATGTCCAGCAGAAACGCTCGAAGGTCTTCGGCGGTCGTCTGCTCGACCAGTGATTCGATGTCGACTGTTTCATCTCGTTCGGGATCAGTGTCGCTCACCGTCTCAGTGTCTCGGTCATCGATAGCGAGCAGGACCGCGACGACGTGCTTGCAGTCGCCCGCGTAGTCGTATGGACAACTGCAATGAGACCGGACCGTATCGTCCACGATGTCGATGGCGATATCATAGTAGTTGGAACCTCGAACAGTGGCTCTGATCTCGCTACCGTCGATTCTCAGTTCCTGTACCCGATCTTGTTGGTGATAGTTGACACCGCGCTCGAACGACTGTTCGGTACAGAGCGACCGTATTTCGTCGCGGGTCGGGTAGTCCATGTGTTGGGTCTGCATACTACGTTACGTCCCGAAAACGTGACGCTGTACCGACGCTGACGTGCTTGATCGCTATGTCTCTCTATCGGTCGGCATCGCCGTTCCAGTAGTGCCAGTCGTCGACTGCGTCTCGAGTGTCCTGATCCACGTCGAGCACTTCGAGCTGTGACAATGGCACGCCGAATTTCCTGTCCATCCACTTGACGAGGACAAACATCTCCCTGCTGCTGACGACTTCGTCCGTCATTCCGACGACAGGCACTTCTTCGCCCTCCCGCAACGGGGTGATCGTTCGCTCCTCGATGCACCGCGCTTGGAAGGGAAACGTCATCTCGCGTTCGAGGTGATAGCACCAACTGATCGCTTGCTCGTCGGCGGTGTAAGCGTCGGTCAGCATCTCCCTCCGAATGCGTTCGTCTCGCTCTTGGTCCGTCTCCTGTGTCATGGTCTCTTCTCCGTGACAATCGCAGCCGTGTCGGTCGACGTGATTACGTCGTCGTCGAGAACCTCGTCGAGTCGTTCGGGGTCGTAGACCTCCTTGACGATGCCGTAGTAGTGCGAGGGTGTACCGAAGTCGTAGACCAGGCTGAGTCTGTCTCCTTCTCGGAGTCGGGCCTGTTCGGCGACGTCCGCGATCGTCATCTCGCTCGCTCCCGTGTACGTTCGGTCACCCGCTTCCTCGTACTGGTAGTCGGGCAGGACGTTAAGACTGGAGTCCAGATACTCATCTTCGAGGCCGTACATCCGGAGGTGGAAATCGTCGAGCGTGGTGATCCGACACACGAGTCTGTCCAGTTCCGCCATCGTCGTCTCCGGTCTGACGACGATATCGTACCACTCCTCCCGCGCACGCCTTTTCTGCTTCCACCGGAGACGATACCCGACAGTATCGATCCTCTCAGATACGTCATCAGGGTCCTGGTCTTTCTCCACTGCTTCACGTGTGTTCGACCAGCAATACGAGCAAATCGCATCAGGTGCATCGCCCTCGAAGCCCGCTTTATCGATGTCGTGGTGGGAGACAAACTCCTCAAAGGTGACTCGCTTGTCTCCCGGATAGCGGTTACCGCGACTGCACATCTTCTTGCCGGGACCACTGAGGCCGAGAGAGAACCGAGAGTCCGTCTTGTCTTGGTCGGCGTCCATATCGATGATGTGCGCGACCGTTCCGGTACCGATCTCGATCACGAATCCGTCTGTTGGCTCGCTCATGGGAATCACCGGTACTGGACGTGGATGCCGTGGTCACGATACAGGTCGTGGAACGCGACGAACCGCTGCCGGGAGACCGCTCGCGACGCGTCAGAATCTATTTGGCGGTCGTGCTCGTTGAGAAGTCCCTCTTTCTCCTCGCCGGGGAACGGAAACGAGACGCCTGAAGTCGTCGTGAACTCGTCGTAGCGAACAGGTCTGAAAAACAGCACGATCCCTGGCTCCGCAGTTCGACTGAGGTTGACGTCTACCAGCGTGTATTCCCGGTCGTTCAATAGGTCGGTCACTGCTAGGCGGGGGCTTGAGTCGCTGACAGACTTGACCGCGAATAGTGAAGGGTCGGCGTCGATGGTACCTTCGAGTACCTCTCGTTCGACCTCGTCCCCCCAGCGCTCAGCTTCGAGGTATCGCTTCGCAGCGGTCGTCCCGTCTCGCGGTATTCGTACAGCGCGAACTCGAAGTGGGCTGGCATCTGGGATTCGAATTCGTAGGCCAGGTTCACCCCGTTGAACTCGATGTCGAGCTCTGATGCGGTTTCTACAATGAGTTCGCGGTCGGAGTATGCCTCAAGGATGTCGTTGTTCAGTTGCGTCCCGACTTCCCGGTAGGTCTTGTACTGGTCAATGTCGGTCATTACGGGAGTGTATGTCAGAATGGTATCAATGCTTTCCGATGCCGAGAGTTCGGTAGTATTACTGACATGCTTGGACAATCCTCTTGTGAGAGCAATGACCTCACCGATTCCACACACGGACGAACTCGACCTACTTCTCGCCCTAGAACTTCCCTCGGGGTGGGTGCGTGGCCTTCTCGAACCGCTATCGATGTCGTTCCGATCGGACGACCCGCTGGAGGGCGCGCTGTTCGAGGCAATGACAGGAACATCACCCGACCCGGAACCGGCATCGAACGCGGTCGTCTTCGCGTATCTCGCCGGCTACGACCCTGGTGTTGACCGGCCAATGGACAGCGAGCGCCAGCTATCGATCAAGTACGTAGCCGAGCAGGATGCGTTCGAAGTCAGAGCAGTGTTCGACGAGGGACTGGTCGAGACTGCTGTGGGTACTTGTGACTGGCTGGAACGTGCCATGCCACGGGTCGAACGTGAGATGGACCATCGACGCCGCTTTTGGGTGGTGCTCTCGGACATCCACGGTCTCGGGCAGCAAGGCATTGGCAATCTGCACGAGGAATACGAGTCGTTGGATGCAGTCGCTGAGGCGACCGAAGCCGAACTAACCGAGATTCCGTACGTCACTGACGACCTGGCGCCCGAGGTGGTGACAGCTGCCGAGCAGTTCGACGGTACTGTCCCGACTGCTCCTGGTGATCAGGCGGCCGACTGTGCCGACGACCCGCTCGTCGTCGATACCAGCGACCTGCGTCCGTTCAGTGACCTCTTCGAGAACTGATACGGTCGATTGTAACGATTTACCGGGACGATTGCATGACGTGTGCGATCGATCTGGAACAGACTTACAACCGACCGTATGAACGCCGACGGTCCTGAACGTTTTCAATCAAGCAGTCGTACCCGCTTCTATGCCGTTCAGCGTCAGTTGGCACACGCTGCTCGAGGAACTCGACGAGTTGGCCGACGATGCCGTGCTCATCATACCGCTCTCTCACGACCGGTTCCGCGTTACGGACGTACAGGAACACCGCGTCGTCGTCACGTTCGAGGATACGGGGGAGCGTCGTCCGCTCCAGCGCGATCAGTTCGATACCCTCTACCGTCGAATCCAGGACTCGAAGGGTGCGTTCGATCTCGACCGACTCCCGCCCGATGCCAACCCGTACCCGGCGCTGCTGAGCCTGCATCCTCGATTTGAAGTCGACGAAGAACAAGGCGTTATCACCGAGAAAGAAGAGGCAACCGATACCCAACTACTGGGCGACGAGCCGGCATCTGCCGAGAGCGACCGTGTCGAACCTGATGGAATCGACGTGTACTCCGATGCCCTTCTCCTCATCGATGCGCTGGAACGCGAGGAGGTTTCCGATCTCACAGCGCTGGAGACGGAGGGACTGGTGAACCTCTACACGCTCTGTTCGGACGTCCAGCGGAACGCGAACGAATTCCGCCAGGATGTTGCCGACGTGTTACTCGATCGACTCCACCACGATCAGCCAGTCCACGGTCAGTACGGCTCGGTTCAGCGAACGTCGCGTCGCAACCGCTCGCTGAAAGACGAGGAAGACGTACTGGCCACACTGGAAGACGCAGGGATCGACCGCGAGCGCGTAATGAGCGTCGATTCGAAGAAGGTGAACGAGGCACTGGACGTGACCGAACTCTCGGAAACGGACGTCTACGAAGTTGACGAGAGCGAACACGTCCGGAAGGCGGAAGTGGACGAGGATGTCAAAGAGTCACGACTCCAGGGATTGAAAGACCGGCTTGCGGCTAGTAGCGACGCGGAGTCTGATGAACTCCGCCAGGAGATCGAAGCCCTCGAAGAACGCATCGACGATCTCACCAGCTTCAGTACGGGGACACAGATGCAGGGGTAGTCAAATTCGATGGCTTTGTATATATTCGAAATGGGTTTTAGGCCTCGATGAGCGTGTTGAGAGTAATACTAACTTCGAGTAAACCTTTTTCATAATAATTCACGAGACAATAGCCGACTGACTCCCAAGTAATTAACCACCGTCAAAACACCATCTGAAATATGGAGGTCAGGCGTACCGCGCCGGTCAAACTCGTTGTTCCCGACGAGTATCACGACGACCTCCACGAAACCGCCACGCAATTCCTGTACTGTGCGAACGAGGCCAGTGATTACTGCTGGGATAACACCGACTACGAAGACTGTATCACCTCGAACGTGAAGGCCAGAGATGCGCTGTACGACCGTTTCCGCGAGGAAACTGACCTGAACAGCGAATCTCGTGCAAGAAGCCATCCGGCGTGCCGTCCACGCCGTTGATAGTGGCGTTGACCGCTGGAAGAAAGGCAAACGGACGAACAAGCCGGAGTTTAGCTCTTGGAGTATGGTGTATGACAAGCGCAGTGCGACGTTCTACCGGAACAAAATCTCGCTCTCAACGGTCAACGGACGAGTCGAGTGTGATTTTGAACTCCCAGCAGATAGTCCAACACCATACGAGGAGTACGTCCTTTCGGAAGACTATGAATTTCGGACGAGTACACTCCAGTACGACCAAGCCACCGACAAGTTCTACTTCCACGTCAAGACACGGAAGATAGACACAGACGGTGAAGCTGTTGAAATCGAGGGTTCGGACGATACCGAGCACCAAATTGTCCTCGGGATTGACCTCGGCGTGTACAGCCTTGCCGTCGCATCAACAGGAACGTTCTGGAGCGGTGACGAGTACGACCACTGGATACAGGAGTTCGAGAAGCGCCGAGGAGAGATGCAACAACGCGGTACACAAGCCGCTCACAACGGCTTGTTGCGGCTTGGAAAACGAGAGCGAGCATGGCGCAAACAGTACATCCACATGGTCGCCAACGAGATCGTTGACGAAGCGGTTGACCACGAGTGCGACGTGATCGTGTTTGAGGATTTAACCGATATACGGGAGCGACTGCCACACGCAGACTGGCATCACGTCTGGGCATTCCGTCGTCTTGTCGAGTACATCGAGTACAAAGCTCCAGAACGCGGTATCGTGGTTGAGCAGGTCGAACCCGACCACACGAGCCAGCGGTGTTCGCACACTGACTGTGGCTTCACCCACGAAGACAACCGTGACGGTGAGCAGTTCAAGTGTCTGAAATGCGGGTACGAGATCAATGCGGACTACAACGGGGCGAAAAATGTCGCCCTACGGTACATGCGGAATCGACAGCACAGACTGCGTTCCTCGCCCACGTCGGGGGGCGCAGACGCACCAGTAGACGTGCGTATAAATGGTGGGGTATTGAACGGTGACGGCTATCTGACAACCGCCGACAGTTGATCGCCGGGAGTCCACATTAAAGCCCCACCCTCAACGAGCGAACCGCGTATGCGGTGAGCGAAGTAGGGTGGGGTAGTTTACAAGTCGCCCGCATCGAGGACTTCGTGCGGAATGTTCTCGTCGCGGAGCCGCGCGGTGTGTTTCGGGAGTTGGTCCGTCGTCACCGCTAGCAGTACGTCCAGCCCTCGCACGGCGGCCTCAGCGACGGCGTCGGCTGTCCCAAATCGGATGTCGGGACGCGCATTTGCCCGCGTCGCGAGCGCGTACGCTTCGGTTCCGGCGACAGCAAGGAGGCTCTCGGACGGGCGAGTCGTCGCGAGTACGTCGGGGTCCACCGACGCCGCATCTGTGACGGCCGGGACGGGGAGTACTGTGACGTATCCGGTTTCGTAGTCGACCACGCCTTCGAAGTCGGTGACGCCGACGGCTTCGCCTGCTTCGGCGCCGGTGACGGTGACTGCTGTCGCCGTCCCGCCCGCGGGGTTCGCGTGGAGAACGCCGTCGCGCATGACCAGGCCGATGTCGCTCCCTTCGGAGATATCGTCCATCGCGATCGCGGCGTCGATATCCACGCTGCCGAGGACGTCTGAGCTGACGCGATCGAGGTACGCCTCTAAGCTGTCGGTTCGGGAGATCAGCCAGTCGACGCCCTCCTTCGTCACCGTATACCGTCCTCGGCCCTCCTTCTCGACGTAGCCGTGGTCCACGAGGTCCCTCACATAGTCGCTGACGGCCTGCGAGGTGACGCCGATCGCGTCGGCGATCTCTGTTTGGCTCACCGCGGGCTGGCGTGCGGCGATCTCGACTAAGACCTGATACCGCGTTGCGTCCCGCTTGCTGTCGAGGACTTCCGGTGGTGTCGCCCTGCCCGGATCTGTCATTGTCCGACGTGGGTGACGCGCAATTAAAGTACTGTTGCAGAGTGCAGGTGGCAGGACACGTCTTCCGTCTGCTCGACGATTTCAGTGAAACTTTTGTTGTTGCAGATCATGTTCGATTGCCCGTTCTACGACTTTGCTTGTGGTAGCTCTCGGACAGTACGCAGCTCTCATCGACCGGGCGCTTTTCGCCGCGCCCGGCGTCGTCATACAGCGGAGTTCGGCGCTGCGGTTTCGGGGGTCGAGAGCGCGGCTTAGTAACCGTTATACACCGGGTGACCCATGCTGGAACTATGCAACGACGCGCTGTGGCCGTGTACGCCGCGCTCTTCCTCCTCGTCGCGAGCGTGGCCGGTGTACTCACTGTGACGGCCGATAGCCCGGAAATTGGCTTCGAAAACCCTGACTACGTGGTCTCGGACGGTGAGACGGTCGAGGTCGAAGGCCAGGAGTACGTCGTCCAGATCTCCGAGATTGAGGAGAGCGGCGGTGGTCACGGTGGCGGTGGTGGCGGTACCTCGCTCGTGGCGACGATCGAGCGCAACGTGACCGTGGAACAGTCCGAGGCCTGGGCGAACGGGTCGACGGTTCAGGTCGGCGAGCAGGAGTGGCGCGTGGAGATCGCGGGCGAGAACGCGAGCGAGTTCACGCTCGTTGAGGTGCCCGACCGACAGGCGATCCTCGAAGCCGATCCGCAGGCTGACAACGAAACAGTCGCACGCGACGACGGCGAGTACGTCGTCGTCACCGAGGACGACGAGTCGACACTCGTCCCGGTCGAGGAGTACTTCCCGACCCCCGAGGAGCGCTCGTACGCTACGGGTGACTCCTTCGCGTACGCCGACCACACTGTGACCGTCGACGGCGTCACGGCGGACCAAGCGGTGCTCGTCTGGGAGGCAACGGAGACGGAGTCGATCGAGGTCGAGGACGAGGGGATCGTCACGCTCGTCGAGACGGACCTCGTCGCGCACTTCGCCGACTCCTCGACGCTCCACCTGTCGAGCGATATCGAGGGGTACGAGTCTCAGGTCGCACAGATCGAACAGTTCGAACAGTACAACTCCGGGCTATTCCGCGTGCTGATCCTCGGGCTGTTCTCGGTCGTGCTCCTGCTCGGGGCCGCGTTCATCCCTTCGCGGTACTGACCTTCGGATCGCTCGGCTCCTCGGCTTCCGCTTTCTGTTCGGTTCCCGTCCCGGTTTTTGACGTGTCGTCGTCTCTCCGCAGCGTCCGCGCGTTGATGACCGGAAAGCTATATTTGTCGGACCCGTTGGGAGGCGTATGAGCGATACCACGGGAAAAGTCCGCCAGCTCGCCCCTCACTGGGGCGTGATGTTCGTCGTGATGCTCGTCGTACTGGCGCTCGTCGAGCGCCTCGTCGGAGAGCTGTCGTTTCTTCCGTCACTGCTTCTCGTGTTTGTCGTCGCGTTCGGCTACCCGGTCGTCGTTCGGGCACTCGGCGTCGCACCGCCGGTCTGGCAGCGCTCCTAGCCGCTCGAGTTGCCGACTTGGGTTCCTGTTCGGCCGCTCGGCGTCACTCCCCAGTGGCGTTCCAGAACGGGGCCGCGAGTCGTCGTCCGTACGTGACAGAAACGATGCCGAAAATGAACGAGACGACCGCGGCGGCCGCGATCCACAGGGTGTTCGGGTGTTCGAGTCCGGAGTGTAGCAGTATCTCCATGCCTTTTGGTTCATACTCTTCGGATTAAGCGGTTCGTTTCGTCGCCGACGCCGCTTCGGGTGTGGCGCGTCCGTCGCGTCCGGTGGCTCGGGGAGTTCGACCCGATAACACCGATGTCAGCCGGTGGCCCGGCAGTCCCTTTCGCTTTTATACGCACTCGTCTCGTATCGATGGTATGAACGACGACACCTCGGCTCCGGTCACGCCGGAGCGTCCGGACGCACCGTTCCACACCACCGGCACCGACCACATCACCGTTTGGGGAAGCAACGAGGCCGACACAATCGCGTTCTACCGCGACCTGCTCGGCATGCCGCTCGTCCTCCGCCAGCCGAACCTCGACGACCCATCGCAGACGCACCTGTTCTTCGACACCGGCGACGGCCGAATCTTGACGTTCTTCGTGAGCGACGATCGCGCGTCCGCACGCGGTCAGCGTGCCGGCACCGGCGCCGTCCACCACCTCTGTTTCAGCGTCGATCCCGACGAGTACGAAGACATCATGACGGCGCTGGAGGAGGCCGGAAAGGGGTACAACGTGTTCGACCGCGGCATCTTCCACTCGATCTACACGCAGGACAACAACGGGCTCGTTATCGAGCTCTCGTCGGACAAGTACGAGATCCCGGACGACCGCAAGGGCGAGGTGCTCGCCACCGCCCAGCGGCTCCGCGAGGAGGACGGCGCTGACTTCGCGCAGGACCGCCATATGGAGGGAGCGCTGGAAGAGCTCGGGCTTCCGGTGAACAAGTACGACCTCCCGGAGGCGGACGCGGGCGTCGGGGTATGAGCCGGAGATCGCCGCACGCGGGCGACGACCCGCACGCGGGCGAGCCGCTGGTGGCTGCCGGGACCGACCCCGAGGAAGCGGACGCCGCCGTCGTCCTCGTCCACGGTCGCGGCGCGACCGCGCGCAGCATCGTCGAGTTCGGCGAGGAAATCTCGGGTGACAGCGACATCGCGCTCTTCGCGCCGCAGGCGGCGGCCAACACGTGGTATCCGAACTCCTTTCTCGCGCCGGTCGCGGACAACGAACCCGGTCGGAGCTCCGGCCTGCGTGCGATCGGTCGCGCGGTCGAGGCCGCGACGGACGCGGGGATCCCCACTCGACGCGTCCTCGTCGGCGGCTTCTCGCAGGGCGCCTGTCTCGCGAGCGAGTTCGTCGCGCGGAACCCGACGCGGTACGGGGGGCTCGCAGTCCTGAGCGGCGGGCTGATCGGCGAGTCCGTCGCGGTCGACGACTACGTCTCAGATGCGGTCGGAGACAGAGGCACGGATCCGACTGACGCGCTCGCGGGGACGCCGGCGTTCCTCGGGTGCAGCGATGTCGACCCGCACATCCCCGAGGAGCGGGTCCACGAGACGGCGGCGGTGCTGAAGGCGCTCGGCGGCGACGTCGACACCCGAATCTACGAGGGGATGGGCCACGGGATCAACGAGGCGGAGACGGCAGCCGTCTCCGAGATGATCGCGGAGATGGCGTAGGACCGCACCGGGCTCGCACCCGACGATGCCGCAGTCTTTTGCCGGTCGCCGTCCCACGACCGATATGACGTTCAGCATCTGCGTTCGCGAGCGGTACACGGACGACGACGGTGACGACCAGATCCGGTACGGCGTGGCGGTGACCACCCGGCTACCGGGGGTTGGGACGCTGTGCCCGTTTGCGTCGACGGACGGCGCGGTGGCGACGCAGTCGCTCGTCAACGTCGAGTTGGGGCGGAAGGGGATCGAGTACCTGGGCGACGGGCTCGCGGTCGACGACGCGTTAGAGGCCCTTTTGAATGCCGACGACGGGAAGCCCCAGCGCCAGCTCCACGGCGTCGACGCCGACGGCACCTTCGCGTTCTCCGGCGAGGAGTGCAACGACTGGTACGGCCACGTCGTCGGCGAGAACTACACCGTCGCAGGCAACCTCCTAACCGGCGAGGACGTGATCGACGACGCCGCGGCCGCCTACGAGTCGGACGCCCACGGCGACGCTCCGCTGGCCGAGCGGTTAGTCGACACGCTTGCGGCAGGCCACGAGGCCGGTGGCGACAAGCGAGCGGATCTGGAGGTCCAGTCCGCGGCGTTGCTGGTGCGGACGACCGCTGGCGACGAGACCGAGGACCCCTACTACAACGACCTTCGCGTCGACGCGAGCGAGACGCCGATCGACGACCTCCGCGAAACGTACGAGACGGCTAAGCGAGGATACGAAACGGTACTGGAGAAGTACGCGGACGAGGAGTAGGGCCCGCCGCCGGACCCTCACACCTCCAGGCGCGCGAGGATCGGCAGGTGATCGGAGGGGTATCTCCCCCGGTCATCGCGGTCCGTGAGGGTCGCGAACGCCTCGACGCCGACTTCGGGCGAGACGAGCGCGTGGTCGATCCGGCGCCCGTCGATCAGGTGCGCGAAGTCGGTGAGGCTCGTCTGCGGTCCGTGCCGGAGGTCAGCCGCCGCGGCGGCGTCGCGGAGCGTGAGTCCGTCGTCGCCGAGTGCGTTTTTCGAGTCTCTCTCCGGATCGCCGCCGACGAGGACCCGGTGTGGCTCCGATCCCGGCGTGCAGTTGAGATCGCCGACGAGCACGGTCGGGGGCGTCGGATCGGATTCGTCCGCGTCTCCTCTCGCGATTTCCGGGAGTCGCTCGTGGAGCAGCCGTGCGGACTCGCGGCGCGCGTCCGCGCTGACGTGATCGAAGTGCGTGTTGACGACGAAGAGTGCGGCGTCGCCGTCGACCGCCCGAACTCGCGCCCACGTCGCGATCCGCGGGTAGTCGGCACCCCAGCCGATCGACGGCTCGCTCGGCGTCTCGGAGAGCCAGAAGGTGCCGTCGTCGACGACCTCCCAGCGGCCGGCTCGGACCGCGATCGGACAGCCTTCGCCCTCGCTGTCCGCCTTGCGGCCGCGTCCGACGAACTCGTACTCCGGGAGGCGTTCGCGCAGGTCGCGACGTTGGTCGGGGAGCGGCTCTTGAAAGGCGGCGATGTCCGGGCGATGGAAGCGAACGAGTCGCCCGACGGCGTCTCGACGGTCGTGCCACGCGTCGTGGTGGTCGCCGTTGTTGGCGTAGCGGACGTTGTAGCTCAGCAGTCGAATCGCGGTCATTACTGTGGAGGTCACAGGGGAGGCGATTAAAAGACGCGGAGCGAACGCGAGTTCGACTGGCACAGTGTCGATAGGTGCGGTAGCGGCGCTCTAGCCGCTCGCTTATAAGGCGTTGATACCGGATCGGCAGTGAACGTGTCCAAAGCCTCGGCCGCGAGAACGGCGTACGTTCGCTGCGCCGACTCCCTCGCGCGTGCTGACTCACGGCCGCCGGCGACGCCAACCGCACTGTTCAGTTATACGCAGCCATCGCCACCGCTAGCCCGTTTATAAGTAGAATCTCGCCCGCCTCGCTCGCCTATGCCGAGAACTCGTACAGCTCGTCGCCGACGTGGTGGATCGACTCGACGACCTTGCCGCTGTCACCGACCATCTCGTCGCCGTCGACCAGCGCGCGGCCGACCGCGAGCACCTTCTCGTGCGTCTCCTCGGCGATCACGACCAGGTCGCCCCCGCGGATCTCCGGGTCGGCCTCGACGATGCCGGGACGCATCACGTCGGCGCCGTCGGAGACGAACGAGATGGCGCCCGCGTCGACCGTGACGACGCCCGTTTTCGGCTCGTAGTCGTTCGCGCCCCGCACGGTGAGGAACGGCTCGTCGTCGTCGACGTAGAAGACCGCCGGCTCGCCGTCGACTAACACGAGTTCGTAGTTCGCGTCGACGAACTTGACGAACTCGAAGGTGTCCCCGTCGATGTCGACGCCGAGGTGGTCGGCCACCGCCTCGCGGATCGCCGTGATATCGTCGCTCCGGAGGTGGTGTCGAGATTTCACTTCCATGCGCGCCATGTCGACCGCTCGGCCGATAAATGGACCGCTCCGTGGCGCGGGTGTTGCGCATGACGGTCGGGGACGTCGCGGGTGCGGGAGAAGGGGGGCCGCTTGGCCTCTCATACGGTTGGACCGATCAAAACGGCCTTAAACCACCTCTTCATACCCGATAGTATGCTCAATCCGCTCATCGCGACGATCGCGAACGCGCCGGCGATCGTCCTCGGCGTGATCGCGACGCTGCTCGTCGTCCTCATCAGTTCGGCGAAGGGGAGTGGGTGGGAACCCTCAACGGACATTTCGGACGAGGTTCTCCAACGACGCGCTTCTTCCGTGCCCGAGACGGACTTCCCCGAGCCGGGGAACCGTTCGGTCGGCGGCGGCGGCGGCGGCGGGGGGGCGATCCCCGCCGGCGGCGAGGGCGAGGAGGGAGAGCTTGGAGACGGCGAGGCCGGCGGCTCCGGCCCCGGCGACATCCCCGAAGACGAGGTCGAGTACTTCGAGGTTGAGTTCGTCAAGCAGGGCGAGACCGTCGAACTCTCCAACGACCAGCCGATCTTAGAACAGGGCGAAGACGAAGGATGGGACCTCCCGTACGCCTGCCGTCAGGGCCAGTGCGTCTCCTGTGCCGGTCATATCGCCGACGGCCCCTCCGAAGACTTCGTCGAGCACGACAACCAGCAGATGCTCGAAGACGCCGAAATCGACGACGGCTACACGCTGACCTGCGTCGCGTACCCCCGTGACTCCTTCAGCATCGAGACCGGCGAAGCGCCGTAGGCGCCTCGTCGCGGTCCCGGCCTTTCTTGGGCCTCTCGCTCGCGACACCCTTTTTCTCCTCTCGACCGAACGATCGGTATGTCCGTCACCACGGTCCTCGGCGTCGGTGCCGCTGCGCTCCTCGTCGCGGTCGCGGCCGCGCTCGTCTACCGCGACGCCGACCGCGTTGGCATCGACCTCGGATCGCCGCTCCTGTGGGCCGCCCTCATCGTCGTCACGTCCGGGATGGGCGTGATCACCGCTCTCCTCGTCCCCGACGCACCGCTTCCCGGCGTGCTCGTGTTGGTCGCGCTCGGTCCCCTCCTGTATCTCCTCGAACGCGACGACTCGATGCACGGCGACGATCCGGCGGATCCGACGCGGCTCCCGAGCGACGGTGAGGACGCAGACCGGCCGGATGAGTGACTGAAGACGCCGAACCGCGGTGCCACTCCTCCCGCCGGATCGACGATGACACAGTTCCTTTCTCGCTTTCACCATGCTCTCAAACCGCAAGCTTCCATAGGCTCGGCCGCAAAGTGGTGGTAATGAGCGACGAGAGCCTCGCGGACCGAGTCGAGGAGTGGATGGTCGGACAGATGCCGATCATCCAGATGCACGGCGGCACGAGCGTCGTGCGCGAGGCGGACGCCGAGACCGGCGAAGTCGTCGTCGAGCTCGGCGGCACCTGCTCCGGGTGTGGCATCTCGAATATCACCGCTGACAACATCCGCCGCGACCTGATCATGGACTTCGACGAAGTAGAGAACGTGACGGTGCGGTCCGCCTCCTCCGGCGATCAGGGCGCCTCCACCGTCGAGGGCGGCCGCGGCGGTGAGCTGAAACACGAGACCGAGTCCGCGAATCACTTTTAAACCGCTCCTCGCGGAGCGTTCGTATTACCCCCCTACAGCGGTGTGAACGCCGCGAGGCCGACGTAGTCGACGTCGCTGAGTCGCATTCCGGGATGCGATCGAACACGCGTACGAGCGACAAATTTTCAGACCTGATAATTTGGGTGAACATGTTCGTACACATTCTGATTTCTGACCCGTCTATACCGTAAACTAATGAATGTATCACGCCTCAATCGCAAGTTAAGCATTCAAGCCAAGATCGCGGCCCTTCTCGGGATCATGTTGCTGATCGCTGCCGTCAACGTCGGCGCAGTGTATTACGTCATGGGCCAGACGGATACGGTGAGTAACTCCGTCAACACGGCGGGCGAACAACGGATGCTGAGCCAGCAAATGGCCCGCTATTCCGCCGGAGTGGCGTTGGGCGGGGACAACGAGGCCAGTCGTGAAGGCCTCCGAAGCGCGATGGAAAAGTACCAGTCGAACCTCGAGACGTTGGAAAACGGCGGGACGGCGAACGGCGGTACGCTGGATCCAGCGCCCGATGCCGTCCAAGACGAGCTCGCTGCCGAGAAACGAGACTGGAGCGAATATCGGCCCCACGTCGAGACGATTCTCAACGCGGACCCGGAGTCCGAAGAGTTCCAGCAGTCGCTCGAGTACGTGGAGTCTAACAGCAACTCGCTCCTGAAAACGAGTGACGACCTCACAGGCGCGTTCGCTCAGGTGTCCTCCTCGCAGATCGCGTTCCTGAAACAACTGCTGGTCGGCTTATTAGCCGTTGATGTCATCGTGTTCCTCGTCAGCATCCTGTTCGCTCGTCGAGTGCTCTCGAACCCGATTCGACGGCTCGCCGACGCCGCGGACGCACTCGCGAAAGGCCAGTTCGAGGCCACCGCTCTCCAGGAGATAAGCGCCGCAGGAACCGCTGGAAACGGTGCCGAGAACGTCAACGACGAAGTCATCGACATGGCCGAGTCGTTCGGTGCGCTACAGGCCGCGCTGCGAGAGGCGTTTGATGAGCTTCAATCGGTCAGTGACGGACTTGAGACCGGCGAGTTCGACGACGACGTCCGGACGGATCTCCCCGGGATCTACGGCGAAGTCATGGGGAGTCTCGGAACGGGGATCGTCCAGCTGCAGACGAGCTTCACGGACATCCAGGCCACCAGTACCCATCTCCAGAACGGGGACCTCGATTACGACATCGACGCCGACCGGCCGGGACAGTACGGCGCTGTGCTGGAGGACTTGGCGACGGGAACGACGCAGCTCTCTGAGAGTTTCGCACAGATATCTTCCGCGAGCGAGGGGCTCAAAAACGGGCGGCTCGCACAGAACATCGACACCGGGTATCCGGGGACGTACGGCGCTGTGCTGAGTGACTTAGCGGACGGGATCGACCGTCTCGGAGACAGCGTGGGCAACGTGAAGGCGATCGCGGACACCGTCGCGACGTCGAGTGAGGTGGCGACGCAGAACACCGACGAGATCAAGCAAGCGGGCGAGCAGGTCGCCGAGTCCGTCGAGGAAATCTCTCACGGAGCGGACACGCAAAGCGAGAACCTCCAAGAGGTCGCCAACGAGATGAACGACATGTCGGCCACGGTCGAGGAGATCGCGTCGTCGGCCGATCAGGTGGCCGCGACGGCGGGGACCGCCGTCGAGCGCGGCGAGGAAGGTCGAGAGTACGCCGCGGAGGCGACCGAACAGATTCAGTCGATCGAGACGCAGGCCGACGAAGCCGGCGACCAGGTCGCGGCGCTCGAAGAGGAGATGGAGGAGATCGGTGAGGTCGTCGAGATGATCTCTGATATCGCCGAGAAAACGAACATCCTCGCGCTGAACGCCTCGATTGAGGCCGCGCGCGCAGGGGAGGCGGGGGAGGGCTTCGGTGTCGTCGCCTCGGAGGTTAAATCACTCGCGGAAGAGGCGTCAGAGGCCACCTCCACCGTCGAAGAGCGTATTGCGACGGCTCAAGAGAGTACGACCGAGACGGTCGAGGGGATGGAGCAGATGAGCGAGCGAGTCGAGCGTGGGTCGGAGACGATCGAGGGCGCTATCGAAATGTTCGACGAGATCGCGGGCGCCGTTCAGGAGGCCGAGAGCGGCATTCGAGAGATCAGCGACGCCACCGATGACCAAGCCGCGTCCACCGAAGAAGTCGTCTCGATGGTTGACGAGGTGGCCAGCGTGAGCCAGCAGACCGCGGCGGAAGCGACCAACGTCTCGGCCGCCACCGAAGAGCAGACCGCATCGATCGGTGAGACGTCTGAAAGCATAAGGGAACTCTCGGCGTCGGCTAGCGACCTCAAAAATCAGGTGTCCGGATTCGAAACGCAGGCGAACAGCCCGTCTGCCGTAGGGTCGCAGTCACCAGCGGCGGCCGACGGAGGCGTCGAAGAGCCAGAGTCGAACCCCAGCAAAAACGACGACTAACGGCTACTCGCTGATCCCCGAGCCCCCGTCTGCTCGGGGGTGACCGGCGCCGAGAGCCTCCCGTGCGACCGACCACGCGCGGCCACAAGTCTCCCGGATGAACACCGTCTCCGAGTGGCCTCTCCGTGTCCGATTTTCGACGCGGAAAACCGCGGGCGGTGCCGCCTCCGCCCGATCTGTCTCACAGCGCGTTTTCGAGCGCCGACGCCACGCTTCGGGCCTTCTCCGCGAGCGCCTCCGGCACGTCGCCGATCGCCTCCGCGTCCCGCAGTTCGTCGTCGTCGAGGCGCTCGACGGTCCCGTCGGGCCGTTTCACCACGTCGACGTGGAGGTCGACGTACCGGGCGGCGCCCGGGAACACCTCGACCGGCGTGCAGACGTTGACGTAGGTCCCGCGGACCGTCCCGTCGCGTCCGCGGTAGGTGGTCGGGTACCACCACCGACCCTCCTTCAGGCTGGTCTCGGCGATGTCGCCGGCCTCGCGGGGCACCTCGAGCCCGTCGTAGGTGCCGCCGCCGGTCATCTCGCGCTCGACCGTGACCGACCCGTCGGCGCCGACCGCGGTCACCGTCGCCTCGCCGAGCGTGATCAGCCGCCCGTCGGGCTTGCCGTGTTCGAGGCGGAGCGCGTCGCCCTCGGCCGGGCCGAACGCGTCCGTCACGACCCCGAACGGGAATCCGGCATCAGCCTCGGGCTCACAGAGCGCCTCCGCGAGGTCGACGCCCGCCGACGCGTCCGCCGACCCCGCTTTCACGCGGTGGTGGCCCGGCATCGTCGCGGTCGCCTCGCGGCGGCGGTCGTCGAGCGCGAACCGGCTCTCGCGGCCGAACCAGACCCAGACACCGGCGTCGGGGCGCGCCAGTGGTTCGTCGCGGACGAGGGTCGGGCCGTCGAGCGTCCCGATCCCGCCCGCCGCGTCGACGGCGTCATCGAGCCCCTCCGCGGCCGCGATCGCCCGATCGAGCCCGGCCTGCAGCTCCTCGGTGTCCGCGTCGACCGCTGGCGGCTTCCAGACGGCGCGCCACCCCTCCGGCGGCTCCAACCCGAGCAGATCGAGCATCCCCGACAGCTCCCGGGCGGCCTCGTCGTTCCGCAGGTCGACGCGCGTTCCCGAGCCCGGTTCGAGCGCGACGAGTTCACCACCGGCCCGAAGCGCCCCGTCTAGTTCGGGTCGGCGGTCTGTCCACGGCGCCGCGGACTCGCGAACCTGCACTCGGACCGGGTCGCCCGTCTCGACCCGGTCGTCGACGCTCCCGTACGGGAGGTACCCCTCGGCGGTGTCGCCACCGTCGGCGTCGGCACCGACGCGAAGCCGCACCACTGCCCCGCCGCCGAGCGTCTCGGTCACCGTGCCGTCGAGGACGGTCCCGGGCGGTGTCGGGTCGGTCCACGCCAGCGCGTCGAGACCCGAACCGGACAGGAGAGTTTTGAGGGCCCCTACCGCTTCCGGGGCTCCGTGTGCGCCGACGCCCTGTCGGTCCTCGGTCGTCGCGATCCGCGCGTCGGGCGGTGCGCGTTCGAACTCGGCGTCGAAGCGCCGCCGGATCGGCGCCGACGCGTCGACGACCTCGTGGCCCGCGTCGAGCAGGGTCTGTGTGAGCGCCGTCGCGTAGATGCCGCGCACGCGCGCCTTCATAGCGCGTCGGGGTCGCGCGCGAACGTGACGCGGCCGTGGACGGTCGCGCCGAGCGAGAGTTCGACGAGGACGGGCCTCTCGTTGTCGCTCTCGGTGTCGCCGCCTTCCGACGCCGCGGTCCGCAGTACCCGCCCACCCTCGACCGGGACGCCCCAGCCGTCGAGCGACAGGTAGCTGCGGAGGTCGCTCCCGTGGGTAAACAGCTCCACGTCCGCCGTCGCGTGTTCCTGCCTGTCCGCCGTGCTGTGGGCCATCTCCATGTCGGAGTAGTATGCTCCGGCCGGCTCGAAGAACGTTCGGAGACGGTCGGCGTCCTCGTCGACCAACTCGGCGACTCGGTCGGATGCCGTCGCGATCGCGTCCGCGTCGAGCCCCGCTTCGCGGAGGGCCTGCTGAGTCCGTGCGTCGAAGTGCATACCGTCCATTCGGTCGCCGCGGTTTCAATCCTGTCGGCCGCCGTCGACCGCGCCCCGACCGAATCGGTGCGTCGCGCTTCGAGTCCTACCACGGCTTAAGTCGCCGCGGTCCGAACGCGGTGACATGCCATCTCGGTCGGATCCGGTCGAGTCTCGCTCCGACGACGACCGCGACCTCTACGACATCGCCACGTGGGAGGAGCGCACCTCTCTCGACGGGCTCTCTGTCGCGTTACACTGGCTCATCACACGGTCGGCGAAGGTGCTCGTCGTCCTCGTTGCGCTCCTCGGACTCATCGCGATTCTCGGCTCCTTCGGGCTCGGACTCGTTATCGATCCGGCGGTCGCGATGCTCGTCGGGCTCTCCGCGGTCCCCGCGCTCGGGCTCACCGCGTACGTGTACGTCTCCGACGTGACCACCGGGGAACCGCTCTCGCTGCTGGTGGCGACGTTCCTGCTGTCGATCCTGACCGCGACGTTCGCCGCGGTGCTCAACAGCTACGCGCAGCCGTACTTCGACCCGTTCGGGTTCCCCGGGCTCGTCCTCTTCTTCTTCGTGATCGTCGGGCCGATCGAGGAGTCGGTGAAGCTGCTCGCGGTCCGGCTGTACGCCTACACCGACGACCGATTCGACGCGGTCATCGACGGCGCGGTGTACGGCGCGATCGCCGGGCTCGGGTTCGTCGTCATCGAGAACCTCGTGTACATCGCTCGGACCGTCGACCTGGCGGAGCTGTCGCTCGGCGTCGCCGCGCTCGGTGCGGGCGACGGGATCGCCGCGCTGCGCGCGCTCGCCGGGCCGGGACACGTCATCTACTCCGCGTTCGCGGGGTACTACCTCGGGCTCGCGAAGTTCAACCCCGAGAACCGCGGACCGATCGTCGTGAAGGGGCTCGTCATCGCCGCCGCGATCCACGCGCTGTACAACACGCTGGTCGGGCCGGTGACGACGGTGCTCGCGCTGGTGACCGGGCTCCCGCGGGTCGCCGCCCTGTTCGTCTTCGTGCTTCTGTTTCAGGGGGCGTTCGGGTACGTTCTCCTGCGGAAACTCCGCCGCTATCGAGACGCGTACCTCGAGACGCGCGATTCGGTCGACCCGTCTGTCAAGCCGGAGCTGACCGAGTTCGAAGACTGACCGCGCCCGCTGCCGGTCCGTCTCTCTCCGACCCGCGGCTCACTTGGGCGGCGACTCGACCCGCGACCGGTCGCCCGTCCCCCCGGTGAGCGCGCTCGCGAGCGCGCCCTTCACGACCACCTCGTCGCCGAGGTCGGTGAGTCGTACTTCGGGGACGTTGATGAACACCATCTCGGCGAGCTTCTCGCGGATCGGGTCGAGCACTCGCTCGGGGTTGTTGAGCGCGACCGCGCCGCCGACGCTCACGACTAGCGGCGCATACGCGTGGATGACGTTGGCGACCCCCATGGCGTTCCAGTGGGCAACTTGATCGATCACGTGGTCCGCGAAGGTGTCCTCGCCGGCCGCCTCGAACACGTCGACCGCGGAGAAGTCGGGGTCCTCGATGGGGAGGATCGTCTCGACCGGATCCTCCTCGTGGAGCTCGCGGGCGTACTTCGGGATGTTGTTGCCCGAGCAGTACCCTTCCCAGTGGCCGTCGAGACCGCAGCCGCAGGTCATGAACCCGTGCGGATCGACCGTCATGTGCCCCACCTCGCCGGCGTTGCCGTCCCACCCCGAGAGCACGTTCCCGTCGACGGCGACCCCGGCGCCGATCCCCGAGGAAATGGTGAGATACACCATATCGTCGGGGTTGCGCTCGGAGTGGAACCGCTCGCCGATGACGCCCGCGATGGTGTCGTTATGGAGGTACACCTCATCGGTGTCCAACAGCTGTGAAACCGGTCCGACGAGGGGGATCCGTTCGACGGTGTCCGGGAGGTTCGCCGGCCCTTGCACGACGCCGGCGGCCAAGTCGAGAGGGCCGATCGAGCCGATCCCGGCCGCGACGGCGGCGGTCGGATCGATTCCGGCGTCCTCGCACGCGCCACGGACAACGCCGAGGACGGCCTCGGTGACCGCGATCCCGTTTGGCCCGCGCGGGGTCCCTCGCAAGTCGGACCCGAGGATGGTCGCGGTCTCGTCGCCGACGACCGCCCGGACGTTCGTCGCTCCGAGGTCGACGCCCACGTAGTACATCGGATAAAACGGCGAACCGGTGTCACTTAAGCGGGACGCTTCGGGGGACATACGCCGGGACGGGTCACTCTCTTTTTCGCGTGTTCTGGTCACTCACGCCCTTGCGACGTCGAGCGGACGATTACGACGCCGAGCGCACGAACGTCACCGGGCACGGCGACGAGAGCATGACCTCCTGCGCGACGCTCCCGAAGACGGCCTTGCCGGCCGGCGACCGGCGGCGCCCGCCGACGACGACGCGGTCGGCACCGATCTGCGTGGCCGTCTCGACGACCTCATCGGCGTGGTCGCCCACCGCACCGCGGACCGAGTGCGACACGCCGGCCTCGGTGAGCGCCTTGGAGAGCGCTCGCGTGGTCGTGTGTCGCTCCGCGACGGCGTCCGGGGTCGACCCCTCGCTCCGCTCGTCGACACCCAGCCGCGACCTGACCGCTTCGAACTCCTCGTCGGTGAACACGTGGGTCAACACGACCTCCGCACCCGCGGGCTCGGCCACCGCGATGGCCTCCGCCGCAAGCTGCTCGGCCTCCTCTCTGTCCTCTGTTCCGACCGCTAGCATGACTGTCTCGATGCTCATACACCTTCTTCGTCCGCTGATGGTTTAAAACCGCCGAATTATTTACTCAACTCTGAATAAATATTTACACGATCGACCCTGACACTCGTCAGATCGACAGCGCCGCCGCTCGCGACGCGTGGACACTTGCAACACGTGGACACTGCCGCAGAGCGAGATCGCCGTTCAGTAGTCGGGCGCGTCGTCTTCGACTTCGCGCTTCAGCGACTCACGTCGGGACTTCGCGTCACGGCCGGTCGCCTCGAGCAGGAAGCTGTTTTTGGCGTCGACGGCGTCGGCGGCGGCGTCGGCGTTCCCCTCCGCGATCACGTCCTCGGCGGGGCGCTCCTCGAAGTGGACCGCGAGCTTGTCCTTCTTGCCGCCGTACTCGGCCGCGCCGGCGACGATTCGGTCGAACACGGGGTTGTCCGGGTCCTCGACGACGTACAGCTCGTGGCCTTGCCACTCCTCCGTGGCGGAGACTTCGCCGAAGTACTCCTCGACGGAGCCTTTTAAGTCGGGCATGCGGTCGTCCAGATGCTCACCGCGGCGCATCTTGTACTCCTTCATGCCGCGTTTCTTCGACAGGGGGCCCTAAACCAGTTTCGTCACGGGGTCTTCGTCCGGTTCGCCGGCGGATTGCGATCGGCCGTCGGTCGATCGCTCGGGACGTGTCCGCACTCAGATCGGTCGCTCGTCGATGTACCCGCGCTTGCACTCCGGGCAGATGTCGCCCGCGCGCATGGAGTTCCCGTCGGCGGAACGGGTCATCTCGCACTCCGGACAGTAGTACTCCGTTGTCACATCGGAGGCCGATGTTCGGATATTCGGGCTGTCGCCGCGGGTGATCTCGACGCCCTCGTCGACCGCACTCCCTGCCCCGGTCGCGGCCGCGTCGTCCGCTGCGCCCCCCGGTTCCGACGCCTCGACGTACTCCGTGTCTCCGTCGTCCGGCGGATCGGCGGCCTCAGGCGTGAGCCCGCCGCCGAACTCCACGTCACCCGCGTCGCCCTCGGCGACCTCGGCGCTGAACCCCTCGTCCTCGCCGCCGTGTTCGGGCCACGGGGTCGGCTCCCCCGCTCCCTCCTCCGACCCGTCCACGTCGGGCCACGCGCCGCGCTCGCGGTCGTCCGCGGCTTCGCCCTCCTCGTCGAGGATCACGCCGTCGTCGCGTTCGAGACCGTCGCCGCCGGCCCCTCGGTCACCGTCGTCCGCCGCACCTGACGGTCCGTCGTCGAGCAGTTCCGCCCCCTCATCCCCAGCGGCCGCTTCTGCTCCCGTGTCTGCTTTTGCTTCCGTATCCGCTTTTGCTCCCGTGTCCGCTTCCGTCGTCGGTGTCGGGTCGTCCGACTCCGCGGTCTCGACCTCGGCTGTGCCGGGGTCCACGCGACTGCCGGTCGCGGTGTCGTCCCCGGAGGTATCGTCTATGATCACGGCGTCGTCGACGTCGCTGTCGACTCCGGTGGTCGCCTCGTCGGCGATCCCCGAGTCGGTTTCGGCGCCGACGCCGTCGAGGTCCACGGGTTCGTCGCTCGCTGGCGCCGGATCAGGCTCCCCGGCCGAACCCGCGGCGGTGGCCTCGTCGGTCAGCTGTTCCATCGTCGTGACCTCGGTGTTCTCGCTGACCACCTGCGCCTCGCCGCAGCGAGCGCAGGTCTTCACCTCGGTGACGGTGGTGACGACCTCGTTCCCGTCCTCCTCGCGCTCGCGCCGTAGTTCGGGCTCGCCGAAGTCATGCCCGAGCAGACACCTGAGTCCCATTATGCCCATCCTGCGGCGCCGAGGGTAAAAAACGCCTCGTCCGGCGTCTGACACCCGGCGCACGTCCGTCTCGGATGGCGATGCGGCGACGCCCCTGGCTCTGGTCGTCTCACGCCGCGGACACAGACTCTTTGTGGATCGCCGCTGTACCGTTCACCGACATGCCAACCGTATCCTATCAGGGCGAGGAAATCGAATGCGAGAAGGGCGACGTGTTACGCGACGTGCTCGCGGAGGCTGGCCTCTCCGTGTACAACGGGAAGATGAAGCAGCTCAACTGCCGGGGCGCGGGGTCGTGCGGCTCCTGTGCGGTTCAGGTCGACGGCGAGGTGAGCGAGCCGGAGAAAAAAGAGACGGTTCGTCTCTGGTTCCCGCCGCACCACCCGAGCCACGACGTGCGCCTCGCCTGTCAGACGAAAGTCGAGGGCGACGTCGAGGTAACGAAGGGTCGCGGGCTCTTCGGACAGCACATCTAACTCTGCCCTGCGACCGGGCTTCGTCTTATAAATCAACGCACGCCCGGCGCGACCGCTCGTCGCCGCCGGCCGTACCGATCGGCGGCGGCGACGCTCAGTGTTGTAATAAGAACCCGCGTCGGACGTGAATCCGGGGGCGGGCAGAAGTCTTGTTGTCGCGTGTCAGAGTCGCGTTCGGCGTCAGCCGGACCGACCCACCGTATCGGATCGGCTTACTGCCGAACGACGTTGGACGCGCGGGGGCCCTTGGGCGAGGACTCGATGTCGAACTCGAGCTCCTGGCCCTCTTCGAGGTCCGGCCCTTCGACGTCTTCCATGTGGAAGAACACGTCGTCGTCAGCGTCGTCAGTCTCAATAAATCCGTAGCCGCCAGTGTCGTTGAAGAAATCAACCTTTCCGGTCGCCATTGCATCCTAACGGATGCCCCATCAGGTCATAAGGATTGCGAGTGTACAGTTACCACGGGTGTAGGCAAACGTTTGTTTCCACACTTAGCGGTTATTATGCCGATCGGTGACTGTACACCGTGATCTCCCTCGTTTCGCCGACCGATCTGTCGGTTCCTCCGATTCCGCGGCTACGACCCTCGCCGGAGAGACGTTTATATTCTCCCCCCGCGATCGACTTGGCGTGTTTCGATCCCTCCGCGAGAACGGCCCGGCGCTGCTCGTACCGGCGGCGTGGCTCGTCGTCGTCGCGACGCTGCTGGGCCTCGTCTCGACGCACGCGCTCTTCGTCGCGCACGTCGTCATGAGCGTCCTGCTCGTCGCGTTCGTCGCCGCCTCGTGGCGGGACATGTCCGATGGCGTGCTCCGGACGTGGAAGCTCGTAATCTTAGCGGGCACGCCCGTCACGCTCGCCGGCGTCGCGGGGTTCCTCGCGCTTGCGGGCGCTCTCGACGTTCCCCCGGACGCCCTGTTGGCTCTCTCGCTTTTCGGCTGGGCGCTCCTCCCGGCGATCGGTTTCGCGTCCACCGGGCGCCGGGTCGATGCGGGCGGGCGCATCTACGATATCGGTGCCGTCTGCTGTGTCGCCGGCGCGGTCGGCGTCGCGGTGGCGCCTTCGGTGACGTGGACCGCAGTCGCGATCGCCGTCGTCGGCGCCGGCCAGACGGCCGGTATCCTCGACGCCACGTTGCGGTACTGATCCGTCGGTGTCGCCGCCAACCGTGTTGTATGCGATCACCCCACAATATCTAAGCGTTCGACCCGTAGGCTCCGTATGATCGACCTCGAGCCCGTCTACCTCGCGATCACGGGAGCGCTCCTGCTCGTCGCGTTAGGGCTCGGACTCCGCGTGCTCCGCGAAATCGTCCGTGATGGACGCGACCGTCAACGGCGTCGGCGGGCCGGGGAGATAGAGAAGTACACGGAAGACGAAGAGTTCGGGCAGGGGTCGCCGGCCGACTCCGGGGACGACCGCGGAGAGTCGGGGGTATCGACGGCTTCGATCGCGACGTGTCCCCAGTGCGGAGCGGACAACGAGTCGGGGTTCAACTACTGCCGCCGCTGTGTCGCGCCCCTTCGTCCCGGCGCCTAGTTGGCGGACTTCGCCTCCGCCGCCGCGTCGGCGTCGGCGTCGGCGTCGGCGTCGCTTCCGGATCCGGTGTCCGGGCGCGTGTACCACCACGCCCACAGCAGCAACACGCCTTGGAACGGGAGCCTCGCCCACGCCGCCGCGCAGGCGATCCCCGAGAGGCGGTCGGGGACGAGTTCGGCCGCCACGTCGTCGGTCGCCATATACACGTTCGCGGGGAAGACGGCGCCGAGCAGCGCCATGATCCCCCACGCCGATCCGCGTCGCGTCCGATCGAAGGTGACCCCGATCCCCAGCCCGATCTCCGCGATCCCGGAGAGGTACACGAGGGCGCGGGGTTTCGGGAGTCCGGGCGGAACGACCCGCGCGAACGCCTTCGGCGCGAGGAAGTGCGTGATCCCCGCGATCACGTAGGCCGCGCTCATCGCGTAGCGAAGCGGGCGCTTCCGGCTCGCGAGCGGTCCGTCGTTAGAGTCGTCGAGATCGGTTTCGTCGTCGCTCACCTGGGCAGGTAGTGATGGACGGCTAATGAGCGTTCCTCCCAGCGGAGGTGGACGCGACTCCAGTCGAAGCCCGTGAGGTTAGTCAGAATAAGCGCGTTCTCGACGTTACGACCGCCCACCGTCTCGAAATATGCCGCCCCTCCGAATTGGGGCGGTGTTCTGGTTCGGAGCGTCTCGGTGTCGCAGCGGGATCACGTCTCTGAGGAATCACTGGCGTCGTCGGTCCCATCAGACGTCTGTCCGTCGCCTTTCACCATTTCCGCTACTACCTTCTCGCCGGCTTCTTCGGCCGTATCTGACGCCTTTTCGCCGGCTTCTTCGGCCTTATCTGACGCCTTCTCGGCGGTTTCATGGACCACCTCGCTGGCCTGCTCTGAGCCCTCTTCGATCCGCTCGGAGGCGGTCTCGCTTCCCTCTTCGATACCCTCTGCGGTCTGGTGGATCCGGCTGGCCGCCTTCTCCTTTGCACCCTCGATCACCTCGTTCGACTTCTGGGAGTTCTGGACCCAGTAGACGAGGGCGATCGCACCCGCTCCCAACAGTAGGAGTCCTTTCAGTCCCATCCCTTTCGACCGTTTCGCAGGCCTAATTTCGATGACCTTGTCGTTCGCCGACAGGGCATCGACTATCGCTTTCGTTTTCTGATCGTCTACACTAGAGTCGTCTTCTCCGAACTGGTCTTTGAGTGAGGGGCGCTTCATTGTAGTTAGGTTTTGTTTCGTCTGGTTGCGTTCGAACGTAGCCGCAGCACCGGGACCCGTGGTCCGGATCGCGGGACACTCGAAATCTGATCTTCCAGCGACTATACGTTGACCACACTCGCGTATTGTTATGTCCCCACCCGGATGTTGTTATGTTTCACTGAATCTGACCGCTAGAAAACGACCGTTTGTAACCCCAGCTTATCGGTGACGGAGCCCGATTTTGAGGCCGTAACACGGCTCTCTACAGAACGCAAGGGAGAGTGTCTCGAGGCGGGTTCAGTGTCGACTGTACCCGAGAAGGCGTTGAGCGGGATCGACAACTCCGTGTCGCGATCCCGATGTGAACTCGTCGAGACGCTCGCCCTCGCTTCGCTCGGGCTCGCGACTCGTCTGCTCAAATCGGCTCGGCGTCGTTTTCTCGACGGTTCGCTCCGCTCACCGTCTCGAAATATGCCGCCTCCCCGATTTGAACGGGGGACAGCTCGATCTTCAGTCGAGTGCTCTCCCAGTCTGAGCTAAGGCGGCTCGCACTTCCACAAATGCCGATTCGGGACAAAAGGATTTCGAAAGCCGGCGCCGGGACGGGGCCTCACATTGCGTCTTCCAGTCGGCGCCGGTGGAACCGCACAGCGGCGTCCCGCCCAACCGGCGGGTACCGCGGATTCGTCACCCGTCCGCGAGAGTCGACCGCGGTCTCCGCGACAGCGACGATCCGGTGGACCGCTTCCACGGTCGGTACCGGACGGACCCCGGCGTACTCGCTCCGGAACGCGCGTCGCAGCGCCGGCGCCTCCTCGGGCACGTACCAGTCGGCGACGAGGTGTTCGGTCTTCGCCACGGACAGCGCCGCGTCCGCAGCCAGCGGCCGCTCCCAGTCGACGACGGCGGCGATCGACCCGTCCGCGACGACCGCGTTTCCCGGACGGAGGTCCCACGGGTAGAGCCGCGGTGTCGGCGCCGCTTCCGGTCTCCACGCGTCGAGCCGCTCACCGGCTGTGGCCGCGACGTCGTCGAACTCCGGGGGAAGGCGGTCGAGGCTCTCTCGTCCCCGCTCGACGAGCCACCGACGCCACGCCGCCAGCCGGTCAGAGCCGGTATCGGGCTCGGGGTCGACCGCCCTGAGCGCTCCGTCGTCGTCGGCGATCGGGCCGTACCCGTCGAACCGAAACGCGGCGTGTAGTTCGGCGAGATAGCGGCCGAAGGCGGCGGCACACTCGCGCCGCGTCTCCGGATCGAGATCGACAAAGCCCTCGTGGAGGTCGCCGCCGGTGACGAACCGGGTGGCGAGCCACGCGTCGCGTCGGTCTCCGTCGACAGTTTCGGCCTCGCCGCCGTCGTCCGCTGGGATCCCCCATCCGAGAGGTGACGCCACGGGGACCGTCGTCTCGGCGGCCACCGCGTCGAGCAGCGCGCACTCCGTCTCCACCGCCTTCGGAGTGCCCCCGCGTCGAACGACGATCGGCGCCGCGTCCGCGAAACGGACCGCCACCGTCGAACGCCGTCCGCCCGCCTCGATCGGCTCGACGACCGCGATCGACCCCTCGGGACGCACTGCCGCGACCGCCGTGCGGAGCCACGTCGCGTCCGGCGAGATCGACTCCACCCGCGTCGACCCGCTACTCACTCTCGACCGCTCATCGCCGGTCACGGCGCCGATAACACCTCGACGAGGTCGTCGACCGAATCGAACACGTGGTCCGGTCGGTACTCGCCCGGGCCCGCCTCGTCGCCGCGAATCCACGCCGCGCGGAGGCCGGCGTTCTGCGCGCCCGCCACGTCGTACGTGAGCGAGTTCCCGACGTACAGCGCGCGCTCCGCGGGGACACCGAGCTTCGACAGCGCCTCCTCGAACGGCGCCGCGTGGGGCTTCCGGCGAGGGAGGTCGCCCGCGTAGACGACGACATCGACGCGGTCGGCCAGCCCGAGCGCACGGATTTTCCGGTCCTGTCGGTCCTTCGGGCCGTTGGTGATCACGGCGGTCGGCCCGCGGGCGGTCGCAGCGTCGAGGGCGGCCTCGGCGCCCGGGAGGAACTCAACGCCGATCTCCTCTGTCCCCGTCATCAACGCCTCCGCGAGCGCGACCGGGTCGACCTCGGTGCGACCGTGCTGTGCGGCCACCCGCGCGAACCCCGCACCGAGGTAGCCGACGCGGTCGTCCGGGTCCGGCGGGCCGTCGAGTGCCGCCCACAGCGCTGCCGGTTCGCCGAACGGCTCGACGCCGACGCTGTCGAAGGCGCGGCGGTACGCGTCGCCCGCGTCGCCCGCGTGGCGACAGAGCGTCCCGTCCAGGTCGAATAACACGGCGTCCACGTCGTTCACGACCCGAGTTGGTGCGCCGCAATAATAAGGGGCCGGTGGTCGTCGGTCTCCGACTGGACCGTCGCGGAGACGCCGGCGTCGCTCGCTCCACTCCCTACTTCGAATCCGTTCACGGTCGCGGCGCTCGCGACGTTGCTCGCGCCGCAAAAGTGGGACCGCCCGGATTCGAACCGGGGTCACGGGCACCCAAGGCCCGAAGTATACCAGGCTAACCCACGGCCCCGCACTCCTACATACCCGCATCGGCCGCTAAAGCGTTTCGTTGCGCGGTCGAGTCGCGCCCGCTCGCGATCGACTCGTGATTCCCCGCTCACTCCTCGTCGTCGCGCAGTTCGAGGTCGGCGACGGTCTGGTAGGGGTCGGTTCCCTTCCGGATCGCGTCGAGGATGAAGAAGGCGTCGTCGGGCGCGAGGAAGTGCCTCGTGATCCCGCGACCGAGCGGCGTCGGCGAGAAGCCGTCGATGAACTCCCACTCCAGTAGCTTGCCGATCGCGTGTTTCGTCGGCACCTCGCCGATCATCCGGTCGTTGAGCCGCTTAGCCTTCTTGCCCGCGACGACGATGTTCGCCAGCGTCTCCTCGACGGCGGCGGTCTCGTCGTAGTGGGTCGCCACGTCCTCCATCTCCCCCTTCAGAAGGGTGAACGCCACCTCGTCTTCGGTGCGGTCCATGGAGTTGTGGTAGACACCGTCAGGCTCGACGAGGAGGTAGACGCGCCCCCGGTCGTGGTAGTCCGGTCGCCCGGCCCGGCCGAGCATCTGGGAGAACTCCTGGACGGAGAGCCACTCGATCCCCATCGCCAGCGAGTCGAAGATCACCTGCGAGGCGGGGAAGTCGACGCCGGCAGCGAGCGCCGCGGTGGTGACGACCGCCGAGAGGTCTTGGTTCCCGAACTGGCGTTCGACCGTCTTCCGGCGCTTGTAGTCGAGCCCGGCGTGGTACGGCGCGGAGTCGTACCGCAGCTTCCGGCTGATCTCGTGACACCGCCGCCGGGAGTTCGTGAAGATGATCGTCTGCCCGCGGTACCCCTTCGACGACTTCGTGTCGAACTCGCGTTTCACGAGCTTGTCGGCGATCTGCGCCTTCTCGCGGCTGTCTGCGAAGGTGACGTGGCGCTCGATGGGGACGGGGCGCTCCTCGTACTCGATCAGCGTCGCCCGGAGCTTCTCGGCGAGCCACTCGGGGTTCCCGACTGTTGCAGAGAGGTAGACGAACTGGGTACCGCCGTATCCCGAATGCGTCTCCATCCGATTCTCGCTGTAGTACTTCAACCGGGAGATGAGCCCGTCGAGCCGGTGGCCGCGCTCGCCCTCCTTCAGGGTGTGGACCTCGTCGATGACGACCGTGCCGATATCCCCGAGGTCTTTCCCGGTCCGGAGCGCGTGGTCGATCCCCTCGTAGGTGCCGACGATCACGTCGGCGTTCGGATCGAAGCGGTTGCCGTCGTCGTTCACCCGCGAGGAGCCGACGCGGATCGAGACGTTCAGCCGGTCGCCGTACCGGTCTTTGAAGTCCTCGTGCTTCTGGTTGGCGAGCGCGACGAGGGGGACCAAAAAGAGGAGCTTCCCCTCCCCTTTTAAGGCTCGGTCGATCCCCGCCAGCTCGCCCACGAGGGTCTTCCCGGTCGCGGTCGCGCTCACGACCAGCTGGTCGTTACCCTCAAGCAGGCCGTTCCGCACGGAGAGGCTCTGGACCGGTAGCAGCTCCTCGAACCGCCCTTGGAGGTGCGCGGACAGGTCCGGATGCAGGTCGAGGTCCTCGGTGCGCACGGGGCTCACGTCGTCGACGTTCGCGGAGACCTCGTCGTACTTCGTGAGGTCGGGGTCGAGCCCGCCCTGCAGGAGGTTGACGATCCGGTCTAAGTCGCCGGACTCGTAGAGGAGTTCTTCGAGGCGCTCCTCGGCGGCGCCCGTGAACTCGCCTTTATAAGAAAGCTCGCGCTCTAACTCCCGGCGGGCGCAGTCCCGGCAGATCAGTTCGTCGTTGTGCTCGATCGCGCCGTCGCTCGTGATCGGGCCGTACCGGCCGTCGTTCGCGCAGCGCCGGCAGGTCCGCACCGCCGTCGCCTCCAGCTGGTAGCCGTCGAGCATCGCCTGTAGCCGCTTCCGGTTCTCCGGCGACGTCTGCTCGGAGATACGGATCCGGCCGGCCGCGCGGGCGAGATCGACGAACTCGTCGGGCTGGCGGGGCTGGTCCTCGCCGCCGCGGATCACCCGGAACTTGCCCGGACGGGGGCCTGCGGAGGTCTCCTTGAGTTCGAGCCGCCCGCGGAGCACGCGATTCCCGTCGCGGTTCGCGACGACGGTGTAATCGCTCCGCGCCTCGTGGAGGAACAGCGTCTCGACCTCGGCCAACTGCTGTGACACTGCCATTCGGTACGCGAGCGAGGTATTTCAGGAGTTCGGCTCGGGGAGCGCAGGGCTCGTGGCTGCGAGAACCGCGGCTCGTGGCTGCGAGAACCGCGGCTCATGGCTGCAAGAACCGCCCCTCGAAAAGGTCGGTGCGTCTACGAGACGAGCAGCTCCTCGCCGCGGTCGACCGTGATCCGGCACGGCGGCGAGAGCTTGTTGTACGCGCGGCGGAACGCCTCCTTCACGACGGACGCCTGCTCGACGTCGCAGTAGGCGGTGAAGACGATGTCGTCCTTGTTGAGCCGTGCGGCGGTCCCGACCGGCTTGCCGAACGCCTGGCGCATCCCGTCGGAGACGCGGTCCGCGCCCGCGCCGGTCGCCTGCTTGTTCTCCCGGATGACCTGGTGGGGGAACTTGCGGAGGGTCATCTTGTAGTTGCCCTCGCCGAGCTCCTTGATGAGGTGGCGGTTCGCAGAGAGCCGGGAGCTCTCGAGCGACCCGTGTCGGATCTGGAGCTCCTCTTCGACGCGGAGGCTGATCTGGACGGGGAAGTCGTCCGGCTCCGCGGAGAGGTCGCCCATGTTGTGCTGGGCGATCTTCGAACCGGGGATCCCGGTGATGTATTCGCGGCGGGTGTACGACGGCTTGTCGATCGTCCGATACATAGAGGCGGGTTTGTCAGACATGGCTACTTGTCCGATGTAGCCGGTGCTGCGGCGATAAAGCCTTCGATAGCGAGGCGTCGTCGGCGGATCGTTGCGGGTCGCCACCGGTGTTTCGGCCGATTTCGGTCCGTGTTGACACGCCTCGACCAGTTCGTGTTGCCCGGTCACTCCGCCGGCGTGGGATCGAGCGCGACGTGGTCGAATCCGCGGTCCGCGAGCCGCTCTGCGGCTCGATCGGTGACCGAAGGCGCAACGAGGATCCCGCGGACGACGGGGCCGTCGTCGCTGTCGGCGTCGGAGTCGTCGTCACCGTCGGCGCCTGTTTCCACCCCTAGCTCCGCCCGCAGCGCCCGCACGTATCTGGCCAACTGGCCGACTGCATCCGGGCCGACCCGCCGGCGTTTCAGCTCGACGACGACCGGGGTCCCATCGGCGTCGACGCCGAACACGTCCATCGGGCCGGCGCTGGAGGGACGCTCGGTCTCGCGGGGTTCGAACCCGGACTCGACGAGGTCGGGGCGTTCCAAGATTCGGGTCCGGAGGTCCTCCTCGCTCCCGTGGAGCGTGAGGTTGCGGCCCCCTGTAACGGCCATCGCGGAGAGCTGGTGGACTCGCTCGAACCGGACCATCAGCGTCTCCTCGGGATTGCTCCTGGTCGAGCGCACGCGAAGCTGCCCGTCGCGCACCGCGGCGCGGTGTTCCGACCCCGGCGGCTGCCAGTTGACAGGTTGGCGCCCTTCATCGGTGTGGACGAGCGCGGCGCCGTCGGGTTTCAACACGAGCAGCCGGTCGCCCATGCCGAGATCGGAGGCGGCACGGCCCTCGTAGCTGACCGTACAGCGCCCGAAGACGCTTATCAGGTCGCCGCGCTCGAAGGCGTCCTCAAGCTCCCAGAGGGCCTCGCGGTGGCTCGGGTCGTGGACGCTCGTGACTGTCACTGGACTTCGTAGGCGGTCGCGGCTGAAAAAGGACGCGCGGCCTCGCGGTCGATCTTGGCGACGACTACGCCGCCTCGCCCCCGTCGTCCCGTCGCGACACGACGATGCCGGCGACGAAGAGGACCGCGCCGAGCGCGAAAGCGCCGACGCGGAGCGCCGTGTCCGAGACGAGGATTCCGATCAGGACCGATACGCCGAATCCGGCGTGCAGCACCGCCGTCGGGTTCATGTGATCAGTACGAACGCGTCGTACAAAAGCCGGTCGAACTGCCGGGCGCGACCGCTCAGGTCCCGTGCTCCCAGCTCCCCATGTACTCGCGTTGCTCGTCGGTGAGGTCGTCGTACTCGACGCCTTCGGCGGCGAGCTTGATGTCCGCGACTTCGCGGTCGAGTTCGTCGGGGAGGTCGTGGACGCCGGCCTCGTAGCTCTCGCCGTTCGCCGCGAGTTCACGGACGGCGACCGCCTGCACGCCGAAGCTCTGGTCCATCACCTCGACCGGGTGGCCGAGCGAGATGGGCGCGGCGAGGTTGACGAGCCGCCCCTCGGCGATGACGTTCAGGACCCGGCCGTCGGCCATCTCGAACCCTTCGACGCCGTCACGGACCTCGTAGCGGTCCACGGCCAGATCGTCGAGATCGTTGAGGTTCACCTCCACGTCGAAGTGCCCGGCGTTCGCGAGGAGGACGCCGTCCTGCATCTCTTCGAAGTCCTCGCGGGTGATCACGTCGCGGTTGCCCGTCGTCGTGATGAACACGTCGCCCTTCTTCGCGGCCTCGACCATCGGGAGTACCTCGTAGCCCTCCATGTGGGCTTCGAGCGCCTTCCGGGGGTCGACCTCGCAGACGATGACGTTCGCGTTCTGGCCGGAGGCCTTCATCGCGACGCCCTTCCCGCACTGGCCGTAGCCGCCGACGACGACGTTCTTGCCGGCCCACGAGAGGTTCGTCGTCATCGCGATGGTCGCGAGCGACGACTCGCCCGTGCCGTGGACGTTGTCGAAAAGCTGTTTCATCGGCGTGTCGTTCACGGCGAAGACGGGGTAGTGGAGCTCGCCGTCGGCGTCCATCGCGCGCAGGCGGTCGACGCCCGTAGTCGTCTCCTCGGCGCCGCCGATGATCGAGTCGATGAGGTCCGGGTACTCCTCGTGGACGAGCTTTACCATGTCCATCCCGTCGTCGACGGTGATGGTGGGCTCGTGGGCGATACAGGCGTGCATCGCGTCGTAGTACTCCTCGTCGTCGACGCCCCGGACCGCGTAGGAGGTGATCGACTCGTGGGTGTCGAGCGCGGCCGACACGTCGTCGTGGGTCGAGAGCGGGTTACACCCGGTGATCGCGACCTCGGCGCCGCCGTCGGCGAGCAGTTCGACGAGGTTCGCCGTCTTCGCCTCGACGTGCATCGCCATCGCGATCGTCTCGCCGGCGAGCGGCTGCTCGTCGACGAACTCCTCGCGGAGGGCGTTGAGAATCGGCATGTGCTGGAGCGCCCAGTCCATCTTCCGGCGTCCCTCCTCGCGGGCCGTTTCGAGGTCCGAGAGGTGCTGTGATACCGGCGAGTACGCGGTTTCGCTCATACGCTTTAATTCGCTCACGGCGCACTAAACCCTGCCGACACCGGGCGCGTCACAAAAAGTCAATCGTCGAATGGGGTCGTCAGGTGGGGTCGTCGGATGGGGTCGTCAGTTCCGCGGGCCGTTGCCGTTACCCTGACCGTTTCCGTTATCCGGGCCGTTCCCGCCGTTGCCGTTGTCACTGCTCGGACCGGCGTCGCTCGGCGGTCCACGGTTGCCGTCGTCGTCGCTCTCGTTCGTGGCGTCGCCGTCGTCACCGTTCGGGCCCGCGTGGTCCGGCGGTCCCTGCTCGCTGCCGTTGCCCTGTCCGGCGTGGTCGGGCGCGTTACCGGGGCCGTCGCTCGCGCTGCCCGCGCTGCTTCCGTTACCCGCGTGGTCCGGAGCGTTGCCCGGGTTGTTCTCCGTCACGAAGTCCGAGACGGCGGCGCCGATACCGCCCTCACGGTCGTTTAGATTGTCGATGAAGTCCTGCACGAGCTGCCCGAAGGGCTGGTCGCCCGCCGCGGCGTCATCGCTCCCGGTAGTCAGGTCGACGGTCGCCGAGACGGAATCGCCCTCGTATGTCGCCGTCACGTCGACCGTGACGTTCTCTTCGGCGGCGGGGAGGCCGACGGTGCCGTTCTCGTCGGTCTGGTAGTCGCCCGTGCCCGCGTACGACGCGTTCTCGCCCGCGTCGTCGGCGAGCGCGACGACGACCGAGGCGTTCTCGACCGCGGTGTCGTTGTCGGTCACTGTGACGACCGGATCGCCGTCGGTGTTCGACACGTCGAGCGATAGGTCGTTAGGAGCCACGAGGTCGACCGTCGTCGTGGTGGTCTTATTGTCGTACTCGGCGGTAACGTTCACCGTCACGTCCTCTGCGGGAGTCGTGAGATCGACGGTGCCGTTCGCGTCAGTGGTGTACTCACCCGCTCCCGCGTACGTCGCGTTCTCGTCGACGACGCTCACGTTGACGGTGGCGTTCTCGACTGCGGTGTCGTTCTCGGTCACTGTGACCGTCGGTTCTCCGTCCGCGTCGTCGACGCCCACTTCGAGGTGGCCGTCGGCGGCCGCGACGCCGGTCATCGCGCCGAGCGCGACGACCGCAATCAACAGCAGGCCGATCGTGCGTTTGCTCATGTTCACTTCGACCGTGTCACCGTTACCCTATAAATAGGGAACTCCGTTAAGCCGGTTTAAACCGGATTGTATCCGGGTTAACGGCGCTGCATCGGCTGTTTCGGTGGTTCGGCGGGATCGAGCGGTTAATCGACGCGTATCGGTGTCGGTTCGCGTTCGGACGGGACCAGTCCGCGGCTCGGGCGCACCTCGATCTCGATCGATGGCGTCGGTCGTGAGTCAGCTCGGGAGTGAACATATCGATACAGTGGCGTCGTTGTTTATAAGCGAGAACGGGATGTTGCTGGCGGCTGTTTAGACGTGACCGACGGAACGACGGTGAACAGTTGCAAAGCCCCAGCCGCTCAGTTATAAGCGGCCGACGACGGAACGACGGTGAACACTTGCAAAGCCCCAGCCGCTCAGTTATAAGCGGCCGACGACGGAACGACGGTGAACACTTGCAAAGCCCCAGCCGCCGAGGCCGCCGCACGCTCGTTGCGCTCCTCAGTCAGTCGCTCCGCTCCTTCCTTGCGGTGCTTACGTCGCCTGCGACGGCCTCGGCGGCTGCCCCTTTGAGTCCCACCCGCACCGCCCCGCAACCGCACCTCACACCTCCCCAGCCTCGTCGCTGGCGGCGACAGCCGCCAGCGACTCCCTCGCACGGGCTCCTTCGCGGTCGCCGAGGGCGACCGCTCGGAGGCGCGCGCCACCGCACCGCCGCGTTCATTTATAAGTGATCGTTGGAGTCGCTCACGATCCGTCGACCCGGTCGACGAGGTCGCTCGCGGCCGCTGCCGCCCGTTCCTGAACCGCGTCGGTGTCGAGCGTCAGGACCTCCCGATCGCGCATCAGGATCTCGCCGTCGCAGACGGTGTGGCGCACGTCGCTCCCGCGCGCCGCGTACGCGAGGTGCGAGACGGGGTCGTGGACCGGCGTGAGGTGCGGCGCGTCGAGGTCGACGACCGCGAGGTCGGCGGCCGCGCCCGGCTCGATCCGGCCGCCGGGCAGGCCGAGGGCCTCGGCCCCGCCGGCGGTCGCCATCTCCACGACCGCTGCGGCGGGCACCGCGCTCGCGTCGTCCGCGGCGAGCTTCCCGAGCATCGCGGCGTCGCGCATCTCGTCGAACACGTCCAGATCGTTGTTCGAGGCCGCCCCGTCGGTGCCGAGCGCGACGGTCACGCCCGCGTCGCGAAGCCGCTGTACCGGGGCCATCCCGCTGGCGAGCTTCATGTTCGAGGCCGGACAGTGGACGATCGCAGTCCCCGCCTCGGCGAGCCGCTCGATCTCCGACTCGTCGAGGTGGACGCCGTGCGCGAAGAAGTCGTCCGGGCCGAGCGCGTCGAGATCCTCGGCGTACGCGATCGGGCGCTCGTCGCGCTCCTCGACGATCGGGTCGACCTCGTCCGTCGTCTCGTTCGCGTGAAGGTGAGTCGGGACCCCCGCCTCGCGCGCTTTCGCGACGCCCTCGCGGAGGTACTCCTCGCCGACCGTCGTCAGCGAGTGCGGCATGAACGCGGTCCGGATCCGTCCGTCTGCGGCGCCGTCGAGGTCGCGTGCGACCGTCAGGCTCTCCTCGACGTCGGCGCGGGCGTCCGCGTCGTCTTTGCCCACGGTCACCACGCCGTGGCCGAGTCGCGCGCGCAGTCCCGCGCGGTCGACCACGTCTGCGACGCGCTCCATCGCGAAGTACATGTCCGCGAAGGCCGTCGTTCCCGACCGGATCATCTCGAGGACGCCGAGCTCGGCGCCGGCCTCGATGTCGTCCGGGGTGAGCTCGGCCTCGGCCGGCCAGATATCCTCGCGGAGCCACGGGTCGAGTGGTTTGTCGTCGGCGTATCCCCGAAGGAGCGTCATCGACGCGTGCGTGTGCGCGTTGACGAGCCCCGGGATCACGAGTCCGTCGTCGGCGTCGAGGGTTTTGGTTTCCCCGTTCTCCTCGCCCACTGCGACGATCGTTCCCGCGTCGCGGTCGATCGTGACATCCGACTCGGTCACGCGGCCGTCGGGGCGGAGGACCCGCCCACCCGTCACGCGAAGCGTGTTCATGCTTCTCGGTTCCGGCCGGCGGACCTAACGCCTTCCGTTCGTCGGTGGCGCGTCGGCGCACCGCTGGCACCGCGGATGCTGTGTCGTCGCCCGCTCCGCCTCCGAACGTTCTTCACCGCCGCGGTCGGAGTTTCCCTATGGCAACCGACGCCCAACAGGCGTGTTTCGAGGCCGGGATCAAGTTCGGCTCGCTGTACCACCAGTTCGCAGGGACACCCGTCAGCCCGTCGAGCACGCGGAGTCTGGAGGCCGCGATGGCGGAGTCGATCGAGAACCAGCCGTTCTGCGAGTCGGTGAGCGTCCGGATCCACGACGACCGCGTCGCCGACGCGATCGACCACGAGAACGGCTACACGGAGCTGACCGGGTCGCTGATGGACGTCGAGATGCGGATCGAACACGAGGGCGTCACCGTCAACACGCAAATGGCGATGCACGACGGCTACCCGCTGATGGAGATCGTGTCGGTCGAAGCGGCGAAAAGCGACTGACAACCGGCGAGGGCGCTGTGCCGTGCGCCGCGACCGTCTTTCTCTCGCGGTCGGAAGGGGACCGGCGACCCGCAGCCCACCGGAACGACGACCGAAGCGTCGGCGCGTCTCACCGTACAACTCGGGTCGCGAAGATCGGCACCACAGTCGACGTGCACTGCGGTTGGACGTATCTGACGGTCATTGACGGCCACTCAGTTCGGCGATCGCTTTCTTTCATCGAGAAGCGACTAGCGCTCGTAAGCGTATACCGACTCCGGGTCCGGGAAGAACGCGTCGGGGTCGTCGTGGTCGATCGTTCCGAGATGCGTTCCGTCGAGTTTCTTCACGTGCGTGTACATGCGTCCGCGATCGAGTGCGGTCCTGGCGAGCGGCGCGGCGAACTGTAGCCGGAACGTACCGGCGATAAACACGGCGATATGCTCGTCGTGGTCGAGGCATTCGGTGACGATGAACCGGACTCCCTCCGCGTCGGCCTGGTAGACCCCGATTTCGTCGAAACTGGCTCGGTCGTACAGTGCAACGAACTCGTCTTCGACGTTGCTGGGAACGACGTAGCTCAGCCCCCACTCGTCCGATTCGCCCGTGTCCGGTGTCTTCGGGGTCGTGTCCCCGGCGGTGATGGTGAGCGTCTCGTACCCGGCCTCCTCGCGGTCGGCGGCCATCGCCTTCATATCCTCGATCGTCCGTTTTAGTCCCGCTTTGGACTGTTTAGCGGTCTCTGCGCGTCGTTTGGCGTCACTCGTCTCTGAGCCGTTCGGCTCCGTTCGAACCATGCTCCTGCACGGGTACAGAGCAATAAAACGCTTGTGCGCTTCACACGCCGACGCCCGCGACGAACTCGAGCGACAGCGAGACCGCCAGGATGACGAGGCTCGTCACGAACAGTTTCACGTTGCGACTCACCCGATTCTCGAACGGAACGGTCATCTCACGGAGAGGCGGGAGCCGCATGAGTCGGGCTTCGATCTCCCACGCCTGTTCGGTGTCGAAGCTGACGCGTTTGTGATCCCGCCGTTTGGGCTTCGGCTGGATGGCCACCCCACCGAGGCCGAACAGCGCGAAGCCGACGACGAACAGGACGTACTTCAGCGTGAGTAGCCCGTCGCCGAACGCGTACGCGACCGCGGCGCAAGCCACGACGACCGCGGTAGACGCGGCGCCGACCCAGACGACGAACTCGCTGATCCGAGCGAGGCTACTCGCTGTCTGCACGGCGCGTGATCACGGGCTCCACGTCGTCGTACTCGTCGTCGTGTCGGTGGCAGTAGCTGTACCGACCCGACGCGGACACTCTGTGCATCTCCGGCGGCTCTCGATCGCAGACGCTGGCGAACTCGTCGTACAGGTGTTCCTGCGCTTCCGTCGGACGGCCACGCTTGACCATCCCGACTGCGGTCCGGATCTGTTCGTTGACCCGTTCCGGCACGTCGAGGCCACCGAAGCTGTCCGCCATGCCCTCCTCGATGTCGTCAAACCGATCGAACCGGTCGAACTGCCGCCTGACCCGGTCGCCAGTCGAGAGCCTGATACGGGCGCGTTCACGAACGACCTCCCTGAACTGTTCGATTGCGCTCCAGACCTCGCCGTCGAGGTCGGCGTACGCCTCCGGCTTGATCTTCGCCGGGCAGCGAGTCGAGAGGTTACACCCCGCCGGCGCGTCGCTCGGGCTCGGAGGCGTTCCGGAGAGGGTTATCCGCCGAGACGTCTCGGTCGGATCGGGCTTCGGAATCGCGGATAAAAGCGACTGCGTGTACGGATTTGACGCCTCTGTGAACAGCTCTGCAGCCTCTCCCATCTCCATGATCTTCCCGAGATACATCACGGCGACACGATCGGAGATATACCGAACCACCGAGAGGTCGTGTGCGATGAGCAGATACGTGAGATTGAACTCCTCCTGGAGGTCCTCGAGGAGACTGATGATCTTCGCCTGGACGCTCACGTCGAGGGCAGAAACCGGTTCGTCGAGCACTAGGAAGTCCGGCTCGAGCGCGAGCGCTCGCGCGATCCCTATCCGTTGTCGCTGTCCGCCGGAGAACTGGTGTGGGTACCGAAAGTAATGTTTGTCGGGGAGACCGACCGCCGACAGCAGATCCAGCACCCGCTCACGCCGATCGTTCATCGTCTTCCAGTCGTGCGCGTCGAGCGGTTCCCGAATGATCTCTCCGACTGTCATCCGATCGTTCAGACTGGACTCGGGGTCTTGAAACACCATCTGGGCGTTTTTGCGCCACTCTTTGAGTTCTGTCCCGGAAAGCGTCGTCACGTCGGTGCCGTCGTACACGATCGATCCATCGGTGGCGCTTTCGAGTGCCAGCAGGGTGCGGCCGAGCGTGCTCTTCCCGCACCCGGACTCGCCGACCAGCCCGAGCGTCTCGCCGCGTCTGATCTCGAAGTCGACGCCGTCGACCGCCTTTACCGGCGGATCGGCGAACAGCCCGTCGCCTCCATAGTACTTTTTGAGTCCCTCAACTTCCACCAGCACCTCCGACTCCTCAGTCGGACTCGACCGCTCAACTGCGTTGCTCATGAGTGTTCCTCCGTTCGTTCGGTCGCTTCCTCGACGTGTCTCTCAACGCGCTCCGTCTCACTCAGGCCGTCGGGGTACAACAGACACGACGCCGTGTGGTCCTCACTATCCCCGACGGGAACGTGTTGTGGGGACACGTTGTCACAGGCGTCGAACGCCTTCGAACACCGAGGCGCGAACCGACAGTGATCGGCCGGTTCGTTCGGTGTCGGCACCTGCCCCTCGATCGTTTCGAGTCCGTCCACACGGGAGTGTTCACCGGGAATAGACCTGAGCAGCGCCCTCGTGTACGGGTGTTGTGGGTTCGCGAACAAATTTTCGACGGTCGCCTTCTCGACGATCTGTCCCGCGTACATCACGTTCACGCGGTTTGCGATGTCCGCGATGACTCCCATGTCGTGCGTGATGAACAGTATCGACAGCCCGCGTTCCTCTTGCAGCTCTTTTAAGAGTTCCAATATCTGTGCCTGGATCGTCACGTCGAGCGCTGTCGTCGGTTCGTCACAGATCAGAAAGTCCGGGTCACACGCGAGCATCATCGCGATGACGGCGCGCTGGCGCATCCCGCCGGAGAACTCGTGTGGATACTCGTTTAACCGGCGTTTGGCATCCGGAATGCCGACGGCCCGGAGCAGTCTCGTCGCCTCCGCAGTCGCCTCTTCGCCCGTGATGTCGCGGTTGATCGCGAGCGACTCACGGATCTGATTGCCGACGGTGTAGACGGGGTTAAGCGACTGTTGGGGGTCTTGAAACACCATTCCGATCCCGCTTCCGCGGACCGACTGGTACTGTTTCTCCGAGAGGTCAGTGAGTTCCCGTCCGTCGAAGGAAATCGACGACTCCGGGAGTATCTTGCCGGGCGACTCGATCAACCCCATAATCGAGCGAGCGGTGACGCTTTTGCCCGATCCGGACTCCCCGACGATTCCCACCGTTTCGCCGCGACCGACATCGAAGCTTATCGAGTCGACCGCTCGGATTGTCTCGTTATCCGTGTAGAAAACGGTTTGGAGGTCTCTCACGGAGAGGATCGGGTCCTCACTGCCCTCCATCGCTTCTGTGCCCGCGTTCTGTGGCTGAGACATCACGCACCACCTCCTGCGGCCGCCTCTTCGCCCTCTCCGGCCTCGGTCTCCGGATCGATGGCGTCGCGGATCCCGTCACCGAGGGCGTTCATCCCGGTGACGAGGAGCACGATCATTAATCCGGGAATCAGCGAGATGTGCCACGAGACCGAAGAGACGTAGCTTTGTCCGGCCGCGATCGCCCGCCCCCAAGCGGGAGTCGGGGGAGATATCCCCAAGCCGTTCCCGAGGAAGGACAACGCCGAGAGACTGATAATGATCCCTCCCACCGACATCGAGGCGTAGACGAGCAAGTAGCCGAGGATGTAGGGTAGCATGTGCTTTCGCATGATCTTTCGCGGTTGTTGGCCGTAGCTCTCCGCGGCCCGGACCCACTCCTCCTGTGCGACCTGTAACGCCGGCCCACGAACCGCCCGCCACAGGAACGGCCACGTCGTGAATGCGAAGATGAGCGCCAACAGGAACCCGCCATCGAGTACCCCTCCAAGCCACGTGTCCGCAAAGACCGCACTCATCATGATCAACAACAGCAGCTGTGGGATAGAGACAACCCCGTCTGAAACCGTGAGGATCCCGAGATCGAGCGATCCGCTGTAGTACGCGGAGAACATCGACAGCGTCATCGCGACTACTGCGGCGCCGGTGATCGCCATCCCTGAGACGATCATCGTGATTCGGGCCCCGCCCATCATGAAGGTGAACAGGTCACGACCGTTCGGGAGCGTCCCGAACGGGTGGAAGCGGCTGTAGTCGTCGTACGACATCACCCCGACGTTGGTCTCGACCGCTCCCTTGGACTTCGAGTCGAAGTTGGCGTCGCCGGCGAACACCATTTCGACGGTTCCCTCCTCTGACAAGTATTGAATCTGACTTTCCTCGGAGTAGGGACTCTGGATGTTCTGATCGACCGTCGAGGGAGCCAGCGCAGAGCCGAACGTCGCCATTGTCAGAAACACGACCAGCACGATGAGCCCGAACTGACCCCATCGGTGGTCGCGAAGGTTATTGACGATATCGTCCGTGGGACTCCAGTCGGCCTCGCGGTAGTGTTCGCGATAGACGAGCCAGCCGCGGAACAGCCAGTAAGCGGTAAAGAGGGAATACGCCATGATGAGCAGGAACCTGATCGCCCACGCGACCGCGGGCTGGAGTCCGAGGAAGGTCCCCTGCCACGAGCCGTCCGCGGTCTGGTACCCTTGATTCGGGATGACCTCGCGACCGAACAAGGTCGGCAACTCTCCGAGCGCACCTCCCACATCCCGGAGCATACCCACCGCACCGGTCTGGAAGTCGAGGACGATCTGTGCGAGTCCGGGAGTGACGTAGCTCAACGCGATCTCGATAGCGGCCGTCACGCCGAGGATCAACGCGTCGAGCATGCCGACCGCGATCCCCGCCCACGTCGCGTACTCGACGGCGATCAACACGAACATCGGAACGGCCCACCGTAAGAACGGCTCCGGATCCTCCGTGATGCGGGCGGAGAGGGACAGATTATCACGGTGTGTCAGTTCATCTCGAATCGACTCGGTGGTGTGACGATCGGACATGTTACTCACTCTCTCCAAGGCTGATTCGTGGATCGATGTACGTGTACAGGAGGTCTTGGCTGATGTTGAACAGGATCTGGATCACGATGAAAATGAACACGAGCGCCATCACGAGCGGGATGTCGGGCCCCAACACCGCGTTGAAAAAGAGGTTGCCGAGGCCGTTGATACCGAAGACCGCCTCGACGAGGACGGATCCGCCGACCAACAGGTAGAACTCGCCCATGATGACGGGCAAAAGCGGGATGACCGCGTTCCGTCCGACGTGTTTGGCGATGATCCGGCGGGGAGAGAGCCCCTTCGCCTTTGCGGTCTCGACGTACTTCGAGTTGATGCTTTCGAGCACTGCAGTCCGTCCGATCCTGACCTCGTTCCCCATCGACGACGATCCGAGAACGAGCGCCGCGGGCAGTATCCACTTGAACGCGACGAACATCGGACCGGGATTGGGCACCGGGATGAACAGCAGCTCTAGATACGGGATACCGGTGAAGAGATCGATGTTGGTGAACAGGTTGTTCAACGCGTCCGGGGTCCCACTGACCTGCGTTTCGACGATCGCAGTGCGGTAGAACTCGAGGGCGCCTCCGGCGGTGATCAGTCCGGAGATGATGACGGCAAGCCAGAAGTTCGGCATCGCGCGCCAAACGATCCCGAACCCGGAGGTCGCGTAATCTCGGAACGTGTTCGCGCGCAGGCCGGCGTACAGTCCGAGCGGGATGCCGACCCCGAGCGCGATGACGACCGACCAGAAGCCGAGCCACAGGGTCGCGGGCATCCGGTTGATGATGAGCTCGGTGACGGGCGTCTCGCGCTGAATCGTCCACGACTCACCGAAATCGAGCGTGAACAGGTCGCCGACGACTCGGAAGTACTGCTCCCACAGCGGTACGGGGTTCCCGGCCGCATCGATGTAGTTCAGTTCCATCCGCAGCTGTCGGATGTCTGCGGGCGTCGCTTGTTGACCGAGGATGCTCCCGACGGGATCGATCGGTCCGAGGTAGAGGATCAAAAACGACATCGTGACCCCGAACATCATGACCGGAACGGCGAGTCCGAACCGCTTGAGTATGTAGACGCCTCTGTTCATGCTTCGATCACCGGATCGGAAAACGCCGTCTCCCCGACCGTTCGCCCTCGCGGGGATCGCCTAGCCGGAATCGACCGATTCGAACGCAGCGCGGTCGGTACGCGCCACGATCGGCTGATCGATGCCGATAAGCACAGTGGGTCGTTCGTCGAGTCTATAGGAGGCAAACGTGGTAAACTGGTATCAGTGGCCATTGTTAATCATATCGATTAAACAACCGGGAGGGAGAGCGGATCGCCGGTTCGAGACCGACGACCGAAGCGGACGTGGGTTTATTCGCCCTGCCAGTGGTTGGCGTACCCCTCACCGCCGCCGGGGAAGACCTGTGGCGGCGTGAGGTGGTACGCGGCCTCGCCGCGGCCCTTGAAGACGCTCTCGGTGAAGTCGTCGCGCGTCATCACGTACGCCATCGCCTTCCGGACCGCCTCGGGGACGTTCTCCATATTGAACGCGATGTAGAACGTGTCGATCGTCGGCGTCCGCGACATGTTCACCGTCTGGTCGTTCCCGAGCGGACCGTACGTCCCGGTCTGTTGGGCGCCGTCCTGACTCGTCAGATCGGCCAGTCCCGGGTCGAACTGTGAGGTCGGAATCCCGCTAACGTCCGCGTTCTCGTTGAGGAACCGGTTGTATATCGCGTTCGGCTCGCTGAGGATCGCAGACCGGATGTTCCCGACGGCCGGCTCTCCGTCGTGGTAGTCTGCGAACGCCGAGGCTCGGAACTCGCCGCCGACGCCGGAGTTCCATTCCTCGAAGACGTACGGGCCACAGCCGACCGGACTCGTCGAGAACTGCTGGTAGTTCATCTCGCCGTCGTACCCCTCGATGTCGCCCACGATACCCTCGGGGACGGCCGAGAACGCCGAGTAACTGAGCACTTCGAGCGCGTAACCGAAGGGCTCGCGAAGCGTGACACTGAACGTGTAGTCGCCGGTCGCCTCGACGGCGAGCGACCCGGGCACGATGTTTCCGTTGTCGTCCTCCTCGCGGTCGATGTTTAGGACGCTGATCGGGAAGTACGTGTTTGTCGAGTTCGAGGACTCGACCAGACGCCGGATCGAGTAGACCATGTCGTCAGCCGTCAGCTCGCCGTAATCCCCGTGGAACTGGACGCCCTCCTTGAGCGTGAACTCGTACTCGGTGAGCTCGTCGTTCGTGGTGTAGTCCTCGATCAGGAGCTGCTCGACCTCGACCGTTCCGTTGACGTAGTTGAGCGGCGCGTCGAACATGTCCATGATCTTGGCGCCACTCGCCGTGTTCCCCGACGCGATCGGGTCGAGTGCGTTGAAGGTCGCGGACGTGCCCTTCAGCGTGTCGCTGCCCTCGAGTCCTTGGACGGACGTGCTGGTCTTCGCCCGAGACGCTCCCATCCCGCCCGGCGGATCGTAGTCGACTCGGTCGTACCAGAATATGTCTTCGACGCTGTGATACACCGGGAGCAACGCCGCAGACTCCCAGAGGAGCTTCTCTAACCGAAGCGTTGCGTCCGCGCGTGCGCTCTCCGCCGAGTCTTTGTCGCCCGGATTCCCCGCAAGCTGCGCGAACGCCTCCGACATCGCGCTACGGACTTCCGGGTCGGTGTTGGAATCTTCGCTCCAGAACAACCGCGCACCGTTCGGCGAGACGCCCTCGGCGTCGTAAATCGTGTTATCCGGATCGACTAGCTGAGCGAAGTTTCTGACCCCCGGGTAATCCGCGATCCAGCCGAGCGTGAACGCGTCCATTTCCCCTTTCTCGGTCCGTTCGAGGAGGGCACCGAAGTCGGCCTTGCTGATGCTCATATCGACGTAGACCGACTCGAGCCGGGCGCGAAGCGTGTTCGCGATCTCCTCCCACGCCGGGGAGTTGTACTGGAGCCAGTCGAGACTGAACCGGTTGTCCGGACCGTATCCGGCCTCTTCCATCACCGCTCGAGCGTCTTCGATTCGGTTTTCGTTAGCCCCGTACGGGTACGAAGACGGCATCAACTGGTCGGATCCGTCCTCGCCGTCGGATCCGTCCTCGCCGTCGGATCCGTCCTCGCCGTCGGATCCGTCCTCGCCGTCGGACCCGTCGCCGCCGTTTCCGGAACAGCCCGCGATGCCGGCCGTGAGTGCCGACGCTCCGGTCGCTTGGAGGAACTGACGCCGCCTGAGTTTGTCATCATCTGGCATACGTTGTTGGTTTTTTGGTCACGGCAATTAATACTTTGCATATGTCCGCTAATTAGCAACCGATCCGCCTCGATAAACGGTGTTTTCGTCGGATCCCGAACCGGTCTCCGGTCATACCTAAACGAATCTCACGGAGTGTCCGCCCGGCCCTGTCTCGCTCGGCAAAACGCGCTTCGACCGGAGCAGTTTGACAGCCGCATCGCGGCGCTTCGCTGTGCGACCTTGGCCGAAAGCCGAGCGTTCGGACGGACTGCTCTCAGCCGGTCTCGGTCGTTTCCTCGCCGGTCTCAGTTCCCTCGCCGCTGATCGACCGAACGGTCCCGACCCCCTTACTCGACCCCTCCCGGAAGACGAACCGCTGGCCCTCTTCGACCAGGTACGGACGGAACTTGAACCGAACCGTCGTTCGGCCGGTGTCGCCGGGGAGGAGCCGCCCGCCTTCCGGGGCGAAGACGGCCGCCTCCGAGACGGTCTCGACGTGGACGACCGGCTCGTACCCCTCCTGTATCCGCGTCGGGTGATTCAACACCATCACCTCGGCCTCGAACTCGCGGACCGGCTCGGGGTCGCTACCGCGGGGTACCAGAGCCATCCCGCGCTTGATCTCCTCCTCGTCGACGCCCTTTAAGGCGATTCCGACGATCCGGCCGGCGGTCGCCTTGTCGACTCGGTGGTAGTGCATCTCGATCGAGCGCACTTCCACCTCGCGGAAGGAGCCGTCGGCCATCGGGCCCAACAGGAGTTCGTCGCCGGCCTCCACGGTGCCGGAGTTGACCGTGCCGGACGCGACCGCACCGACCCCGGTCACCTTGTAGCTCCGGTCGACGTACAGCCGGAACTCCGCGCGCTCCGGGGTCGCCCGCTTCGGGAGCGTCTCGAACAGTTGGTCGAGCGACCCGATTCCCTCTTTCGACACCGCGCTGGTTCGGAGCAGCGGGACGACGCCGTCGCCGACCTCCGCCACCGCCGTGTCGATCCCGTGCCGGTCGACGAGGAGGGGCGTTTGGCCCGCGTCTCGGAGCATCGACTCCACCTCGCGCTCGACGTCGGCGAGTCGCTCGTCGCTCACGGCGTCCGCCTTCGTGATCGCGACGATCGTCGGCAGTTCGGTCGCCAGCAGGATCCCGAGGTGCTCGCGGGTCGTCTTCGTCGGCCCGTCGTCGGCGGCGACGACGAGGAGCCCGTAGTCGAGCTTCTGGCCGACGAGCCCGCGGATCGTCGTCCGGAGCCACGGCTCGTGGCCGACCGTGTCGACGAACGAGACCAGTCGGTCCGCCTCCTCGACGATCCGGGCGCGGTCGGACTTGCGGTGCGGGTTGTCCATCCGGACCGGCTCGTGGTCCCCGTCTTCGAACCCGTAAACGGCGTACGACAGGTCGGCGGAGAGCCCGCGTTCGACTTCGTGGGGCTGAACGTCGAGGAAGCCGCGCGTACCGCCCTGTCCGTCGTCGGGTCGGCCGGTGACGAGGGTCCCGACGAGCGTCGACTTCCCGTGGTCGACGTGGCCCGCCGTCCCGATCACGAGGTGGTCGTCGTCGGTCTCGAACATCCCGCCGTCGCGGAGGGTGGCGAGGCCGACGAGCCCCTCATCGCTCCCGTTCCCGTCACCGGACTCCGTCCGGTTGCTCGCGGCGCCGCGCGACGCGGTGGCCGAACCGGCGCTCCACGTCTCGACGTCGGCGATGTGGGCGTCCGCCTCGTCGGCCAGAAGCGAGAGCACGTCCATCGTCTCGGAGAAGGCGTCGGGAGCGGTCCCCGCCAACCCACCGTCGTCGGTGACGCCGAGAACGTAGGTCGCCTCGCCGTCCCCGGAGAGCACGCGGTGGCGGAGCTGAGCCACGAGCGACTCCATGCGGCCCTCAGCGAGGTGGACCTCACGAGTCAGTCGCTCCTTGAATTCGATCTCGCCGTCGGCCCGTTCGCCGCGCTCGATGGCCCGCCGGAGGGCGGACCGGTCAGCGCTCATGTCCGATCGTAGGCGACAGCCGGGCTTAACGGTTTTCGTGGTATGCGTCCGCACGTCATGCGAGTGGTATCGAGCGCTCGGGAGCAGACGGGAGCCGACAGGACCGCTCTTGAGCGCTCCTCACTAACGCGAACCCACAGCCTTAGCACGCCGCCGACGCAGGAACGAGACGATGGACCTCGTCGAGAAGTACCAGTCGGCGCTCGTCCTCGCCGCCATCCTCATTGGCCTCGCAGTCGGGCAGGTCGACGGCGTCGCGCCCGTCGCGGACCGGCTCATTCTCCCGTTCCTGATGGTCATGCTGTTCGCCGCGTTCGTCGGCATCTCGCTGTCTCGGCTCCGTGAGGCGTTCGGGAACCGCCGAGTGGTGGGATCGAGCCTGCTGGTCAACTTCGTCTGGAGCCCGCTGCTGGCGGTCGGACTCGGCGCGATCTTCCTCCGCGACCAGCCCGCGCTCTGGGTCGGGCTCATCATGCTCCTCGTGACGCCGTGTACTGACTGGTACCTCGTGTTCACCGACATCGCCGACGGCGACGTGCCGCTGGCGACCTCCGTGTTACCGTACAATCTCGTCCTTCAGCTGGTGTTGCTCCCGGTGTATCTCTACGCGTTCGCGGGGACGCTTGTCGACCTGCCGCTCGCGCTCCTCGTGGAGAGCGTCCTGCTCGTCTTGGTCGTCCCGCTGCTCTTCGGTGGTATCGCCCGGTGGGGACTCACTCGGACGAAGGGAGAGATGTGGTTCAGAGACCGATTTTTGCCGCGGCTGAGCCCGATTCAGATCACCTTTCTCGCGCTGGCCATCGGAGCGATGTTCGCGTCGCAGGGCGAGGTGATCGCCGAGAATCCCCGCCTGTTGGCGCTGCTGGCGGTTCCCGTCGTCCTGTTCTACGCGATTAACCTCGCGGTCGGGTTCGCCGCCGGGCGTCTGCTCTCCTTTTCGTACGGCGAGATGGTCTGTTTCAACAACACGATCCTCTCGCGGAACTCGCCCACCGCGCTCGCCATTGCCGTCGTCGCGTTCCCCAACGAGCCGCTGATCCCGCTGGCGCTCGTGATCGGACCGCTGCTCGAGCTCCCTCTCTTAGGAATCATCGCACAGGTCCACCTCGCGATCAGGGAGCGGTGGACGGCTCGCCTCGACGGATCGTCGAACGACCGTTAGCTCTCGCACTCGTGAGTTCGACTCGCAGCGCAGAAGATGACCGTCTCTCGTCTCCGGTTTCGGCGCGTCCGTCTTCCCGCTTACTCGCGGGGAGCGCTTCTCTCCCGGCTCACTTCTCGGTCAGATCGACGTACGTCCGGCGGACGGTCACGGGCGTCACGTCGGCGGCGTCGGCGGCCTCCTGTTGGGTGCACTCCGCGTCAAGCTCGCGGGCCGCGGTGTAGAGGCAGGCGGCGGCGACGCCGACGGGATTGCGACCGTTCGCGATCCCCTCCTCGACGGCGCGCTCGGCCAGTTCGCTGGCGCGACGCTCCACGGCGGGATCGCAGTCGAGGTCGCTCGCGAACCGCGGGAGGTACTCGGCGGGGCCGGTCGGCGCGATCGGCAGCCCGAGTTCGCGATTCATCGCGTCGAAGGCCGCTTGGTGTTCGTCTTCGGTCGCCTTCGCCTCGGCGCAGATCTCGCCGACGGTCCGAGCGACGTCGGCAGTCCGGCAGGCGACGTAGACGCAGGCGGCCGCGAACCCCTCAAGCGAGCGCCCGCGGAGCAGGCTCTCGTCCTGCGCGGAGTCGAACAGCGTGCAGGCCGTGTCGCGGACGCTGTCTGGGAGCTCTAAGACGCCGATGAGCCGCCGGATCTCGGTGTACGCGTACACCTTGTTGCGGTCGCGCTTCGTCGAGATCTGCGCGCGGTTGTGCTGGGTCCGCATCCGGGCGAGCCGCCGCCGCTTGCGCCCCTTGACCTTCGTCGACCGCCCGATCTCCGTCGAGAGCCCGCGGTCGTGGCGCGACCGCGTCAGCGGTGCGCCGGTGCGCTTGGGGTTCGTGTCGTCGTCGTCGAACGACCGCCACTCGGGACCGTGGTCGATCCGGTCGGCCTCGACGACGAGCCCGCAGTCAGTGCAGACGCGCTCTGCGGCGTCGACGCGCGTCCGACCGCCGCACTCGGGACACGTCTCGCGGGCGGCGGTCTCGCACGTCTGCGTGGCCTCGCTGGTCCCTCTTGTCTCGCTGGTCTCTCTTTCCGCGCTGGCCGCGACGGTCCCGGCGCGGTCCGCGGTCGCGGCGTCGTCGGTTTCGGTACGGGGCGAACGAATCTGCGTCGAGCGTGCCTCACTCATCACACGTCGAACTCGGGCCCGATGCCTTACTTAAACCCGGGAGAATCCGGGGTCGATCGACCGGATCGGCGCGCTCGAACCGACCGGTAACCGATCGGTGCTTAGCCGGTTCACCCGGCCGCAGTACGGTGGTTTTAACTCTCTAAAGGCGACAGCGATCCGCATGACGCTGTCGGAGATCGCGGACGGGCTCGAAGTGACCGCGAGCCAGTGCGATCGGGGGGTCGCCGTCGCGGACGACACGGAGACCCCGCTCGTCGATCGGCTCGCGGAGCACGCGGACGACCTCCCGTGTACGCCGGAGGCGACGGCGACGCTCATCGACGGCTACACCGCCGGCCGGAGCGTCGGCGACGCGGCCCGCGAGGCCGGCGTGGCGCCGATGACTGGCGCGAAGGCTCTCCACCGCTGCGGCGTCGAAGGCGTCTGCCCGCTCGCGCCGAGCCGCCGCGACGTGGTCCGCGACTGGCTGGACGGTCGGCTCGCGCGCAGCGAGGCGGTCGCGCTCGCCGGCGGCGACGAGGCGGACTTCGCGCTGGCGACGTATGTCGAGACTCACGATCCGCTCTCTGCGGTCGCCGAGGCGGTCGACGCCCACATCGCCGGCTCCGCCCCGCTCGGTGTCGGTTCCGGCGGTTTCGATGGAGGCGACGACGATGTGCTCGGCGGCGCGCTCGGGTCGCCCGACGGACTCCGCTGAGCGGGGCAGCGGGTCCGATCGCTGTCGCTCAGGGCGTCAGTCGGTCGACCAGCCCCGGCTCCTCGAACTCGATCCCAACCGTCGCGTCGAAGGCTCCCTCGAACGCCGCCGTGACGGCGCGCGCGTATGCCCCGTTCCCCGCTGCCGCCGTCGGCGCGCTCGCGATTGCGGGGTCGGTCGCCGGGAGGTGAGCGTCCGCGTCGCTCTCGGCTCCGCCTGCCTCGCTGTCCGTCTCACTGAGGCCTCCCGCCACCGCGATCGACCGGTCTACTCCGGCGCCCACGTCGGCGATCCGACCCCGGAGGCGCTGGAGGGCGTCGCGTCCGTGGGCCGTCGCCGGGAACACCGCCGCCGTCCGGTCGGCGGTTGTGACCCCTGCGACCGCCTCGTTTGAGCCGACCGGCGCGGCGTCGACGACCACTGCGTCGTAGCTCGTCTCGGCCTCGTCGATCCGCCGCTCAAGCTTCCGGGCCGCCTCCGCGGTCTTCGCCCGGGCGACGCGTTCGAAGGGCGCGCGGGCCGGAATCGCGTCGGCGCGTCCCGGGAGGTCCGGCGCGTCGCCGCCAGCCGCGGCGCTCGTTCCCCCGTCGCTCTCGTCTCCCAGCGCGATCGGATACGTCGCCGCCGACAGCGACGCGCCGGTCTCGTCGGTGACCAAGGTCGTGAGGTCCGTCCCGATCCGACCCGACACGTACTCCGAGAGCCCCTGCGTCGTGAACGCGGCGTCGACGACCGCCACGTCACGACCGTCTCGCGCGCCGAGCGCTGCCAGTTCGACCGCGGTTCGCGTCGTTCCCGCGCCGCCGGTCGCTCCGACGAGCGCGAGCGTCGTCGCCTGCATGCGCTCGCCTACTCGGAGTTTCGCTGTTAACTCTGTTGCACGGCGGTCGTCGGTCGGCCGCTCACTCGGCGGTTGTTCACTCGGCGATCGCTTCGCCGATCGCGTCCAGTTCGTCGTCGGAGAGGTCCGGCCGCTCGCCGCCGACCGCGTGGAGGGGCGCGCCGCCGTCGCCCTCGAACCGCGGAATAATGTGGGCGTGGACGTGCGGGACTTCCTGTCCCGCCGCCTCGCCGTCGTTGATCCCAACGTTGGCGCCGTCGGCGCCGACGGTCGACTGGACGCGCGGCGTGAGCTCCGTCACGGCCGCGAAGAGGTCGCTCGCGAGGTCGTCGTCGAGGTCTCCGACGTGTTGGGCGTGCGACTTCGGGATCACGAGCGTATGACCGCGAGCGAGCGGGTTGGCGTCGAGGAACGCCAGCACGTCGTCAGTCTCGTGGACAGTTCGGGCCGGGATGTCGCCGTCGACGATCGAACAGAAAATGCAGTCTGCGGACATACACGAGGGTCGTCGCCGCGACCCATCAAGGTTTCCCGGAATACGACGCGGGCGTCAGGCTCCGGGCGCGGCGCTGCCTCCTACTCCTCGGCGTCCGGGAACGGCACGTCGATCAGGTCGCCGTCGTCGGGGAGGAGACACTCGCCGTCGAACGCCTCTCGCGCCTCGCGGAGGATCGGCGAGGCGTCGGCGGCGTACCGCGACGAGACGTGCACCAGCGCGAGCCGCTTCGCGCCGGCGCGCTCGGCGATCGAGCCGGCCTCCCTGCCGGTCGAGTGGGCCGTGTCGCGGGCCCGGTCTTCCATGTCGTCGGCGAAGGTGGCGTCGTGGACGAGCAGGTCGGCGTCCGCCGCGACCGCGACGGTCCGCTCTCGCGGGCGGGTGTCGGCGGTGTAGACGAGTTTTCGACCGGGGCGCGGCGGCCCCACCACCTGCTCCGACTCGACGATCGAGCCGTCTTCGGCCTCGACCGACTCGCCCGCGTGGAGCCGCCCGAACTTCGGGCCGACGGGCACGCCCAGCTCCTCGGCCTTCGGGCGGTCGAACCGCCCCGGGCGGTCGTCCTCTTCGACGACGTACCCCTGCGATCTCGTCCGGTGGACCGTCTCGAACGCGCGGACCTCGTACCCGTCGGCGTCGAGCGCGACCTCGCCGGGGACGACCTCGTCGATCCGGATCTCGAACGCGGGGTCGTGGCCGACCGCGTGTACGAGGTCGTGGAGGTCGGCTTCGGTTCCCGGCGGGCAGTGGATCGTCAGCGGTTCGGTGCGATCGTTGAACCCGAGCGTCTGAACCAGCCCCGGGATCCCGAGGACGTGGTCGCCGTGGAGGTGCGAGACGAACAGGTGGTCGATCCCGAACCCGGTGCCGAACCGCATCATGCCGCGCTGGGTGCCCTCGCCGCAGTCGAACAGCAGGCGGTCGCCCTCGCGGTTGACGAACAGTGCGCTCGGCGCGCGCTCGGTGGTGGGGACGGCGCCGCCCGTCCCGAGGAAGGTGACGCGAAGGGACATACCCGTCCTGCGGTCGGCGGCGATAAACTCCTTTCGAGGCGGTCGTCGGCCGCGACGGAGCGTGGCGCCATTCGATCGAGGGCCGGCGGTCGGTCGAAGCCGACATGTGTCCGCCGCTCCGAACGCGACCGTGTACGACTCGATCGCCGCGCTGGTCGGACAGGAGGGGTGGCGCGCCGAGGGCGACGCGGCTCGCGTCCACTACGACGGCGGGGGCGAGCGGTTCGCGGTGGAGTTCTATGCGGAGGCGGAGCGCGTCCTTTACTGGACGGTTCCCGCCACCGACTCCGACGGGGACGCCGCCACGGCCGCTCCCGTCCCCCGCGAGGAGCTTCCCGATCCCCTCCGGCGGCGCATCCGCAAGGACCTCGACGCGGCCGGCGTCGACCCCGACGTGGAGCGTCGCGAGATCTGATCCCGCGTCGGTTTCGTCTGCTGTTCCGCTCCGTTTCTCTTCTTCTCGATCTCCAAATCATCCGTTCTGCTGCCCGTTACCGGAGATTTCCGCCGGTGTCTCCCGACTCGAAGGAAACCCATTTGCCGTCAGATACGCTACAAACTGATAATGAGTAGCGTCGAGTGGGAGGAAGACGACCCCTTCGAGGAACAGCGGGACAAGATCGAGAACCCGATGAAACGCCTGTTTCTCGCGTACGGTCGCGACTACCTCCCACAGGTCTCCGTCGGTATCTTCGCCAGCGTCTTCGCCCGACTCTTAGACCTCCTCCCGCCGCTGATGCTCGGGATCGCCATCGACGCCGTGTTCTACCAGGACGCGCCGTTCAGCGAGCAGATCCCGCTCGTGCTCCTCCCCGACGCGTGGCTCCCGACGGGACAGACGGAACAGTTCTGGTTCACAATCGGCGTCATCGGCGCCGCGTTCGGTATCGGGGCCGGCTTCCACTGGATCCGTAACTGGGGGTTCAACGCCTTCGCACAGAACATCCAGCACGACGTCCGGACCGACACGTACGACAAGATGCAGCGGCTGAACATGGAGTTCTTCTCCGACAAGCAGACGGGAGAGATGATGTCGATCCTCTCGAACGACGTGAACCGCCTCGAACGGTTCTTAAACGACGGGATGAACTCGCTGTTCCGCCTCTCCGTGATGGTCGTCGGCATCGGCGTGCTGCTGTTCTGGATCAACTGGCAGCTCGCCTTAGTCGCGCTGCTTCCGGTCCCGATCATCGGCGGGTTCACCTATCTCTTCATCAAGACGATCCAGCCGAAGTACGCCGAGGTGCGCTCGTCGGTCGGGAAGATGAACTCCCGGCTGGAGAACAACCTCGGTGGCATCCAGGTGATCAAGTCGTCGAACACCGAGCCGTACGAGTCCGACCGCGTCGACGACGTGTCGATGGACTACTTCGACGCCAACTGGGACGCGATCACGACCCGGATCAAGTTCTTCCCCGCGCTCCGCGTGCTCGCGGGCATCGGCTTCGTGTTCACCTTCGTCGTCGGCGGGCTCTGGGTGTTTCAGGACACCCCACCGGGCCCGTTCACCGGCGACCTCTCGGTCGGGATGTTCGTCGTCTTCATCCTCTACACCCAGCGGTTCATCTGGCCGATGGCGCAGTTCGGACAGATCATCAACATGTACCAGCGCGCCCGCGCCTCCTCCGCCCGGATCTTCGGGCTGATGGACGAGCCCTCGCGGCTCGCCGAGGACCCGGACGCCGAGGAGCTGACCGTCGGCGACGGCGACGTGGTCTACGACGACGTGAGCTTCGGGTACGACGAGGAGACCATCGTCTCCGACATCGACTTCGCGGTCGAGGGCGGCGAGACGCTCGCCTTAGTCGGCCCGACCGGCGCCGGGAAGTCCACGGTCCTCAAGCTGCTGCTCCGGATGTACGACGTCGACGACGGGTCGATCCGGATCGACGGGCAGGACGTGCGCGACGTGACGCTCAAGTCGCTCCGCCGGTCGATCGGCTACGTCGGGCAGTCGTCGTACCTGTTCTACGGCACCGTCCGCGAGAACATCACCTACGGCACCTTCGACGCGACCGACGAGGCGGTCCGCGAGGCCGCGCGGGCCGCCGAGGCCCACGAGTTCATCGAGAACCTCCCCGACGGCTACGACACGATGGTCGGCGAGCGCGGCGTGAAGCTGTCCGGCGGCCAGCGCCAGCGCGTCACCATCGCGCGAGCGGTGCTGAAAGATCCGGACCTCCTCATCCTCGACGAGGCGACCTCTGACGTGGATACCGAGACGGAGATGCTGATCCAGCGCTCGCTCGACCGGCTCACGGCCGACCGTACCACCTTCGCGATCGCGCACCGCCTCTCGACGATCAAGGACGCCGACACCATCCTCGTGTTGGAGGGCGGCGAGATCGTCGAGCGCGGCACCCACGGCGAGCTGTTGGACAACGGCGGGCTGTACGCGCACCTGTGGGGCGTGCAGGCCGGCGAGATCGACGAGCTGCCACAGGAGTTCATCGATCGCGCTCAAGAGCGCACCGCGCGCCTGATCGAGGACGCCGAAAGCGACGACGACTGAACCGTTGAGGGTGGCGGCCTACTCCGACAGCCGGCTCCAATCGCCGGCTTGATCGATTTCCGGCGCGTCGCGGTCGTCGCTTTCTGTCGACTCCCCTTCCGCCAGCTCGCCGTGATACCCGATAACCGCGTCGTCGTCGAGCCCGGTGAGGATCGCGTCTCGGACCTCCCACGGCTCGGTGAACGTCGTCGCCTCGCACCCCTGAAGCGCCGACTCCAGCCGCTCCTCGCCCGCTGCGGTCGCTAACTCGAACCCGCCGTACTGCTCGATCAGTTCGCCCACCGACACCGGATACCGATGCTCGCGGAGCGCCCGTTTCAACGGCCCGAACGTGATCCCGTACGCCCGCGCTTGGTTGTCGTTGTCGTTGCTCATGGATCGCCTCTTCTCGCCCGTCAGATTAATCCTCCCGTTTGAGCGGAGGCGTTCGTTCGCGGACCGTCGCCTATACGGCGCGTCCCGCCGACGACCCGGTATGCGACTCGCGGACGCCACCTGGACAGACGTGCGAGACGCTGCCGTGGACGTCGCGTTCGTCCCCGTCGGCAGCACCGAACAGCACGGCCCCCACGCGCCGCTCGGCACCGACACGCTCGACGCGGTCGCCGTCGCGGAGGCGGGCGCGGCGGCCTCCGAGGCCGCGGAGAGCGAACCCGCCTCCGAAGTCGCCGTCACCCCGCCGATCCCCGTCGGCGTCGCCGAGGAACACCGCGCCTTCGACGGGACGATGTGGGTCTCTCCCGACACCTTTCGGGCGTACGTCCGCGAGGCGGCCGAGTCGCTGCCGGCCCACGGAGTCGACCATGTGGTGTTCGTCAACGGACACGGCGGCAACGTGGAGGCCCTCGCGGAGGTCGCGCGCCGGTTCTCCCGGGACGACGCCCACGACGGCTACGCGGTCGCGTTCACCTGGTTCGAGGCGGTCGGCGAACACGCTGCCGACATGGGCCACGCCGGCCCGCTGGAGACGGCGTTGTTGCGCGCGACGAACCCGGACCTCGTGCGCGAAGACCGCGTCGAAGCCGCCCGCGACGGCGGCGCCGACCGCTGGGGCGAGTGGGTCTCGGGCGTGAACCTCGCGCACGACGCCGACGAGTTCACCGACAACGGCGTGGTGGGCGACCCGAGCGCGGGCGACGCTGAGCGCGGCGAGGTCCTGCTCGACCTCGCGAGCGACGCGCTCGCGGAGCTCTCGGCGGCCGTCGTCGATCGACAGTCGGTTTAAAAGGGGCGGAGGGAGACTACTCCTCGTCTTCCTCGCCCTCGTCGTCGCCCGCCTCCGCCGCGTCCTGTAACGCGCCGCGAATCGCCGGCACGGTGCCGGTGAGCGAGCCGACCTCCTCGGCGGCGGCCTCGATGTCGCCGACGAGCGACTCCAGCTCCTCGATCTCCGCTTGTAAGTCCTCGGCGTCCTCGAAGGCGTCGGCGCGCTCGCCGAGCACGTACGCCTTCTTCGCCGAGCGGACGCTGTCGATCGCGTCGCCGACGTCGAGCGCCGATTTCAACCCGTTGAGCGCGCCGAGGACGTTGTCCGCGTCCGTCTCCCACACCGCGTCAGCGTCGGGAAGCTCCCCGCGTGCGGCCTGCAGGTGTTCTCGGACCTCGGCGCGGGTTTCCTCGGCGGCCTCGCCGAACAGGTCGTCGTCGTCGAACGTGGATTGGCTCATACCTGAGTCGTCGTGCCGACGCCTTTTAAAAACGCGCCCGAAAGCGAAAGTGAAACCCGGAGCGACGCGGCGTCTGCGGTCCGGTTCGGTGACCCCGGGCGTTCAGTTCCGCTCCGGGCGGGACACCGCCCGGGCGGGGGAGCGCGGACCGCGACCCGCTACAGCCGGGTGAGGAGTTCCAGCGTGAACAGCCCGACCAGCAGCCCGAGCACGCCGGCCAGCAGCGCGAGCGTTCGGAGCCACCGCCCCACCCGCTCGGCGCTCGGCGTCGCGGCCAGCAGCGCCGGTCCTCCGGACCGCTTCGGTTTGGTGTCGGGCACAGGTGCGTGATCGGCGGCATATCACGTAAACCCGACTATGTGGGCTGTATAGCGCCTTATACGGCACAATACGGCTATATACACATCTACGGGACCGCCCGCTTCACTCCCGATTCCACGACGCCTCCTCGAAGTCGACGATCCGCTCCCCGCGGTCGAGCGCGTCGATCCGCGCGACCTCGTCGGCGGTCAGGTCGATATCGCGAGCGGCCCAGTTGGCCTCGAGGTGATCGAAGTCGGCCGCCTTCGGGATCGGGGCGACGCGCTCCTTCGAGAGCAGCCACGCGAGGCTCACCTGCGCGGGGCTCGCGTCGTGGGCCGCGGCGATCTCTTTTAATACGTCCACGTCGGCGACGCGGTTGCGCGCGATCGGCGAGTAGGCGACGAGCCAGTGGTCGTGTTCGGCCGCGCGCTCGCGAAGCTCCTCCTGTTGGAGCAGCGGGTGATACTCCACCTGATGGGCGAACACGTCGTTCGCGAGCCGGTCGATCGCCTCGTCGAGCTGGTCGGGCCGGAAGTTCGAGAGCCCGATCCGGTCGACCACGCCCTCGTCGACGAGGTCGTCGAGCGCGGGGAGCGTCTCCTCCGGATCGTAGGTGTCGATCGGCCAGTGAACGTACAGGAGGTCGATCGAGTCGACGCCGAGCCGATCTCGGCTCACCCGCGCGGTCGCCGTCGCGTCGTCGTACGAGAGGGTGTCCGTCGAGAGCTTCGTCGCGACGAACAGGTCGTCGCGGTCGACCTCGGTGCGGTCGATCCCCGCCGACACCGACGCCTCGTTGTCGTACCCCTGTGCCGTGTCGATGTGGCGATATCCCGTCTCGACCGCGCGGGCGACGCCGGCGACGCACTCCTCGCCGTCGGCCAACTTATACGTCCCGTAGCCGAGCCTGTCGAACGAGTTGGTCACGCGTTCTCCCCGGTGTGGTATCCCCCTCAACGTACCGATTCGGTCGGGCTGCCGCGTTCACCGGAAGACGGCGGCAAACCAGTTATCACGACCGATATTCTGGAGGCAGTCGTTATACCGATACGGTCCGTTCAGATGTATATAATATGCATGTGGAATCGTCTTCCGGCGTCCGATCGAGTTACGGCGCGAAACTCGCGCTGTCTCTGATCGGTGTCATGGGAGTCTCAGTTTCATACGGGGTCCTCGTCTACCTCCGCGCGGAGGAGGCGGGGGCCGCGGGCGCAGAGGTCCGGTCCGGGCTCATCGGGATGACGTTGTTGACGGTCATCGGGCTCGCGCTCATCGGTGTTACCGTCGGATCGAACACGGTCATCTCTCTGCGGCAGCTCACAGCGAAGGCCGAGCGGATGTCCGAGGGGGATCTCGACGTGCGGCTGGAGACGGGTCGAGTCGACGAGATCGGGCGGCTGTTCCGGGCGTTCGACGCCATGCGCGGCTCGCTCCGCTCCGAGATCGACGACGCCGAGACGGCCCGCGAGGAGGCGGAGCGGGCCCGGCGTGAGGCAACGGAACGCGCCGAGACGGTCGAGCGCAAGGCGACCGAGTACGAGTCGGCGATGCGCGCGCTCGCCGACGGCGACCTGACTCAGCGGGTCGACCCCGAGAGCGACAACGAGGCGATGGCGCGGGTCGGCACCGCGTTCAACGAGATGGCCGACGGGCTCGAGGGGACGGTCGCTTCCGTGGCGACCGTCGCCGAGGACACCGCCGACGTCGCCGGCACCGTCGACGACCGCACGGAGAGCCTGCGGACGACGACTGGAACCGTGAGCGAGGCGGTCGAAGAGATCGCCGAGGGGGCGCGTACCCAGCGCGACGACCTGCAGGCGGCGACTAACGAGGCCGAGAACCTCGCGTCGTCCGCCGAGGAGGTCGCCTCTACGGTCACCGACGTGGCGGAGACCGCGGAACACGCCGCCGGGGTCGGCGAGGAAGGTCGCGAAGCCGCCGAGGAGGCGCTCGCGGAGATGGACGCGGTCGAGGAATCGACCGCGGAGACGACCGCGGAGGTCGAAGCGCTCGCCGCGGAGGTCGAAGAGATCGGTGAGGTGGTCGACACCATCTCGGAGATCGCGGAGCAGACGAACCTGCTCGCGTTGAACGCCTCGATCGAGGCGGCCCGCTCCGGGGCCGAGGGCGCCGGCTTCGCGGTCGTCGCCGAGGAGGTCAAGGCGCTGGCCGAGGAGACGCAGAAGTCGGCCGGCGAGATCGAAGCCCGGATCCGCTCCGTCCAGGAGCGCGCGGAGACGGGCGCCGACGCGATGGAACGCACCGAAAAGCGGATCTCCGCCGGGGTCGACACCGTCGAGACGTCGATCGACGCGCTCGAACGCCTCGCGGAGGCCTCCGAGCGGACCGACACGAGCATGACCGAGATCACCCGAGCGACCGAGACGCAGGCCGAATCCGTCGACGCGGTGGTCGGCCACGTCGAAGACGTCTCCGCGATCAGCGCACAGACCGCGAGCGCGGCCGGCGACGTGACCGGCGCGGTCGACGAACAGGAACGGACTCTCGGCGCGGTCGAGACTGCCGCCGAGTCGCTCTCGGACCGCGCGCTCGCGCTGCGCGACGCGGTCGAGGACTTCGAGTTCGAGACCGACGAAGACGACCTCGCCGCCGCGTCCACCCCTGCGTCCGACGACCACGGCGGCGCCGCCACCGCTGCGGTCTCGGACGGCGGGACCGGCGGTGAGACCGACGACGGCTCCTTCGACTTCCCCCACGATACGGCGGACGGGGCGGGGGTGAACTGAGATGCTCGTTGACACCGTCCTCTGGGCGTGGATCGGCGTGCTCGCGATGGGTGCCGGCACGGTCCCGCCGCTGTGGGCGTGGGTCACCCGGTCCTCGGAGACGGGCGAGTCGCACGCCGTCTACTACGCCACGCTCGCCGGGGTCACCGGCGTCGCAGCGCTCGCGTACCTCGCGATGGCGCTCGAGTTCAGCACCGTGGCGACGCCGGGCGGCGACCTCCCGGTCGCCCGCTACATCGACTGGCTGATAACGACACCGCTGCTGCTGTTGTATCTCGGCCTGCTCGCGCGTCCGTCGCGACGCCTGCTCGGCGGACTGGTCGCGATCGACGTGGTCGTCATCGCCGGCGGAATCACCGCGGTCGTCACCGTTGGAGTGGTCTCGTGGGTAGCGTTCGGCGTCGCCATGGCGGCGTACGTCGCGCTCATCTACGGGCTTCTCGTCTCACTCCCGCGGTCGGCCTCGGCGGAGGCAGATCGTGTTCGGGCGGTCTTCGGGACGCTCCGGAACATCACGGTGGTGCTGTGGACGCTGTATCCGGTCGTCTGGCTGCTCGCGCCCACCGGATTCGGGCTACTGACGCCGGCGACGGAGATGCTCGTCTTCATCTACCTCGACATCGTCTCGAAGGTCGGCTTCGTCGTCGTCGCGGTCGCGGGCGCTGACGCGCTCGACCGCCTCGGCAGCCGAGACGAGTTCGTCGCTGCCGACGCAGAGGACCCGACCGCCGAGGAGTACACGACCGTCCTCGGCGACGACTGAGCGGCTTTCCTTTCCCCTCCTACTCCTCGCTTTCTCCTACTCCTCGCCTCCTCCTACTCCTCGCCTCCTCCTACTCCCCGTTCGCGACGAGGTCCTCGTACTGCGCGCCGGTCTGTTTCAGCGTCTGCGTGGAGTACAGTCGCTCGTGGGGAAAGGGGAGGTGGTCGGCCGCCAGCTCGTCGATCTTCGCGTCGACCGCTTCGGCCTCGCGCCCGTGAATCATGGTGAACAGGTTGTACTCCCACTCCTGCTCGGTCCGGCGCGGTCGGTGGTAACACAGCGTGACGTACGGGAGGCTCCCGACCGCCTCGCCGCGCTCGTCGAGCTCGTCGTCGGGCACGTCCCAGACCACCATACAGTTGCTCGTGAACCCGGTGACGACGTGGTTAACGACACAGCCGATCCGCTTGATGCAGCCGTCCGCGAGCAGCCGCTCGACCGCCGCGAGCACGTCGTCGAGCGGGGCGTCGATCTCGCTCGCCACGTCGGCGTAGGGAGTCGCAGACAGCGGGAAGCCGTCCTGGATCGCCAAGAGCAGGTCGGCCTCGAGCGGGGTGAGGTCGCCGCGAGCGTCCTCGGAGATGCGGGTGGCGGAGACGTCCGTCTCGGACGCTCGCGGGTCGCTCCGCTCCCCGCTCGCGGAGTCCGAGGCGCTTCGCGCCTCGCCTGACTCTCGTGCGAACCGATCGGCGTTCACCACCGGAAACTCCAGATCGATGTAGTAGTCGGTGAGCATCGGGAGGATCAACACCTCACAGCCGGTCTGCTCCTCGATCTCCGCGAGGATCGCGTCGCGCCGCTCGCGGGACCCCGCCGTGACGACGAACCACTGGTTCCACTCGTGGTCGCGCCGGTAGTTGTGGTTCACCTGCCGGTAGCCGTTGATCACTTCGGCGATCCCGTCGAACCGGTCTTCCGGCGCACGGACGGCCGCGAGCGTCGAGGAGCCGATGACTGGGGGGTTGAGCACCGCTCCGAACCGCCGGAACACGCCCCGCTCTCGGAGGTCGAGGACGCGGTCGAGAATCGCCTCGCCGTCGACGTCGACGCCCGTCTCGGCCGCGATCTCGCGAGCGACCCGCTCGAACGGGCGCGACTCGACGGGGAAGCCGCTCTGGTACTCGTCGATGAGGGCCGCGTCGACCGCGTCGATATCGGCCCGCCAGTCGGCGTCCAAACTCATTACAGCCACTTGGGGTCGCGCGTACCTACCGGTTTCGGAGGTGGGTCGCCGAGATCGGAGGGCTCGGGGCCGATCGGTCGTCGACAGCGGTGTCAGTCGTCAGCGGGGGCGTCGCCCGTCGTCGGCGCGAACGCCTGGGCGCTCTCCTCGAGCTGGGCCGTCGAGCAGCCGCCGACTGTGGCGGCCTGTTCGAGCGTCAGTGTGCGGGCGCGATACAGCGTGAGTGCGGTGGCGACGGATTTTGACGTCATCGGGAACAACTGTTCAACAGATGGACGAACATATAACTCTAACGCCTTTTGAGGGCAGTTACAGAATATAATAGCGGTTAATCTACTTATCCTTAGTTTATTACGGATTATAAGCGTACGATCGTCTATTTAAAATGTGTGATCGTGTGCCACGGATCGGGTGTGAGCCGGTCGATTCGCCGCGGTCGTCGCTCGCGCGCGCCGCCGGTCGACCGGCGTGCGGTGGCGGTCTCGCCCGTCGTGCGTGACGAGCCCCCGGTGTCCCGTCCGCGAACCGGATTTCGGTCGTTTCGTCCCTTCCCGGCGCTCGGGAGTCGAACGTGGGACTTTTCGTTCGAGGACCCCAACGAGGAGTATGGCTCAGGCGACTCAGGAGTTCGGCGACTGGCCCCTCAAACGGCTGATGACCGAGGTCTGTGGTTCCGGCCACAAGTCGGCCGACGACTTGACGCGCGCGCAGGCGACCGAGGCGTTCGAGCGCATCCTCGCGGACGAGCCCGACCCGACGACGCTCGGGGCGTTCTGGCTCGCGAACCGCTGGAAGCGGAACACGTCCGAGGAGCTGGGCGCGTACGTCGACGTGATGTGCGAGCGCGTGGAGTACGCGGAGCCCGACGCCGACCCCGTCGACTGCGGCGCGAACTACGACGGGAAGGGACGCTCCGCGATCCTGGGCGTCGCGGCCGGCGCGGTCGCGGCCGCCGCGGGTACCCCGGTCGTCGTCCACTCGGGCGACCGCGTCCCCACGCAGAAACAGGACTCGTACAAGCACGTCTTGGACGAACTGGGCGTCCACACCGAGCTGACGCCCGCCGACTCGGCCGACATGGTCGACGAGACCGGCTTTGGCTTCTACTACCAGCCCGCCTTTAACCCCGCTATCGACGACCTGTTCGACCGCCGCGACCAGATGGGCGTCCGCTCGTTCGTCAACACCATCGAGACGCTGGCGAACCCCGCGGGGGCGTCGGTTCACCTCGGCTCCTTCTACCACCTCGCGTTCGCGAAGAAGGTCGTCGACACGTTCGTCGAAAGCGAGTTCCACGACCTCGACCGCGTCCTGATGTTCCAGGGGATGGAAGGGTACGACGATGTGCGCCCCGGCTACACCAAGGTCGCCGAGTGGGACGCGACGGGCGGCGACGGGAGCGAAGCGGGCGACGCCGGCAGCGAGGGCGCCTCCTTCGACGACTTCGAGATCGAGACCGCGGAGTACGGGATGGACCTCGAAGAGGACGACCTCGCGGTCGACGACGTCGCGGTCGAATCGGCCGAAATCACCGAGGCGGTGCTCGCCGGCGAGCGCGACGGACCCTTTACCGACGCGGTCGCGGTCAACGCCGCGCTCCGTATCTACGCCCGCGGTGACGTGGACTCGATCGAAGACGGCCTCGACGCGGCCCGTGCGGTCATCGACGACGGCTCCGCGCACGACGTGCTCGAGGCGCTCCGCGAGTTCTGACGCCTAGCGCTCGGGTGCGGGCGGCATCGCGCGCTTGTGCGCGCTGCGCTCGTGGAGTTCGACGACGCGGTCGACCGCTTCTTCTGACACGTTGAGCTCGCGGATCGTCGCCGCCCGTGAGAGCCCGCCGTCGACGTGGACCGCTACGATCGCGTCGACGGTGTCGTAGTCGAGTCCCATCTCCTCGGCGTCGGTCTGGCCCTCCCACATGCCCGCGGTCGGCTCCTGCATCACGAGGTCCCGCGGGACGCCGACGTGCGCCGCTAGCTGGCGCACCTGCTGTTTGTAGAGGTTCCCGATGGGGTTGCAGTCGACCGCCTGATCGCCGTACTTCGTGTAGTAGCCCGTCATCGCCTCCGCGCGGTTCCCGGTCCCCAGTACGACCCGGTTCTCCGCGTTGGCGACGAAGTAGTTCAACACCGCGCGGGTCCGGACGTAGACGTTGCCCGCCGCCATGCGGTCGTCGGCCGCCTCCGGGACGGCGTCGAAGAAGGACTCCGCGATCGGCTGAATCTCGATCAGGTCGTACTCGATCCCGAGGTCGTGGGCGACGCGCTCGGCGTCGCTCATCACGTCAGCGTCGTTCACCTCGGCGGGCATGGTGATCCCGTGGAGCCCGTCCTCGCCGAGCGCCTCGACGGCGAGGTGGGCGGTCAGCGTCGAGTCGATTCCGCCGGAGAGCCCGAGAACGGCCCCCTCGGCGCCCGCGTCGTCGACGAGATCGGCGATAAACGAGACGATGCGCTCGCGAGTCGCCTCCAACTCTTCCTCCGAGAGGCGGAGGTCGAGCGGGGGGTCGTCCGACAGCAACACCGACTGATCCGAGGTCCGGCTCATGGAGGGAGCCAGGGACCGAGACGACTAATACCTCCCCGTCGGCGCGGGGAACTGGACGTGCGTCGGGTTCTGCGGCGTACCGCGGATCGTCTCACCCGTCGCCGACGAACGGGCCGCGACGGAACGCCGGAATATAAAGGAGAACGGCGAGCGCGACGAACAGTCCCGCGGCGTACCGGAGTTGGGTGACCGGGTCCGGCGGCGAGAAGAGCGCGCCGTTGAGGACCGCGATCCCCGCGCTGGCGGCGAGCCAGCCGGCGATCCGGTCGACGCGGGGTACCGGCTCCCCACGCTCGCCGATCCGGGATGCGAAAAGGATGTACGCCGCGAATACCGGGACCGGGAACAGCGCCGCGCCGACGCTTAGAAGCGACCGACGGGGCTCGGAGACCCCGCGTGCGGCGGCGTCGCGGGACACGACGGCGACGATCGCGACAGCGGACACGAGGAGCGCGAGGCCGATCGCGCCGGCAAGGAGGCCATTCGACGTATCGGCCCCGGTCTGGAGGGGCAGCACGTTCGGCGATCCGGCGGCGATTTATAACTACTCAGTGCCGGTGTCCGTCGATTCCTTATAAAAGTCCGTCCTCTTTAGCCAACAGCAACCCCTCCAGCGTCGCGTCGTTCGTCGGCGGCTCCCGAGCGACCGCCAGCGCCTCGTCGATCGGAACCGTTCGCGGCACGAGAAACTCGTTGCTGTCGTGGTCGACCTCGACGGGCTCTAACCCCTCGGCGAAGACGTACCCGCGCGTGTGGCGCAACACGCCCGTCGAACACCACACTTCCTCGAGCAGCGTGGTCGACGACGGCTCGAAGCCGGTCTCCTCGGCGAGTTCGCGCGCGCCGGCGGCGGTGTACGACTCGCCGGACTCGACGATCCCCGCGGGAAGCTCCAGCTGGGTGTTCCGCACGGTCGGGCGGTACTGCTCGACGAACAGTACCCGGTCGTCGGCGACCGCGATCACGACCGTCGCGGGCGACAGCTCCGCCCAGTAGTACTTCTTCTCCGTCCCATCGGGCTGCTCGACGCGGTCATAGCCGCCGACGAACCACCCCTCGTCGTACTCGACGACGACCTCCCGGACCGGCCACTCCGGCTCGCCGGGCAGCGAGTGATTCCGTCCGTCGTCGAACGCCGGCAGGTCGCTGAGATCGTCGCTCACGACTGTACCACCTCCACGTAGTAGACCCGCCCGTCGCGGCGGACGCGGACCCCGTCGCCGGCCGCCGCCTCCGGCACCTGTTGGGTGAGCGCGTCCACCTCGTCGAACGGCGTGTGCGTGAACCACTTCTTCGCTCCGTACAGACCGGTCTGATACCCCTCGGAGCGCCCGTCGTCGCTCGCAATCGCGCTCGTGAGGAACGGGTACCGCCGGTCGGAGACGTTGTTCACGTCGGCCGCGGTCTCGTTTGTCTCGATCGGTTCGGCGGTGAGGTAGTAGGGGTCGCCGCTTCCGAGGTAGCTCGGGAGCGCCCCCAACGCGAGCAGGGCGACGGCGATCAGGGCGATGGCGATGAGGAGATTCCGGGTGACCCGGCGCATGGTCGTCGTTGGCGCCGGCGGGGAATACCGGTTTCGACCGCGGCGGAATCGCTCTCCTGTCGCGTCCGGCGCCTCCCCCCGTCGACGCCGACGCGCTTTACTCGCCTGCGCCCCTCTCTCATCCATGGAGTTTCGGTTCGAGCTGGCGCTGTGTGCCGCGCTCGAATCTCCGGCCCGCGTCGTCGCCCGGCAGCTCGGGGCCGGGATCGAGAACCCCGGCGGCCGGATCGTCGACGTCTGCGTGCTGACGCCCGGCCCGGAGTTCGATCGACGCGCGGCGATCACGCCGGACCGGATCCCGAACCCCGCGATCGAGGCGGCGGTCGGTCCCGGCGAGGCGGTTCCGCTCAAGAATGCGTTCGACCTCCCGCCCGACCGCGCCGAGGCGGTCGCCGAGTACGCGGCCGACGTCGGCTACCTCGAACGCGAGCGGCGCGACGGGCGACCGGTCGTGCGTGCGACGGCCCGGTACCCAGACGACTGGGTCGGCTCGCTGACCGCGATCGAGAACAAGCCGGACCTCGGCACGCCCGGCGATCTGGCGGCCCAGCTGCGATACGACGCCGCGCTCGGCCTGTTCGACGAGGTCGTGCTCGCGACCGCCTCCTACGTCACTCGCGCTCACCTCAATCGGATCCCCGATGCGGTCGGCGTCTGGCGGTTCGATCCCGAGACGGGCGACCGCGAGATCGTTCGCGAGCCGACCCCGCTCGATCCCGGCGCGCCCGGCGTCGAGATCCGCGAGGAGCGCGCGCTCCGGACCGATGTGGCGCTCGTCGACCCCGCCGCAAAGGCGCGGAAACGCCGCCGGATCGCCGAGCGCGCCTACGGGAAGGGGTGGCGCCCGGCCCCTCCGGCCTGCGCGCACGCGACGACGACCGGCGACGGTCGACCTTACTGCGACCGGTTCGACCGGGTCGTCGACCCCGGGCGCGACTGCGGCGGGACGTGTGACGCGCGCGAGCCCACGAGTCCGCCCGAAACCGATCGAGACCGCCTCCGCGACGAGCGGACCGCGTGGGTGGCCGAGCCCGCGAGCGACGGTCCGCGCCGGCAGTCCGGACTCTCGCGGTATCTGTGACTTCCGTCGTCGGTCCGCGTGGCAACGATTTATACGTGGACGGCGAATCGTATGGGTATGGACGACATCGATGACGTGTTCGTGGCGCGGTTGATGACGAGCGAACTGTACACGGTGACGCCGGACACGCTTGTCGAGGACGCGGCGGCTGTACTGCTTGACAACGACATCAGCTCGGCGCTGGTCGTCGACGACGACGGCGCCCTCGCCGGGATCCTCACCACGACCGACTTCGTCGACATCGTCGCGAAGAGCCAGCCGAAGGCCGAGACCACGGTCGAGCGGTATATGACGCGCGATCCGATCACGGCAACCGCCCAGGACTCCGTCTCCGCGGTGGCCGCGATGATGGTCGAACACGGGTTCCACCACGTTCCCGTGGTTGACGGCGAGACGCCGATCGGGATCATCACCACCTCCGACTTCGCCGCGTACGTCTCCTCGCCCGAGGCGCCTTCGCCGTAGTCGCTTCCCACCTGCCCGAACTGCGCGAGCGCGGGATCGGTTCCGATCTCGACGACGCGCCCGATCTCGACAATGTGGTGATCAAAGCCGCTCTCGCCCCGGTGTCGTGCGGCTGTCGCCGACGGCTACACGATAGCTCTGCCGCCCTCGGCACGCTTAAGTAGATTCCACCACTCCCTTCAGGTGACGCTTCGCTTGGAGGGCCGAAGCGTCAGCGGGGACCTACTGAACGACACGCTGTGCCACTTTTTCCTGGCACTGGCGTGCCGTTCGTTCCTTTCACTACCCGAGAGCCATCGGTGTCTCTCAACGCGCCCATTTCTCAATGCGTCCGTCTCTCGACGCGTCTGCGCTGGTACCGAACAGCGCACAGTGGCCCAACTGCGAGGTCGCGGCCCTTGGCGGGAATCTCCGCACTCGCGCTCGCCGCTCCGAGCTAGAGCCCTTCGCCCTGGTAGTCGCCGTCGTATGTCCCGTCGTGGTCGGCGGCTGCGAACACCAGCTGGGCGATCCGCGCGCCCGGCTCGATCGCGATCGCGTGGCCCACGTCGAGGCGCCCCTCGCCGACGCCCTCGTAGCCCGCGTCCCAGACCGCGGTGTCGATGGTACAGGAGTTACGCAGCAGCGTCGACCGCGGGAGCACGAAGCCGATCCGGTCGGCGGGAATCCGCACCGGCTCCCCGTACCGGACCACGTACGTACCCGGCTCCAACCGGTACGCGCCGTCCTCGGTGTCGAGTTCCTCGCGCTCGCCCACTTGCTTGCCGTCGCGGCGGACCGAGCCCGGTTCCGTCTGCTCGAAGACGGCGCCGACCGTGAGGTCGACGCCGTTCGGCTGTCGCTGTGCGTCACTGAGGTCGGCCCCGCCCGCGTCGAGCGCCGCCCCGACCGTCGCTCCCGAGTCGAACATGGTCGACCGAATCCGCGGGCGAGACTAAACGGTGTCGCCCGCGATCGGGGTGCCGACCGCCCCGATTGAGGCACCCGCTCAAAACGCCGATTTCTGCGGGTATAGCCCTTTATCGGCCTTATACACTCGTTACGCTTATTTCTGACATGGATTGTGGTACCACGGCTATTCTTCCGCAACATTCGCCGCCTCATCCGATCTAACACGGTCGATCTTGCAAAAAACTCGCGGGTTTTATATCCTCGGGAGAGTCATCTCCGCGTGATATGGGACAAACGATTACGGAGCAGATCCTCGATAACCATCTCGTCGAGGGCGAGCTGACGCCCGGCGAGGAGATCGGTATCGAGATCGACCAGGTGCTGACGCAGGACACCACGGGGACGATGGTGTGGCTCCAGTTCGAGGCGCTCGATCTGGACGAGGTCCAGACGGAGCTGGCCGCGCAGTACTGCGACCACCAGACGTATCAGTTCGACTTTAAGAACACCGACGACCACCGCTTCCTCCGCTCCGCGGCCGGCACGTACGGCGCGTACTTCTCCCGGCCCGGGAACGGGATCTGTCACCAGGTCCACAAGGAGAACTTCGCGGCGCCCGGCAAGACGCTGCTGGGCTCCGACTCGCACACGCCGACCCCCGGCGGACTCGGCGAGCTCGCGATCGGCGCCGGCGGCCTCGACATCGCCGTCGCGATGGGCGGCGGCCCCTACTACGTCGAGATGCCGGAAGTCGTCAACGTCCACCTCGAAGGCGAGCTCCCCGAGTGGGCGACCGCCAAGGACGTGGCGCTCCACCTGCTCGGCGAGCTGACCGTCAAGGGCGGCGTCGGCAAGATCTTCGAGTACACCGGCCCCGGCGCCGAGAAGCTCTCGATCCCCGAGCGGACCACGATTACGAACCTCGGCACCGAGCTCGGCGCCACCTCTTCGATCTTCGCGACCGACGAGAAGACGAAAGACTGGCTCGCGCGCCAGGACCGCGAGGAGGAGCACGTCGACCTCCAGCCCGACGACGACGCGGAGTACGCGGAGACCATCGAGGTCGACATGGGCGAGCTCGAGCCGCTCGTGGCCGCCCCGTCGATGCCTGACAACGTCGCCCCCGTCAGCGAGTACGCGGGCACCGACGTCGAGCAGGTCATCGTCGGCTCCTGTACCAACGGCGCCTACGAGGACATCCTCCCCAGCGCGAAGATGCTGGAGGGCCGCGAGGTATCGAAGGGCACCGAGATGATCGTCGCGCCCGGTTCCAAGCAGGCCTCCGAGATGCTGGCCCGCGAGGGCTGGACCGCGGAGATGATGGCGGCCGGCGTCAACTTCTCCGAGGCAACGTGTGGCGCGTGTATCGGTATCGGTCACGTGCCCGCCTCCGACTCCGTCTCGCTGCGCACCTTCAACCGCAACTTCGAGGGTCGCTCCGGCATCGAGGACGACTCCGTCTTCCTCTGCTCGCCCGAGGTCGCCACCGCGGCGGCCATCACCGGCGAGATCGTCGACCCGCGCGACCTCGCCGACGACCTCGGCGACCTCGAGGCGCCCGGGCTGGAGATGGGAACGAAGTACGGTCCCGGCATGGGCCAGTCCGACTCCGACATCATCGCGCCCGACGAGGCGATCGACGACGGCCTCGTCAAGGGCCCGAACATCGGCGACGTGCCGCTCAAAGACGGGATCGACGTGGACGGCGGTGAGGCGCTCCTCAAGATGAAGGACAACATCACCACCGACCACATCATCCCGGCGACCGCGGACATCCTGAAGTTCCGCTCGAACATCGAGAAGCTCTCCGAGTTCACGCTCTCCCGCGTCGACGACACGTTCGCGCAGCGCTCGCTCGACGCCGACGGCGGCGTCCTCGTGGCCGGCGAGAACTACGGGCAGGGCTCCTCGCGTGAGCACGCAGCCCTCTGTCCGATGTACCTCGGCATCGAGGCCGTCTTCGCGCAGAGCTTCGCCCGCATCCACAAGGCGAACCTGTTCAACTTCGGTATCGTCCCGCTCGCGATCGACGCGGAGACGTACGAGAAGATCGAACAGGGCGACGACCTCCAGATCGTCGACGACGTGCCCGCGGGCGTCTCCTCCGGCCAGGAGGAGTTCACCGTGAGCGTCAACGGCGAGTGGGAGTTCACCGCCGACCTGGACGCCTCCGAGCGCGAGCGCGACATCCTCGGGGCCGGCGGCAAGCTCTCGTGGGTCAAACAGCAGCACGCCGACGACGGCTCCGGCGCGGCGCCGGCCGACGACTGAGCGCGCTGTCTCGCGATCAACGAGCGATTTCGGATCTCCGTCTTCTCTATTTTTCGGCGCGTTCGCTCTTTCAGCGGTGGCTGTGTGGATCGGCGGAGCGCTGGGGGTATTGACGTGAGCGAGAGCGGGAGTGCGTGAATCGGTACGACGGAGCGGTTATTTATAAGCGAGAATGAGGTGATGCTGGCGGGTATTTATATGTCGCTATTGGTGCAGTAAACGCTTTGAAACTTCCAGTCGCTCGCTTATAAGCCGGCAACCACGGATCGACGATGAACATCTCCAAAGCCCCAGCCGCGAGGACGGCGCACGCTCGCTGCGCGCTTCAGTCGCTCACTTCGTTCACTCCCTCCAGTGCTTACATCGCCTGCGCCGTCCTCGCGGCTGCCCCTTTGAATCCCACCCCGCACCGCGACCGCACGGCACCTCACGCCTCCCCAGCCTCGTCGGACCGGCGCGGTCGCGCCGGTCCGACTCCAGCGAGGGACCTTCGGTCCCTCTGGCGGTCGGGCTTCGCCCGACGACCTCGCGCGCGGCTCGCGCCTGTAGGGTGCTCGCCGGCGCGCCACTACACTAGTTCTTTATAAACGATCGTCGGCGGTGCTCACGTCTGTTAAGTGCTGTATCGCCGCCGCTCCGTAGTTCGGGTCGAAATGGAAAACCGCGAAACGAATCCCGTCGGTTCGACGTCGGAACCGGCGTTAGCGGGCCGCGGCGGCGACGCGCTCGCGCTCCTCCTTCTGTGAGATGGAGTAGGAGCGTTCGGCGTCGTAGTCCGCGGCCGTGACGAGCTCGTTGGCGAGCGCCTCGGCGGCGGAGGTCGTCGACTTGTACGTCGCGTTAGCGACGCCGTCGGAAATGAACAGCAGCGCCTGATCGACGCGGCGCTGCGGCGCGACGTCGACCGCCTTCGGGACGGAGATCCCGCCGTACTTCAGGCGGACGGTCTCCTCGCGGGGCGCAGCGTTCTCGACGGCCGTCACGAGAATTTGGGCCGGGTTCTCCTCGGTCCGCTCGTGGATGATGTCGAAGGCGTCGCGGACGATCCGCGTCGCCTGCTGTTTCTTGCCCGTGTTCTCGTCGGTCTGCATCAGGCGGTTGATCATCCGCTCGACCAGCGAGATTTCGGACTTCTTGAACTGCTTGGACGCGTGACGACCCATCGTGTGTGCGATCGGGGTCACGGTCATGTAGCGCTTCGTCGAGGGGTCCTCGTAGGCGATCTCGGTGACGTCCCACACGTCGAACAGCTTGGCGTTCTCGTTGGCGGCCTCGCTGGACGCGGGCGCGTCCGGCTCCGGCTCGTCGGCGGCGACGTCCTCGTCGGACTCCGCCTCGGTCTCCTCCCCGCTCATCTGACGGGCTTCTCCGCGTTTCCGCGAACCAGTTCGATCATGGAGACGCCGTTGACCTTCTCGACTTTGTAGTTGACGCCAGAGAGGTCGCCCATCGCGCGACCCTTCGCCCCACCGATCCCGGCGATCGTGACCTCGTCGTGCTCGTCAATGAACGAGATGGCGCCGTCACCGGGACAGAACGCGGTGACCTGCTTCCCGTTCTTGATGAGCTGCACGCGGACGCACTTTCGGATCGCCGAGTTCGGCTGCTTTGCCTCGATCCCGACCTTCTCCAGCACGATCCCGCGAGCCTGCGGGGCGCCTTCGAGCGGGTCGGACTTCTTCTTGAGCCCGCGCTCTCGCCGAGCGTACTCGGAGTCGGACCAGCGACGCTTCTGCCGGTCCTGTTTGAGCTTACGGGCCGCGTATTTGCCGTTCGCCATCGTACATCCACTTCCGAACGGAGCTACTTAAGCGTCGTCTTTCGATGCGGAGAAACGCCCTCAGATCGCTCGAACGGTACCTCTCGTCCGTTCTGAGAGTGTTTTCACGGGCCTACTCGAACCAAAAACGACGGCCGCTCGCTTCCGTTGAGCCGGTAAGCAGTCGAGAGCGCCCGTCGTTTCGCCTGGAACCGCACCGAGAACGCGCCCGCAAACGCGTCTGCGGCTCCGGTCCTCGCGGATCAGGCGCTCGAGTCCTCGCGCGCTTCCTCGACCCAGTCCGGCTCCGGTACCGTCGCGCCGGGGTCGCGGTAGTCGATGTCGACGTCGACGGTCGCCTGCTGTCCGTCGTGTTCGCCGGCCCACGACTGTCGGAGCCGCGGTACCACGCCGGACTCGTACACGTGCACCGTCGCCGATGCCGTCTCGACCGTCTCGGGGACGTTCCGGTCGCCTTCGAATGAGTCGGCGGTGAACCGTGCCGTCGGCTCGCCACGCACCTCTCCCTCGCCGTCGCTCGTCGGGTTCCACAGGTTCAGCCCCTCGTACCGCGTCTCGCCTTCCGCGGTCTCCCGTTCGACGCGGATCCCCGTCATTACCTCCGATTCCATCCCCGTTTTGAGATCGTCGGCCGATCGATCCACCGACTGGCGGCCGTACTGCGTCTCGTCGCCGGTCTGCTGACGGATCAGTGCCTCGCCGTCGGCGACGTACAGCTCCGATATTTCGGTCTCATCGGTCTCTGTCAGCTCCTGTCGCACGTACTGACGTCCGTTTTCGAGGTCGTACGCGGACTCGTACTCCTGTGAGGGGAGCCACGGGGTCGGCTCTTCGTCGCCGTCGTAGGTCGTCTCCGCGGTCGAGAACAGCGTGACGCCGCCGGCGTCGACGAGCGCCTCGACGTGGCGCTGCGAGAGAACCGCAACGTCGAGACCGTCCTCGTCCCGCCAATCTGCGTCGGAGAAAGGGCGGTCCGATCCGTCGCCGTTGCCGTCGTCGCCGTCGTCACCGCCGCCGCCGTCGACGCCGTCACCGTCCCCGGAACAGCCGGCGATCCCAACGGTGACTCCGGTCCCGACCCCAGCAAGGAAGCGTCTCCGGTCCATGTCGCGATAAACGAGCGCATCGGCAAAAGGGCGTGGGGTCCCGTGCTCACGTCAGCTGGATGTCGTCGACGTCGTAGTGCCGCTCTGCCAGCGTCCGCGCTGTCTCGATGTTGGTGCCGTCCGCGCCGATGGCGACCCCGCGGTCCGGCTCCGGCACCTCGACGTACGCGACCCGGTCGTTCTGCTCTGAGATCGTCACGGCGTTGACCGCCGCCGGCGAGAGCGCGTTCGCGACGAACGCCTCTGCCGTGTCCGCGTCTTCGACGAGGTCGACGGACTTCCCGAGCCGTCGTTCCGCCTCCTCGACGGTCTCGCCGGCCTGTCCGATCGCCGCAGCCATCTCGCCGGCCGGGACGAGGAACACGAGCCGATCGCCCTCCACGAGGCAGTCTTTCGGCGCGACCCCGGTCAGCTCGTCGAAGCGACCGATATAGCGCCGGGCCTCGTCGGAGAGCTCGACGCGCATCAGTCGTCGCTCACGACGCGCGACCCCATCCGGAGGTCGACATCGCCCGTGCCCAGCGAGATCGGTTTGCCGGCGATGACGTTCTCGATGACGCCGTCGAGCTCGTCGTACTCGCCGTGGATCGCGGCGTCGAGCAGGTGGTTGACCGTCACCTCGAACGCCGCCCGCGCGAGCACCGAGTCCTTGTTGCCGGAGATGCCGTGCCGGCCGATCGACTCGATCTCGCCGTTGTTCGTCATGATGTCGGCCACGAGCATGAGGTGGCGGACGTTCACGTCGCCGAGCCCCTGCTCTTCGAGTGTGTTCTTCGTCTCGTCGATGATCGTCTCGCGGGCCGCCTCGACGCCAAGGTTGCGGTAGATCTCGTGGATGTTGTTACACGTCGTGCGCGAGGCGTCGACGCCCTCGATGTCGAGGGTGTCGCCGAACGCCGACCCCTCGGTGTAGAGGACGAACTCCTCGCCGCCGTCGATCTCCTCTTTCCGGATGACGACGCGTTCGACCTCCTCGATGCCTTTGAAGACGATCTCCCGAAGCTGCTCGACGAGCTGGAGCAGCTCTCGGTAGCTCGGCTCGTTCGGCCCGAACTCCACGACGGTTCCCGACTGCCGGGTGTCGACACCGAGCGAATCCTCGATCGTCTCGGCGATGATCGCGGCGACCTCTGAGGGGTCCGAGTGGGCCGGCCACCGCTCGAGGAGGGTGTCGTCGTTCAGGTCGATCCGCACCAGCATGTCGGCGACGTTCGTCGACACGTCGCCGAGCGCGAGGATGCGCGTCGCCTCGATGGACCAGACGACCTCGTGGGCCTTCTCGCGGTCCGTCGCGTACTCGCCGTCGAGGTGGACGGTCATCATCGGCGTGTCCGGCGTCTTCCGGGCGTCGACCAGCTCGATGAGCCGGGGGAGCCCTTGGGTAACGTCGATTTCTGCAACCCCAGCGTAATGAAACGTGTTCATTGTCATCTGGGTTCCGGGCTCACCGATCGATTGTGCAGAAACGGTGCCGACCGGGTCCAAGGGATCAACCCGCGTCTCGATGTAGCGGTTCTCGACGCCGGTCGCGACCTCGGTGGCCTGCTCGATCGTGATCTCGCCGGTCTCCTCGGCCTTCTGTTCGAGCGCCCCGTACACCTCGTCTTTGAGGCGGCTGGGAAGCTCGGTCGCCTCCACGACCGCCTCCATGTCGTCGGTGACGTGGTCGTACTCAGTCATCCGACTCCACCCCCGAGGCCTTGTTCAGGCCAGGTCCAGAGTGTTCCGAGAGGTTCGTCGGCGGCGTGCGCTCGCCGAGGAACCGGTCCTTCTCCTCGTCGGAGTCGAACTCGGAGTCGACGACGCGGTTGACGATGTCGTCGACATCGATGCCGTCGCCCTCGCCGGAGGAAACCTTCACCGGCGAGGTGCCGTCCTCGCCGAACTCGAACTGGACGATCCGGCCAGAGGTGTCTCGGACCGTGCCGTCGTACTGCGCTTCCAGTTCGGAGAGCGCGTTGATGAGCCGGCGCTGGAGGTAACCGGACTTGGAGGTCCGGACCGCCGTGTCGACCAGCCCCTCGCGGCCGCCCATCGCGTGGAAGAAGAACTCTTCGGGCGTGAGGCCGCCGCGGTAGGAGTTCTCCACGAAGCCGTGCGCTTCCGCGGAGAGGTCGTTCGGCCGGTAGTGCGAGAGCGTCCGGTCCTCGTAGCCGCGGTTGATCCGCTCGCCGCGAACCGCCTGCTGGCCGACGGAGCCGGCCATCTGCGTGAGGTTCAGCATCGACCCACGCGCGCCGGAGCGGGCCATCACGACCGCCGGGTTGTCGTCACCGAAGTGCTGGTCGGCGATCTCACCGGCGGAGTCGCGTGCCTTCCCGAGCGTCTGCATGATCTTCATCTCCAGCGTCTCGTCGACGCCGCGGCCCGGCAGCGACTCAAGCTCACCGGCCTCGTACGTCGCGATGAGCTCTTGAACGCGGTCGTAGGCGCTCTCGATGGCGTCGTCGACCTGCTCTTCGGCCTCCGGCGGGATCGACTCGTCGTCGATCCCGATCGAGAACCCGAAGTGCATGATTGCGCGCATCGCCAGCGACGCGATCTCGTTGATGAACACGCGCGAGCGCGTCTCGCCGTACTCCTTGGTGAGAGTGTCGACGACCTCGCCGCCGAACGCACCCACCGCGTCCTCGTCGATCGTCCCTTCGACCAGCTGGCCGTTCTCGATGAGCACGCTATCGCCCGTCGAGGAGCTGAAGTCCAGCGAGAGGTCGTCGGGGAGCAGCTCCGAGAACAGCGTCCGACCGGTCCAGTACTCGCGCCCCTCGTCGTCGATGCCGTCCGCCTCGGGCAGCTCGTCGACGCGGGTCGCGCGCAGCAGGTCCAGCGCCTGCGTCTCGGTGAACTCGGGGTTCGAGTGCGTGAGCAGGTACGTCCCGGAGATGTGGTCCTGAATGGCGCCGATGATGTTCCCGCCGAACCGCGGCGAGAGGATCTGCTCTTGGACGCGCATGAGGACGCGCGCCTCGGCGCGAGCCTCCTCGTTTTGCAGCGCGTGCATGTTCATCTCGTCGCCGTCGAAGTCGGCGTTGTACGGCGGACAGACGACGGTGTTGAGCCGGAACGTCTTGTACGGCATCACCACGACCTCGTGGGCCATGATGGACATCCGGTGGAGCGAGGGCTGCCGGTTGAAGATCACGATGTCGCCGTCGACGAGGTGGCGGTTGACCTCCCAGTCGGCCTCGACCTTCTCGGCGAGCTCCTCGCAGTTCTTCTCGGTCACTTTCAGGCGACGACCGTCGGGTCGTCGGACGTAGTTCGCGCCAGGGTGCGCCTCCGGGCCGTTCCGGACGTACTGGCGCGCTTCCTCGACGTTGCGCTCGGTGACGTTGAGCGTCTGCGTCATCTCCATGGCGACGCGGTCCGGGACACCGACCTCATTCAGCGAGAGCGTCGGGTCCGGCGAGATGACGGTCCGGGCGGAGAAGTTGACGCGTTTCCCGGACAGCGAGCCGCGGAAGCGACCTTCCTTCCCCTTCAGCCGCTGGCTGAGGGTCTTGAGAGGGCGTCCGGAACGGTGACGCGCCGGCGGCGTCCCGCTGATCTCGTTGTCGACGAACGTGGTGACGTGGTACTGGAGCAGCTCCCAGAGGTCCTCGATGATCAGCTGCGGGGCGCCGGCTTCGCGGTTCTCCATGAACCGCTGGTTGATCCGGATGATGTCGACCAGCTTGTGCGTGAGGTCGTCCTCGGAGCGCTGGCCGTTGTCGAGCGTGATGGAGGGACGCGTGGTCACCGGCGGAACGGGAAGCACCGTCAGTATCATCCACTCCGGCCGGGAGTGCTCGGAGTCGATGCCGAGGACTTCGAGGTCCTCGTCCGGGATGTCCTCGAACCAGTCGCGGATGTCCGAGGGCATCAGCTTGTTCATGTCCTCTTCGGTGAGGTCGATGTCGAGCGCCTTCTCGACGGAGCGGCGGTCCTCCTTGCGCGGGCGGAACTCGCCGGCCATGATCTCGTTGATCTGCTCTAACTCGATGTCGGTCTTCTCGGCGAGTTCCTGCGGCGAGGTGCCCGGATCGTCCTCCTCCTCGTCGGGCTGCATCGCGGCCGCGATGCGCTCGGAGTAGTCGCCGGAAAGCACGTCCTGCACCTCGTAGTAGGTGGTCGGCTTCTCGTGTTTGATGTCCGCTTGTGGCTCGCCACAGAACGGACAGGTCTTGGCCTTCCGGGCCTGCCGGACGGCGGCCTTCAACACGTCGTGTTCGTCGTCGCCGAGCTCCTTCGCTCGCTCGTAGCGGTTGCGGAACTCGTCGCGCTGGGCCTCGTCCAAGGCGAGCTTGCCGCACTCTCGGCACGTCGAGCGGAGCAGCCGCCGGATGAGCTTCGTGAAGCCCACGTGGATGACGGGGGCAGCCAGTTCGATGTGGCCGAAGTGGCCGTTACAGGAGCCGGAGTGGGAGCCGCAGGTCCGACACTCTAGGCCGGGGTCGATGACCCCGAGCCGCGGGTCCATTAGCCCCATGTCGATCGGGTAGCCGTCGTCGTCGTACGTGTCGGCCGTGATCACCTTCGTCGCCGACATGTCCCGGTACGTCTCCGGGTCCATGAGGCCGAAGTCGATGCCGCCGAGCACTTTCGGTGTTTGCATTGACATTTAAATCGCGTCCTCCAGTTCGAGCTTCGGTCGGATGCCGAGGGCGATCATCTCGTCGAGGAGGAGCTTGAACGCGTAGCTGACCTCGAGCTCGTGGATGTCGTCTTCGTCGCCCGTGACGGGGTCGTACACGCGGCGCTGCTCCCGGTCCTCGACGGCGACGAGCCCGGTCTCCGCGGAGACGTGTACCGTCTCGGCGTCGGAGGACTCCAGGAGCCGCTCGTTGAGCACCATCGACGCGCCGTGGCCGATGATCGTGTCGCGCTCCATCTCCCCGACTCGCAGGCCGCCCTCGCGGGCGCGCCCCTCGGTCGGCTGGCGCGTGAGCACCTGCACCGGCCCGCGCGAGCGGGCGTGGAGCTTGTTCGACACCATGTGGTACAGCTTGTGGTAGAAGATCGTCCCGACGAAGATCTCCGCCTCGATCTTCTCGCCGGTGACGCCGGAGTACATGACCTCCTTGCCGGAGGACTTGAAGCCGTGGTCCTCCAGTCCGCCGCGGAGTTCCTCCTCGTCTTCGCCTTGGAACGGGGTTCCGTCGACCCGCGAGCCGCGCAGCGAGCCGACCTTGCCGCCGAGCATCTCTAGCACGTGGCCGACCGTCATCCGGGACGGGAGCGCGTGCGGGTTCATCACGAGGTCGGGGACGACCCCCTCCTCGGTGAAGGGCATGTCCTCCTGCGGGGCAAGGTGGCCCACGACGCCCTTCTGTCCGTGTCGCGACGCGAACTTGTCCCCGAGCTCGGGGACACGCTGGTCGCGTACCTTCACCTTCGAGAGCTTGGAGCCGTCCTCGCCCTCCATCAGCGTCACCGTGTCGACGACGCCGGATTCACCCGAGCGCATCGTCACGCTCGTCTCTCGGCGCTTCTGCGGGGAGAGCCCGCCCATGTCATCGGGCTCCTCGAGGAAGCGCGGCGGGCTGGTCTTGCCGAGCAGGACCGAGGACTCGTCCACCTTCGTCTCCGGGTTGACGAGGCCGTCCTCGTCGAGGTGGGTGTACGCGTCCTCGCCGCGCGCGCCGCGCACGTCCTGTTCGGGAATCTCGAAGCGATCCTCCTGGCCGCCGGGGTACCGGCGCTCCTCGCCCTCGTAGGTCCGGAAGAAGTGCGAGCGAGTGAGCGCGCGGTCGACGGAGCCCTGGTTCATCACGAGGGCGTCCTCGATGTTGAACCCCTCGTAGGACATCACGGCGACGACGAAGTTCTGCGCCGCCGGCCGCTTGTCGAAGCTGATCTGATCGGACGTCTGCGTGTTCACCATCGCCAGCTGCGGGTAGTGCAGCAGGTGCTGACGCGTGTCCGGTCGGATCCGGTAGTTGGCGGAGGGGAGTCCGAGCGACTGCTTCATCATCCCCGCGCCCATCGTGATGCGCGGGCTCGCGTTGTGTTCGGGGTAGGGGATCATCCCCGCGCCGATACCGAACACGAGCTGCGGGTCGATCTCGAGGTGTGTGTGATCGTCGGTCACATCCTCCTCGTCGACGGCGACGAGGATGTCCTCCTCCTCCTCGGCGTCGATGAACTCGACGTAGCCGCGGTCGACGAGGTCCTCGAACTCGACGTCGCCGCGTTCGAGGGCCTCGATCTCTTCGTCGCCCAGGAGGGGCTCGCCGTTCTCGACGACGATCAGCGGACGACGGGCGCGTCCCGCGTCCGCGTTGACGATCACTTCCTGGGTCCGGTCTTTGACCGAGACGTTCACCATCTCCGAGACGTCGCCGCGTCGGCGGGCCTCGCGGATCTGTGCTGCGAGGGCCTCGGGGTCCGGGTGGGTCCCCACGAGGCTCCCGTTGACGTACACCTTCGCTTCGCGTTCTGCCTGAGCCATATTAGTCGTCCGCCGTCTGTCGGTCGACGCCCTCGATGCCGGGGATCCCCTCGACACCCATCGACGCCAGTTCTCGTTTCAGCCCCTGTTCGTCGTCTACCGTCTGTGAGAGCTCCATCGCCTGCGCGAAGTTCTTCACGAGTCCGCAGTTCGGCCCCTCCGGCGTCTCGGAGGGACAGATGCGACCCCACTGGGTCGCGTGGAGGTCTCGCGCCTTGAAGTGCGGCTGCGACCGCGATAGCGGCGAGCGCAGACGCCGGAGGTGCGAGAGCACGCCCATGTAGTCGGTCCGGTCGACGAGCTGGGAGACGCCGGAGCGGCCGCCCACCCAGTTGCCCGTCGCGATCGGGTGTTCGAGCCGCTCGGTCAGCACGTCGGAGCGGACGACGGTGTTAACCGTGAGATCGCGGTTCCGCATGTTCGCGCGCTCGAGCTGGTACTTCACGTCGCGTGCCAGCTTGTTCAGCGCCGTCCGGAACAGGTCGCGCATCAGGTCGCCGGAGACCTTCAGGCGCTTGTTGGCGTAGTGGTCCTTGTCGTCCGCCTCGCGACGGTTCAAAGCGAGCTCGAAACACGCCTCGGCCATCCGGCAGAGGTAGTACGCCTTGTTGATCCGCACGTCCTCCTCCTCGACTCCCTCCTCGTGGAGGTGCGGGAGGAGGTAGCGGTCGATGACGTAGTTGGCTCGCTTGAGCTGGTAGTTCTTCCCCTGGCCGGAGGCGACGCGCTCGCCGAGGGTCTCGATGGCTCCCTCGGTCGTCTGCACCTCGGCCTCCTCCAAGTTCTCAAGCATGAACTTCACGATCTCGGGGTCGTCCGAGACCCGATGAACGATCTCCTCGTCGGATTCGAGGCCGAGCGCGCGGACGAGCGTCACGAAGTCTATCGAGCCCGAGACGGACGGGAACGACACTTCGAGCAGCCCCTCGCGGTTGCGCTCGCAGAGCACCAGCGCGCGGTAGCCGCGGCGCTGAGAGAACGTCTTCGCGACCTGAATCTCGTCGCCGTACTTCGAGTCGTATTCGGCGAGAATCTTGTTCGGTGCGAGGTCCTCCGAGGTCATCAGCACGCGCTCGGAGCCATTGACGATGAAGTACCCGCCGGGATCGACGGGGTCCTCGCCGATGTCGATGAGCTCCTCATCGGAGAAGCCGGCCATGTTACACTTGTTCGAGCCGACCATGATCGGCATCCGCCCGACCTTCGTCTCGGTCGTGCCGACGACCTGCTCGGGCTCCTCCTCGCCGCCGCGTACGATGGACATCTCCATGAACACGGGCGCCGAGTAGGTGATGTTGCGAAGCCGCGCCTCCTGAGGGTACAGCAGCTCCTCGGAGCCGTCGGCCTCGCGGACGCGCGGAGTGACCATCCGCACGTCGCCGAGTTCGACGTAGACGGGCTCTTGGCCTTCTTTGTCGCCGATATCGGTCTCGATCGTCTCCTTCTCGTCGACGACTTCCTGCATGCCGCGGTCCAGGAAGTTGTTGAACGAGCGGAAGTGGTGTTCAGCGAGCCGTTCGTCCGAGAAATACTCACGTGACACCACGCGTCGGTCTTGTCTGTTCATGAGACGACTAATCGGTACACGACCGCTTCCTCGGTCGTGCGGGAGTTTCGAACGATCTTCACCACGTCGCCGACCTCGGCGTCGTCGGGGATCGCGGGATCAGTGCGTTTGATCTTCGGTAGGTTCGTCCGTTTCACGTCGTACTCCGCCAGAACCTCGTCGACCTCTTCGGGCTCGAGGAGAACGTGATCCGGGACGAGTTCGTGCTGGCTTACGTCTACCATGGGTGGTGGTTATTGAAAGAAGCTATCACGAGATACTACAGATTGCTATAAGCGCCAACATCATAAGGCTTGTCAAGCGGCTCCGCCGTGCGCGGCTCACGGCGACGGGGGCGTGCGATACTCTAGGTAATGCGGGTATCACACAAAAGGGTACCGCCGCGATCGGTCACGCTATGATCTTCCAGGTCGACCGAACGCCTCCGAAATCCCACCGAAATCGCGGGATCGAGTCGCCCACGTCGGGAACTCCGGTCCCTTCGGGGGGCGCTCTCTTCCCTGTCACCAATCACCACCGTCGACGGCGATGACAAGCCTTATTTGCCAGACAAGGGTACGAATGATTGCGACAAGCCCGGATGGTGTAGTGGCCCATCATACGACCCTGTCACGGTCGTGACGCGGGTTCAAATCCCGCTCCGGGCGTCCCCACGCTTCGGGGTTACTCGCTGTTTGCCCGGATGGTGTAGTGGCCCATCATACGACCCTGTCACGGTCGTGACGCGGGTTCAAATCCCGCTCCGGGCGTTTTCGACGAACAACACGGCGAGCGTAGCGAGCAGCTCCAGAGCTGACGAACGTTCCGGAAGGTAACTCCGAAAAGGACCGCTCGAACTGTTTGTTTATAATTCGAGTAGTTCCCGCAGTTCGGTCACGAGCGACTCCGTCTTCTCGTCGGGATCGTCGTCGTTCCCGACGGGCGTGCGACCGTCGAACGTCTCGTGGACCATCGAGACGCCCTCGGCTAGCGTGTCGAGGCCGTAGCCGCCTTCGAGGACGTAGGCCGTCGCGGCCCCGATCTCGTCGGTGACCGACCGTATCTGGTCGGTCATCAGCGCGTACCCCTCCGAGGAGACACGCATCCGCGAGATTGGGTCGTGCCGGTGAGCGTCGAACCCGGCCGAGACGATCACGAGATCGGGGTCGAACCGTTCGAGCGCTGGTGCGATTCCCTCGTCGATGGCGTAGAGATAGTCCGCGTCGCCGGCCCCAGCCGCAAGCGGGAGATTCACAGTCGTTTCTTCTCCCTCGCCGCGACCGGTCTCGTCGAGCGCGCCGGTGTCCGGATAGAGCCCCTTCTCGTGGACCGACGCGTACATCACGTCGCCGCGCTCGTAGAATATGTCTTGTGTACCGTTACCGTGGTGCACGTCCCAGTCGAAGATCGCGACCCGGTCGGCGGCCCCGTTGTCGAGGACGGTCTGCGCTGCGACGGAGGCGTTGTTGAAGAAACAAAAGCCCATGGCGTCGTCGGGCACCGCGTGGTGTCCCGGTGGTCGTCCGAGCGCAAAGGGCGTATCTCGACCGTCGGCACCGTTGAGCGCGGAGCGGGCCGCCCACTGCGCGAGGCCGGCCGAGGAGAGTGCGGCGTCCCACGTTCCTTCGCTCGCGACGGTGTCGGGGTCCCAGCTCCCGCCGCCGTCGTCGACGAAGCTCTCCAGTTCGTCGACGTACTCCGCGTCGTGAACCGCGATAATCTCCTCTCGCGTCGCCGGGTCGGCCTCCGCGTACTCGACGCCGTGCCGTTTCGCGAGCCCGCGACGGATCGCGCGCAGCCGGTCCGGATTTTCCGGATGTCGTTCGCCGGTGTCGTGTTCGAGACACCGCTCGCTGTAGCCGAAGTGCATCTACTCGAACAAGGCGAAGTACGTCTCGATATCCTCGGCCTGTACGGTCCGCCTGTCGGCGTGGCGCGCGAGGGTCGCGGCCGCGCTCGCGACGTTGTCGGCGTAGTCCTCCAAGATGTCGGCCAGCGCGATCCGCGCGTCGACGCCCACCCGGTATCGGTCGTCGATCCGGAGCCGAGCGATTCGGTCGATGGGCGCGACGGGCAGCGTGAGTTTCTCGCGGACGATCACCTGTTCAACGCCAAAATCGGACGCCATTAGCGTCTTTCGTCCGTCCTCGGTTGCCTGTTCGGCCGCGTCGATCGCCAGCTCAGCGCCGTGCGCTTGGATCCGGCGAGCCAACTCCTCGGCGGCGTCCGCACTCACGCGGAGGTCCCCGGCGTTCCGCCGGATAATTCCGTCGACCGGCGCGAACGGCAACTCGACACTCATACACACAGTCGCGTCCGTGTCCCGTAAAACTGTTTCCGTTACCCGCTCTCCGCCGCCGAGCGGCTTCGTCGTTGCTACTCGCGTCGTAGCTACCCGCGTCGTAGCTACCCGCGTCGTCGCTCCCGTCGCCGGCCGCTCTCCGCCATCTCCCGTCCGATCAGAACACCTCCTCGGCGTCGATCGTCCCGTCGCGCTCCGTCCCGCGCACCGTGACCTCCTCACCGAGCCGGAGGCCGGCGTCGGTCTCGACGCTCTTCGTCCGCTGGCCGTCGTCCAACACGACGGGATTGCCGGTCTGGACGACCGTCCCGGTAAACTCGACTTGCTCGGCTGACTGCTCTGCCGTTGCGGCCGCGGCGCCACCGGATGCGCCACTCTCGGTGCCTCCCTCCTCGTCGCGTCCCCCGGCCTCGCCCGCAACCGCCTCGGCGGCCGCCTTCTGTCCGTCCTCGGCGAAGGCGCCGAGCCCCGTGTCGCTCGCGCCGCGCTCGGCGCTCTCGGAACCGTCAGCGTCGGTCCCGGACACGCCGTCTCCGGTCCCGCCCGCCGCCTCGCTCCCCTCATCGAGGACGGCGATCGTCGAGCGCCAGTTCGCCGAGGCCTCGAGGTCGTCCTGCCAGCCGTCTTGGATCTCCACGTCGGTGAAGACGACGCGGTCGGCCAACTCGATCTCGCGGTCGGCCTTGTCGCCCCACAGCGCGACGCGGATCTCGCCGGTGTCGTCCTTGATGCGGACGTTCCGGACCTGCCCTTCCGAGCCGTCGTCGCGGTCGAACGTTCGCTTCGGGTCGGTCTCGATGACGCCCCCGCCGATGTCGACGGTTTCGCCGATCGCCACCCCTGCGATATCGGTCGTCTCCGGGACGTACTCCACGTCCTCGTCGACCCGTTCGACAGTGCCGCGGTCGCCGACGTGGAGCTCCAAGTCCCCGTCGCGCTCGCGGACGTAGCCGTCGCCGACCTCGACGACCTCGCCGGCCTCGAACTCCTCGGTGAGGTCGGCCTTGCCGTCCCACAGCGTCACGCGTACGCGACCGGTTTCGTCACCGACGGTGAGGTTGGCCACGCGCCCCTCCGAGCCGTCGTCGCGGTCGAACGTGCGGATCGAGTCGGTGTCGAGTACCTGCCCGACGAGGTCCACGTCGGACGCGCCGAGTGAGAGGTCCGTCACTTGGTAGGTGTCGAGCACCTGCACGTCGACCTCGGCGTCCTCGTCCGGCTCAACCTTGTTCGCGCTCACTTCGAGCCCGCTGTACCCCTCCTTCGGGCGGCCCATGACGCGGAGCACCTGTCCGACCTCCAGCTGCTCTTCGGCGCCGACGGCCATTTCGTCCCACAGTGCGACCCGCACGGAGCCGGAGGCGTCCGCGACGTCGATGTTGCAGACGCGGCCCTCCCCGGCGTCCTCGTCGTCGCGCTCGAACGTACGAATATCGCCGATGGAGGTCACCTTTCCGAGGAACTTCACGTCGTTCATGCCGGGCTCGATGTCGGCGATCGTGTCGGCCTCCTCGTCGCGCAGCTCGTGGGCGATCAGCATCGCGGCCGTCTCCTCGTCTGCGAGTCCGCCCATCTGCTCGACTTTGTCCTCGACGGCCGCCTCGAACTCCTCGAACTCGACGTCGGTGTCGAGATCCCCGTAGACGTCCTCTATCACTCCCATACGCGTACCACCTCGGTTGCCGAGTCCGCGCATAAACGTTGTCCTTTCGGGGGTCTCACGGTCGAACTCGTGCCCGCCGTCGGTCGGGTCCGCGGCGTCGCCGTCGCGGATCGGAATTCCGTCATACCGGTTCATCGGTCCCCTCGATACAAAAGGTGTGCAATCCACGCGCGGGACCTCCGAGCGATCCAGCTATCGCGATTCCGTGTTTGTCTGTGACGTGAACGTGCGGTCATGCTCGCCCGACCGCGCCGCATGCGACCCTCCGCCACGCAGCCCGTGGACCGTAACCGTCTTAAGTTCCACCGCGGTACGTCCATTTGAGTCCTGGTAGGGTAGTGGACTATCCTCCTGGCTTGCGGAGCCAGGGACCGGAGTTCAAATCTCCGTCAGGACGCTCACTTTGCGGCTGTCTCACTTCGTTCGACAGCCGCTGCGTTCGCGTCCTGACGTGCCCTGCGCTCGGTTCCCTCGCGCAGGACTCCGTCAGGACGTCTTCAGATACACCGCACGGCGAATACTGCGAGCCGTGCGTGAGTGCTGTGCTACACGCTCGCTCGTTCGTGGTTTCGAAGGGGCGGTGGCGCGTGCTGACTCGCGTCTATAGAGAGCTTGCAAGCCGCGCGAGTCCTCACTGCTGGGGCTTTCGCTGGCAACCGCTTATAAACAACCGGGCGCCGGTCCAACGCTTCCCACAATTGCTCCGCGACCGGGCGGAACCGCCCGATCGGCGTCTTAATCGTGCGGATGGAACCGCTCCATCGCCCGCTTGACCGCTTTCGTGTCGCCGATGAACGTGACGTGGTCGCCGTACTCCAGCACGCTGTCTGCCGACGGCACGTGATTTTCGCCGTCGCGGCTGACGACGGCGACGAAGGTCCCGTCGGGGATCTGGGCATTGAGGTCGCGAATCGTCTTCCCGGCGAGGTTCTGCGCGGTCACCTCGACCTCTTGGACGTCGTGGCTGTCGCCCAACTCGTTCATCCAGTGGGTGATCGCCGGGCGCTCGATCTCGTCGTCGATGGCCACCGCCGTCGCCGTCGGCGAGTCGATCGCTTCCACGCCGATGCTGTCGAAGGCGTCGACGTTGTCCGGTTCGTTCACCCGGGAGTACACCGATTCAACGCCGAACTTCGTGATCGCGAGCTGGCACGCGAGGAGGTTGATATCGTCGTCGCCGGTCACCGTGATCACGCGCTTGGCGTCTCCGATGCCCGCGCCGCGCAGCGTCTCCGTGTCGCTGCCGTCGCCCTCGTACACGGTGAACCCTTCCGAGCGCGCCCGTTCGATCTCTTCGTCGTCGTTCTCGACGATGACGACGTACTCTCCCCGCCGCTCCAGCCGTGTGGCGAGCGCTCGGCCGACCCGACCGCCGCCGATGATTATCGTGCGCATTGGTGACACTCCGAGAACGTCGCCGATCTGCTTCGCCAGCCCGGCCTCGATCGCGACCGTCGCGAAGATGACGGCGAACACGGTTCCGACCAGTAGCTCGCCCGCGGCCACGTTCCCCGCAAGCTCCAGCTCGATGGCAAACAGCGTGGCCACGCTCGCCGGGATGATCCCTCGCGGTCCCACGCCGGCGATGAACAGCCGCTCCGGCCACGTGAACCGCTCGACGCCGGCCGTGGCGATCAGCGCCCCGAGCGGTCGGAGCACGAGCATGATCACGAGTACGAGGCCGATCGCACCGAGGCCGAGTGCCGCGATCGCCTCGACGTTGATCAGCGCGGCCAGCGAGATGAACACGAACGAGAGGACGACGAGGGTCGTGTTCTCCGCGAACCGCTCGATCTCCTCTCTGTTGTCGATGTCGAGGTTCCCGAGCAGGATGCCGCTCGTCGCCGCCGCCGCGATGCCCGCCTCGGCGGCGACGGCCTCGGCGGCCGCGAACGCGCCGACCGCCGCCGCCAACACGAGGAACTGCGACGCCTGCACGTCGCGCTCGGGAACCAGATCGCTGTCCAACAGGTAGTAGATGACGACCGTCGCGAGCACCCCCGCGAGCACGCCGACGCCGAGTCGCTCGACGAACGACAAGAGAGTTGCCGGAACCCCGAGGTCGTCGAGTAGTAGCGTCTCGAAGATCACGACGGCGACGATCGCGGCCGTCACGTCGTTGACGATCCCCTCGGTCTCCAGCGCGGTCGCGACGTGGTCTCTGACGCGGACGACGTTGAGTATCGGGGTGATCACCGTCGGGCCGGTCGCCACCAGCAGCGCGCCGATGAGTAGCGCTATCTCCCAGTTGGCGTCCTCGAGGAACCGGACTGCGACCGCCGTTCCGACGAACATGACGAGCGCGCTGACCGTCACCAGACGGAGCGACACCGTGGACGCGCCCCGGATCCGCTCGATCCGGAGCGCGAACGCGCCCTCGAAGACGATGATCGCGACGCTGATCCCGACGATGATCTCGAGCCCGCTTCCGAACGTTTCCAGGGTGACGAGCCCCAACACCTCCGGCCCCAACACGACACCGATGAGAAGGTAGAAGATGACGCTCGGCACCTTCAGGTGGTGCGCAATCAGCTGGACGACGAGTCCCGACACGAGAATCGCCGCGATGATCGGTAACAGGCTAGACACGTCTACCGATTATATGGCCGCTGCCTTTCTTAGTGTATTGGTGTTCCGACGACGACACCGTCCCCTATCCCACCTCGTTGATATAATTGAAAAGCATACTCGAGCGGAGACGTATCACGCCATTGATCCGCACACACGAGCAACTATTAACTCGGTTCCTCCTCTGCGTAAGTGTATGCCCGGATGGATTCTCCCCGCCGGGCTCTTCACCATGACCGTCCGCGACACCACCCCGACGTTCGCTCCCCTCTGGAGCGTCGGGAAGCGGGGTCGCGGAACGGTCGTCGCTCGCTCCGACGCCGTCGCCGCGTAACCCGACGCGGAGGCGGTCGGCTTCGCCCCTCGGAGCGAGCGCCGCCTTCTCTCCCCCACCTTCCGACACGTGGACCCGGTAGCTCAAGCGGCAGAGCCTCGGGTGAGGAATCGACTCCCTCCTGGGTCCGTATGGCAGTCCACCCCTGCCACCGCGCGACCGACGTCGCGCTCCGGCTGGCGGTTCCCCGCGACGCCGCGGGCGACCTCCACGCCGGGGTCCGCGACAAGCTCGCCGGCCGCGATGGTATCGATGTCGAGACCGTCGACGTCGTCGCCCTCCGGCCGCGTCTCAACGACCTCACGGTCGAGGTTGACGCCTCGCTCCGGCTCGCGCCGGACGCCGAGGTCGACGATCTCACCGAGATCGTCGGGGTTCACGAGGCGCGTCACCGGTAGCGAACGCCGCCGGCCGACCTCGGTTCACGCGGTCCCCGACCGACGCACAGACTCCGACCGCGGCGCGAGGCCTCGCGCCACCCGCCACACAGATAATGCAACGAGACCCCTCCCGATCCAGACGCACGAGACATCCCGACCTCTACACCGGTTTAGCCCCGTCCGACCGCGCGCCCTCGTCGGCGTGATCGCCGGCGCGGGCCTCCACCGCCGGTACCCGGACGCGGTCGACCGCGCAGTCGATCGGTCCCTCTCGGCGCCCGACGACGAGTCGACCGGTGCCGGCGCCGACTGATCGCTTCGAGCTACCGACCCCGGCCTGATTCGCCCCGCTGACGCTCCTCCCTCTTCGACCCCGCTGACGTTTTTCTCCCTCCGTTTCGTTCCCGACGGTCACCGCCGCCGGCCTCACCGCTTATCTGTCGGACACTCCGACAGACCGATATGACCGATCGCGAACCCGGCGAGAGCGCCCGAGAGTCCCCGACCGTTCCCGCCGCGCTCCGCGCCGGCGCCGCGCTCTTCAACGAGGGTCACGTCCTCGCCGCGCACGACCCGTGGGAGGCGGCGTGGCTCCCGCTCGTCGAGGGTCTCGACGAGCGCTTGCTCCATGGGCTGATCGCGACCGCAGCGGCAACCCACCACGCTGCCACCCGCAACTGGTCAGGAGCGGTCGGCTGCGCGGACAACGCGGTCGAGTATCTTGATGGAGTCGAGTCAACCTCTCGGGAGATCGACGTCGCCCCCGTTCACGACTGGTGCCGCCGGCTCGCGGCCGACCCGGAAACGATCGAGCGCGCGGTCCCCCCCACGATCCGGATCGAGGGTGAGGCGCCGCGATTCGGCGACCTCGACCTGTCGACGGCGCTGCTCGCGGCGCCCGCGCTGGCCGGTGCGGTCGCTCCCGGCGATGAGGGGACCTTCGAGACCGCGGCAGAACTCGCACGCGAGGAGCGGGGCACCGGTCGGACGCGGTTCGCAGAGCTGTTGTTCGCGTTCCTTCGCACGCCAGACACCCGTCCACAGGTGGCCGCCCGGCTCGCGGATCACGTGGAACTGGAAACGCGGAAGCGACGCGACGTCGACGACCTGTTCTGACCGGTCGCTCTTCGGTCAGACGCCGTCGGTCGGCGTGTCGGGACCCGTCGGGAAGTTTGGCTCCGCCGGGGGATCGTCGAGGCCAGTTTTGCCGTCGTCTGTGGTCGGGTCGTCGTCCGCTGTCGAGTCGTCGTCCGCTGTCGAGTCGTCGTTTTCCTCGCCCGTCTCGGCTTTCGGCTTCCCCTCGAACGTGTAGTCGGCAGAGTTGTCGGTCGGCTCGTAGCCGAGGGCCTCGCGGGCGCGCTCGATGGAGTAGTAGCGTCGGTCGTTGTTCGAGATGCCGTAGACGATCTCGTAGCCGTACTCCGCCTGCAGACACCGGTCGAACAGGTGCGCGCAGTCCCGGTGCGAGAGCCACATCGCCTGCCCGCGCTCGTACTCCCGCGGCGGGTGATCCTTCGTGAGGTTCCCGATGCGGACGCAGACGACGCTCATATCGTGTTCGTCGTGGTAGAACCGCCCGAGCGCCTCGCCGGTCGCCTTCGAGACGCCGTAGAGGTTCCCGGGGCGGGGAAGCTCCGTGCCGTCGAGCCGATAGCCGTCGTCGGGGCGGTACAGGTCCGGGGTGCGGTCCTCGGTCTCGTAGCCCCCGACGGCGTGGTTCGAGGAGGCGAACGCGAACTTCTCGACGCCGGCGTCGACGGCGGCGCGCATCACGACCTGCGCCCCGTCGATGTTGTTCCGCAGCACGGAGTCCCACGGCGCCGTCTTCCGGGGGTCGCCGGCGAGGTGAATCACCGCTCCGACGCCGTCCATCGCCTCTCGGACGGCGTTCGGATCCGTGATGTCGGCGACGTAGCGATCGGCGTCGGGGATCCTGTCCGGCACCTTCGCTGCAGGCAGCGGCTCCCTGTCGAGGAGTCGCCACTCGTACTCGTCGCCGATGCCGCGGAGGATGGCCTGTCCCACCCGTCCGCCGGCGCCCGTCAGCAGGACCGGCTCGTCCATTCGGTCGTACGTGGGCGCGAGACGGGCATATATGCCACGGTTCGGCCGCGCCGCGGCGGAGGGCGGACCCGTCCTACAGTTTTTCGCGCGAAATGCTCACGCCGGTCGGAGCGACGACGATCTGGTCGTCGCCCTTCTGGACGATGTCGCCGTCGACCTCCTGGGCGACCTGCCGCAGCTCGTCGATGATGTGTTCGATCGTCCGGTCGGACGTGGAGTGGCGGGTGATGTCCGCGATGACGAAATCGCCGTCGTAGACGGCGTCTTTGATCGGGATCACGTCGCCCTGATCGCCGATCTCCGCGATGTGTACTTGCATTCCTGTGTCCGCGTGCGCCTCGGCGAAGTCGTCGAGGTCGAGCTCGACGTAGTCGTCGACGGAGCGGTTCCCGCCCCCGCCGAGGATCTTGCTCATAATACCCATACACACCACACGACGAGGTCAGACATTAGTTCTTACGTCAGACGTTGCGTCGCGCCGGTCGTCAGCGGTTCTCGTCGAGCCGCTCTTGCCACTCTTGGACCCGCGACAGCAACTCCACCGGCGCGGTCGCCGCGATGTCGACGTCGGCTAATTCCTCGATCACGGCGCGGGTCTCGGGATCGAGCCGGTCGGCCCCCGCAGTTTCTGCGGTTCCTGCGGCCCCGCCCCGACCGTCCGACGCCGACCCCGGTGCCGTCCCGTTTCGACCTTCTTTAGAGCTGGGGGCGCCGGCGTCTGTCGCTCCGTCGTCGTCGCTTTCCGAGAACGATCCCGACGAGAGGTCGAAGACGACCTGTTTCGTATCGCCGTCGGGGTCCCGTCTTTCGCCGGCCGCCCCGCCGCCTCGTCTCCCGCCCTTTGCCTCGATCGCCTTCTCCTCTCGGAGCCTATCGAGCACCGTGTCGGCGCGGGAGACGACCGGAGCCGGGACGCCGGCGAGGTCGGCGACGTGGACCCCGTACGACCGGTTCGTCGGGCCGTCGCGAACGGTCCGGAGGAACGTCACCTCCCCGTCGCGCTCGTCGACGGCGACGTGGACGTTGGCGACTCGGGGGAGGTGGTCGGCCAGCGTCGTCAGCTCGTGGTAGTGGGTAGCAAAAAGGGTGCGCGCGCGCACCTCGTTGTGAAGGTACTCGGTCGTGGCCCACGCGATGGAGATGCCGTCGTAGGTGGCGGTCCCCCGGCCGACCTCGTCGAGGATGACGAGCGAGTCTTCGGTCGCCGAGTGGAGGATGTTCGACAGCTCCTGCATCTCCACCATGAACGTCGACCGCCCCTGCGCCAGCTCGTCGAGCGCGCCGACGCGGGTGTAGATCCCGTCGACGAGCCCGACCGTGGCCGCCCGTGCGGGAACGAACGACCCCGCCTGCGCGAGCAGCTGGATCAGCGCCGCTTGCCGCATGTACGTCGACTTCCCGCTCATGTTTGGGCCGGTGACGATGAGGAAGCCGCGCTCCTCGTCGAGCTGGAGGTCGTTCGGCACGAAGTCGGTCGTCCGCTCGACGACGGGGTGACGCCCGGCCTCCACGTCGAGCCGTCGCTCGTCGGTAAGCTCGGGGCGCGTCCAGTCGTTGCTGGCGGCGTGGGTCGCCAGCGACGCGAGCGCGTCGATCTCCGCGACCGCCCGCCCCACGTCCTGCAGCAGTTCGGCGTCGGCGGCGACCCGTTCCCGGAGCTCCTCGAACAGCTCGTACTCCAGCTTGCCGCGGGCCTCCTCCAACCGGAGCACCTCGCGCTCCCGTTCTTCCAGTTCGTCGGTGACGAACCGCTTCGAGTTCTTCAGCGTCTTGATCTCGCGGTAGCCCTCGGGGACCCCGTCGGCCGCGGACTTGCCGACCTGGATGTAGTAGCCGTCCGTCTTGTTGCGGTCGACGGTGACGTGGCTCAGCCCGTACTGTCGCTTCTCGCGCTCTGCGAGCCCGTCCAGCCACTCTTTGACCTCCTCGTGGTGCCCGATCAGCTCGTCGAGTTCGGCGTCGTATCCCTCTCGGAGCAGCCCGCCCTGCGTCTTTGTCTTCGGCGGGTCCTCCGCGAGCGCGTCGTCGAGCTCGTCGTGGAGGGTCGCGGCGCGCTCGCGGTCGATCCGCTCCAGCACCGCGGCGACCGGTGAGTCCGCGAGCGCGGTCCCGGACACGGCGTCGGCGAGCGTCGGCACCAGCGCGAGCGAGTCTCGCACCGAGAGGAGTTCCCGTGCGCCCGCGCTCCCGCTGGTCGCCCGCGCGGCGAGCCGTTCGAGGTCGTACGCGTCGCCGAGCGTCTCGCGTAGCCGGTCGCGCGCGAGCGCCGCCGACGCGAGCGCCGCCACCGCGTCGAGCCGACGATTCAGTTCCGGACCGTCCCGTCGTGGGCGCGTGATCCACTCCCGGAGGAGCCGTCCCCCGGCGGCGGTGACGGTGTGATCGACCGTCTCGAACAGCGACCCCTCGCTCTCGCCGCGCATCGTCTCGGTGAGTTCGAGGTTGCGCTGGGTCGTAGCGTCGACGGCGACGTGATCGTCGTCGCCGAAGGCGGTGAGCCGAGTGATCGACGCCAGCACGCCGGCGCCGGTCTCCTCGACGTAGCCGAGGGCGGCTCCCGCAGCGCGCAGCGCCAACTCGGAGTCGATCCCGACGCTGTCGGCGGTCTCTCGCCCGAACTGCTCGCGCACGGCGTGTTTCGCGCGCCCCGGTGCGAACGACTCCGCGTCGAAGACGGAGACCGACCCGGAGAGGTCCTCGCGGACCGCGCCGAGCAGTTGGTCGTCGTTGCGGACGCGGGGGCCCGGCAGGACCTCCGCGGGGTCGAACCGGTACAGCTCCGCGCGGAGGTCGCCGGCGGTTTCGACCTCGGTGACGAGGAACCGGCCCGTGGTCACGTCGGCGAGCGCGAGCCCGTAGGGGCCGTCGGAGTCGTCGCCGTCGGTCGCCGACGCGCCGACGTCCGGCCCGTCCCCCTCCTGGACGACCGCCGCGAGGTACCGCGCGTCGTCGTCAGCGGTTTCGAGGAGGGTGCCGGGCGTGACGACGCGGGTGATCTCGCGAGCGTGGCCGTCGTCGGTCTCGTACTGGTCGGCGACGGCGACCCGGTAGCCGCGCTCGACGAGCGCTTTTACGTAGGGGGTCAGCTCGGTGAGCGGTACGCCCGCCATCGGGTACGACGAGCCGTGTGAGGATTTCTGTGAGACTGTCAAGTCGAGTTCGTCTGCGACCAGCTCGGCGTCGTCAGCGAAGAACTCGTAGAAGTCGCCGCACTGCATGGCGAGGACGTCCGCGTCGGTCTCCGCCTTGAGATCGAGGAACTCCCCGACGATCCCCGTTGGCATATACCCGTACTCCCGCCGTCGGCGGGTAAAACCCTACGGGTGTGCGGTCGGCCGCTCCGACGGACGATGCCCCACTTCCCGTCAAGCGGTGTCGCTCGGTGGCATTATGTGTGCCATCCGCGTACGCTCACCTAACTCGATGGTCGCACTCGACGTGTTCGCGTTCGTCTTCGTCGCGGGGCTCATCACGGCGCTCGCGACGGGGATCGGCGCACTCCCCTTCTTCTTCTTCGACTCGATCAGCGACCGCGGCAACGTGGCGCTGTGGGGGTTCGCCTCCGGGATCATGCTGGCGGCGTCGCTGTTCGGGCTCGTCGATGAGGGGCTCGCCGAGGGGACGCCCGTACAGATCGGGGTCGGGATGCTCGCCGGTGTGGCCCTCGTGGTCCTCGCTCACGAGGTGTTGATGGACGCCGAGATCGACCCGCAGGAGTACGAGGAGGCCGACTTCAAGAAGCTGATCCTAATCCTCGGCGTGTTGACGGTCCACAGCTTTCCAGAGGGGATCGCGGTCGGCGTCTCCTTCGCGGACCTCGGTTTGGAGGGTGGGACCCAGCTGCTCGGGTTCACCGTCCCGCTTCTGGCCGTCTTTATGACCGTCGCGATATCGATCCACAACATCCCCGAGGGGACCGCCATCTCCATCCCGCTGCGGTCGATGGGCGTCTCGAAGTGGAAGATGGTGTGGTGGTCGGTGTTCTCCAGCCTGCCGCAGCCGATCGGGGCGGTCGTCGCGTTCGCGTTCGTGCGCTACGCTCGCGAGTTCCTCCCGTACGGCTTCGGCTTCGCCGCGGGCGCGATGATCTACCTCGTGCTCTCCGAGTTCATCCCCGAGGCGCTCGAAACGGGTGCGGGACTCCCGCGCGGCGGCAAGCCGGTACTCGCCGGGGGAATCGCGCTCGGCGTCCTGTTGATGGTCCCGCTCAACTTCGTTTGACTCCGGAGGTCAGGCCGCTACGCGCGCTCGTCGAACACCGTCGAGTTGACCGCGCCGGGTCCCTCGCCCACGTCGTAGCCGCGCCGGATCGCCGGCCCCATCCCGTCGACCGCGGCGGCGACCGACTCGCGCAGCGGCTCGCCGCGCGCCAGTCGGGCCGCAATTGCACTCGACAGCGCACAGCCGGAGCCGTGGGTCGCGTCGGTCGCGACGCGGGGATTCTTGAACCGGACCACCGTCGCGTCTCCCTCCGTATTCCCGATCACGAGCGTGTCCGTTACGGTGTCTCCGTCGCCGATGTGGCCGCCCTTGACGAGCGCGGCGTCGGCGCCGGTCGCGACCAGCTCTCGACCCGCGCGCTCGGCGTCCGCCGGCGTCTCGATCGGTCCGCCGACCAGCACCTCGGCCTCGTCTGCGTTCGGCGTGACGAGCGTCGCCGCCCCGATCAGGCCCTCGTAGGCGGCCTCCGCTTCGGGTGACAGCAGGCGGTCGCCGCTCGCCGCGACCATCACCGGGTCGACGACGACCGGGGCCGCGACGTCGCCGACCAGTCCGGTCACCGTCTCGACCGTCTCGGCCGTGGCCAACATACCGGTCTTGATCGCACCCACGTCGAAGTCGTCGGAGACGGCGTCGAACTGGCTCGCGACGTGTCCCGCCGGCACCGCGTGTACGTCGCGGACGCCTCGAGTGTTCTGGGCGGTCGTCGCCGTCACGACCGACGTGCCGAAGACGCCGTGTGCGGTCATCGCCTTCAGGTCGGCTTGGATCCCCGCCCCGCCGCCGGCGTCGCTGCCGGCGATCGCGAGCGCGACGGGTGGTGACACGGGGTCGCGTGTTAATGTCATATCCTGGTGGTACTACCCGATTATGCAAAATCGTGACGATCGCTGCCGCCGAACGGCCTTTCCCCCTCGCCGCCGAACCGACGGTATGTCGAATACCGATCCCGCGGACGCCGCAGACGAACCGAATCCCGACGCGACCGAGTCGATATCCGTCTACTCAGACTACGTCTGTCCGTTCTGCTACCTCGGCCGGCAGTCGCTCGCGCAGTATCAGGAGTCGCGTGAGGAGCCGCTTTCGATCGACTGGCACCCCTTCGACCTCCGGGCGGGCCAGCGCGGCCCGGACGGCGAGATCGACGACACCGTGGACAACGGGAAAGACGAGGAGTACTACGAGCAGGCCCGTGAGAACGTCCGCCGGCTACAGGAGCAGTACGACGCCGAGATGGCACAGGAGCTCCGGACCGACGTCGACTCGCTCCCCGCGCAGATCGCCTCGGTCCACGTGCGAGAGACCGCGCCCGACTCGTGGCTCGCGTTCGACGAGGCAGTTTTCGCGGCGCTGTGGCAGGACGGTCGCGACATCGGCGACCGCGAGGTGCTCGCCGACATCGCCGAGAGCGTGGACGGGCTCGATCCGAGCGTCGTCGACGAGGCGCTCGACGACGACGACCTCCGCGACCGCGTCACCGACCTGTTCACCGCGGCACAGGAGCGCGGGGTCAGCGGCGTCCCGACGTTCGCGTACGACGGCCACGCCGCCCGAGGGGCGGTGCCACCGGAGCATCTCGAACGGCTCATCGACGGGTAGTCTCTCCGAAGACGCTGTTTCCGTCTCCGTCCGGGGACTGGATCACTGCTCGTCGTCGTCGTCGTCGTTTTCGCCTTCGTCTCCGCCGTCGCCGTCCCCGCCTGTGTCGCCACGCTCGTCTCCGCTCTCCGATTCCGAATCAACGATCCGATACGACAGGTACACGGCCCCGAGCGCGAGCACGATCCCGCCGACCACGTCGGTGAGCCAGTGGATCCCGATGTACATCGTCGCGATCACCACGCTCGTCGCGAGCCACGCGGCGATCGGCGTCCACAGCGGGTACTCCCGTCGGGTCAGGACCGCGAACGTCCCGACGGTCACCGACAGCGACGTGTGCAGCGAGGGGAAGACGTTCGTGGCCTCATTTATTTCTGCCGTCAGAGACATGAAATTGGGGTTGTGGGTGAAAAGTAACGGTGTCACCATGTCGGGCATGACGTTGCGGGGTCCGTGCGCGAACACGATCGTGTAGAGCACGAGGCCGATCGCGTAGTTGAGCGCGTACGCGACGATGAGCCGCTTCACGGTCGTCGTTCGCGGGAGGGCCAGATACGCGAGGAACGGGAACGAGAGCAGGAACACGTACCCGTACACGTACACCGACGAGAAGTACACCGTCAGCGCCGGGGAGCCGAACGTCGCCTGCACCCACGCGACGAAGTTCCCCTCCAACGCGTAGATGGCCCACGTCAGTTGGAGCCCGAACAGCTCCGAGACGGTCTGGAGAGAGCTCCGACCGATCGCGCTCGCGATCAACACCGCCACCAGCGCCGCGAGCGGCTTCCGGATCTCCCACAGCCGCTCGCGGAGGTCGTTCCAGAGCCCGTACAGCCGTCGCGGGCCGATGATGGCGACGCTCGCGACGGCCAGCGCGGATCCCACCCACAGCGCGAGCGAACTCACGACTGACAAAAGTGGGCTCATGTCCCCGGCGCGAGCAGCCGCCCTTCCTCGTCGAACCGGTACCCGACCTCGCGGAGCCGTTCACGAGCCGTCTCGGCGTCAAGCGAGCCGGACTCGCCGACGAACGGGTGGACGGGATCCGCCTCGCGGTCCTCCCACGCGAGGTCCGAGGGCACCCACTCCGAGGTGGCGGCGAGCGGCGACGTGGCGGCCTCGGCGTACCCGTCGAACGCGATGTCGACGAGCCTCCGCTTGTCGATCAGCGACGCGAGGACCCCACGGAACCGGGGGTTCGACAGCGGTGCGCGCCGGACGTTGTAGCCGACGTGGTAGAACCCGCCGGATCGCCCCGTGACCAGGCGCGCGTCGGCCTCGCGCCCGATCCGCGGGACGGCGTCCGGGCCGATATTCGAGACGGTCGCGTCCGCGAACCCGTCGCCGACCGCCTGCACCGCGGCGATGTCCGACCCTATCACCTTGATCTCTAACCTGTCGAACGCCGGCTTCCCGCGGAACCGCTCCGGGATCCCCGCGAGCGGGTCCGTCTCGTCACCGGTCGAGCCGTCGCCGTCTGCGCCGTCGGTCGATCCGCCGCCGTCTGCGCCGTCGGTCGACCCGCCGCCCTCGCTCGCGCGCACGAGGAAGTGATCCGGGTTGCGCTCGAAGGCGACCGACTCCTCGGGGGCGGCCTCGACTAACTGCACCGGGCCGCTCCCGATCGGGTCTTCGTTGTTCGTCACCACGGCCTCGGTCGTCTCCGCGTCGAACTCGAACCCGGCGATCGTTGCCACGTCGGTCCGCTCTTCCCAGACGTGCTTCGGTAGAATCGGCACTTGAAGGGCACGGACGCCGACCGCCTGGTTGACGCCGTCGAGCGTCAGCCGAACCGTTCTCTCGTCGACGGCGGTCGCCGCCTCGACGGCCGACGCCCGGCCGCGGAACGTCGGCGTCGGTACCGCCGACTCGGTCGTTCCCATCGAGGTGTCCTGGAGGAACTCGTAGGTGAACGCCACGTCCTCCGCGGTCACCGGCTCCCCGTCGTGCCAGTCGGCCTCCCGCAGTGACACCTCCATCGACGCGTCGCCGACCTGCTCCCAGTCGGCGGCGAGCCACGGGATCACCTCCCCGTCGTCGACGAGCGCGAGCCGGTCGTACAGCAGGGACGTGAACGTGCCGTAGCGACGGTACTCGGCGGCGATCGGGTTCCAGTTCTGCGTGATTCGCTCGTCGGTCGTCACGAGCCGGAGGGTGGTGGCGTCGCCCGTCTCGTCGTCGCCGTCGGTGAGCGGATTGTCGTCGATCAGTCCGTCAGTGTCGTTGTCGGCGGTGGTCTCGTTGTCGGCGGTAGTCTCGGTATCGTCTGTGGTCTCGTTGGCGCCGCCGTCGACAGTTTCGTTCTCGGTTTCGGTCTCGTCCTCGCCTGTACCCCCGTCCGCCGCGTCGATTCGCTCTAACCCGAGCAGCCCCCCGACCGAGAGCGGCTGGCGGTTCGTCCAGTTCTTGAAGCGGTCCTCGCGGACCGCCGTGAGCGGGTCTGGGAACGCCACGACGGTGAACGGCTGCAGCTCACTGAGGTCGCGCTGGAGGTCCGCCACCGCCTCGCGTCGCTCGTCGCCCTCCGTCCGACGCTGGCTCGCGAGGAGCTCGTCGACGCCGTTGATGTCGGTGAATCCGAAGGGATTCTGCCATCCCGACTCCGCGGCGAACCGCGAGTGCGTGAATCCGTACATCGCGTCCGGATCGAACGGCTCCGCCTCCCGGAACTGCCCGACGTACACGTCGAAGTTGTGGTTGATGAACACCTTCCGCCGGAGGTCGGTGTGTCCGAGGGTGTTGATCCGGGCGTCGATTCCGACCGCGTCTAAGTTCTCCGCGAGGTGTCTGGCGATTCGGATCGCGTTGGGGTCCGTATCGGCGGGCGGGGCGTTGATTTCGAGGGTCAGCTGCGAGGAGCGGTCGCGTCCCGCGATGTTCCGCGTCCGGCCGAGACAGCCGGCGCTCAGGGCCGCGAACCCCCCTGCGAGCGCTCCGCGCCGACTGACGTGCCGCGTCATGTGTTCGTCGCTGTTTCACCCCTCGCGTATATCCCTTCTGTGGTGTCGTCGTCGGATCGAACCCCTCGCACGCGCGTCGGAGCGCCCGAATCGACTGCGAGCGCCTCTCAGATCGCTTCAGATCACGTCTGCAAGCGGGAGCGCCAGCCCGACCGCCCACGCTGCCAGCCCCGCCGCGAGCGCCGGGCGATCGACGGCGGCGCGCCCCATCGCGACGAGGCCGATCGCGGCGAGGAGGGCGACCCGGTGGACGAGAAGACCTGGCGGCACCGCCACGCCGAGCGCGGCGAAGTCGACCACGAACCCCGCGCCCAGCCCGACGACGACGCCGAGAAGCGCCGCGCTCGGGTCCGATCCGGGGGCCCGGGCGAGGACGAGTGCCGGAATCCCGACTGCGATGCTCAGGTACAACGGGGCGGCGATGAGCTTCGGCCCGATCCCGGGGTACGCGGTCTCCAGCGCGACTCCGGCCACGCGGACGCCGACGACGACGGCCGCGAGCGCCGCGCCGAGCAGCGCGGCGTCCGCGTGTCGCGCCGCTTCTCGACGGGCCCGGTGCGCCAGTTCGACGGTCGCAACCCGGGTTCGGCGCCGGAGCAGCGCGCCGGACAGCAGCGCCAGCGACGCCAGCTCGATCACCGAGACCCAGCCGTCGCTCCACCCGCCGTCGATGCCGCGGTACTCGCGGCTGACCTCGGCGTCGACCGCGCCGTGGATGAACTCGTCTTCGAGCCGGACCGCCGGATCGTCGATGCCCGGCACGGTGTGGCGGAGCCGGAACCAGTCGTAGTACTCCTCGTGGGCCTGTACCGCGGTGTAGGCGCCGTCCGGCGACTCGTACGCCCGGAGGTGATCGCGCACGCCGAGGTACGCCCCGTCGTGGAGCTCGAACGTCTCCTCCAGCCAGACGCCGCCGTCCGGCCCCTCGACGTAGCTGTACCGGTCCGAGCTGTGCGCGTCCGCCCAGTCGCGCTCGACGAGGGCCCGCACCTGCTCGGCGTCGGCGGTGGCCGCCGCCTCCGCCGCTTCGGTCTGCTCCCAGTCGGTCTCCGACCGCCCCTCGATCGCCCGCCGCGTCGTCTCCGCGTCGGCGTGGAAGAGGACGTTGATCGCGAGCGTCCGGCCGTCGACCGAGGTGCTCCGGCTTGTGTACGGCCAGAGTCGGTAGTCGCCGTCGACCGTGATGAGCGATCCCTCGTCTACCGCCGACGGTTCGGGCTCGTCGATGATCGGCGGCGGCGCCTCGTCGCCCGCCCCGGCGAAGAAGCCGGAGGCCGCGAGCCCGACCCCGACCGCGACGAGGAGCGCGACGACGAGCGTCGTCCGTCTCATGGGTCGCGTGAGGACACCGGGAGAGAAACGCCTTTGGGTGGGTTCCGAGGGCCCCTGCGCTTCTCCCCGTTCGCCTGATCTCGATGTCTCCCCGTTCACCAGGTCTCGACGAACCCTTCTCTCACGTCCTCCGCGCACCCCTCGCAGTCGGGGTGGCCGCCCTCGAAACACGACGGTCGCCCCTCGCCGTCGACGGGGACCGTCCGGCGCTCCGCGTGTCGGCGACAGACGATCCGGGTGCGCCCCTCGTCGTCGGTCGGGAGGTCGTACCGCTTCGCCCCCGCACCGCTGCCGTCGGGGTCGTCTCTCGCGTCGGAGTACGCCCGCTTGGCCTCCTCGAACTGCTTGCCAGCCTTGCGAAGCTGCTGGCGGATGACGCGTTCGAGTCGGTCGTCCATACCCTGCCGTTTCGGCGCGTCGGATATAGGTCCGTTGGCGGTACGTGGACACTCGGTCCGTGAATGGTGGAACCGGTGTGAGCAGTTTATAACTGGTCGCCGCAGTCGTCGACGCCGGACCGACGGTGAACACCGCCAACGCCCCAGTCGCGAGGACTCGCGCGGCTTGCTGTGCTCCTCGCTCGTTCGCTGCGCTCACTCGCTGTGGTGCCTGCTGCGCCGTGCTTCGCCCTCGTGACTGCCCCTTTGAGTCCCACCCCGCACAGCACCGCTCCGCACCTCACACCTCCCCAGCCTCGTCGGCGGTCCTCCGCTTCGCTCCGGACCACCGACTCCCTCGCGGGCTCCTCGCGCCCACGGGGCGCTCGGAGGCGCGCCACCGCACGTCTATTTATAAGCGATTGTTGCGTCCAGTCAATGTGGTTCACATCGGCGCTGCCGTGACTGTCCGCGATCGTCTCCTGCGGAAGTCCGTATTGGTGCGTGCGGGCTCTTCACGTGGTACCGTTCCACTTGAAACGGCGCCCGCGCGTGGCTGACGGGCGTCTGACGCAGTCGGCGTCGACGGCCCGAAACCGCCGAAAGCACGCGCGAGCGCGTCGAAGACGACCACTTTCACCGCGGTTGCGGGATTTTTAATACCGTGAGGAACCAACCGTCGTACGCCTCCCATTGAAACACGACCGGAGGCGGAGACACCCCATGAGCGAACTGCGACAGGAAGCGGAAGCGATAGCGGAACAGTTCTCGGACCACCTCGACGTCGGTGCCGACGAGATTGAGGAGCGGCTGGAAAATCTCGTCAACGAGTACCGCGTCCCCCTCGACGAGGCGCGTCGGAGCGTCACCAACAGCTACCTCGACGACGCGGGGATGGAGCGCGACGAGCTCGGCCGCGGCGGCAGCGAGTCGGTCCTCGTCAACGAGATCGACGAGGACGAGCAGTGGGTCGACCTGCGCGTGGAACTGGTCGACCTCTGGGAGCCCCGCAGCGACTCGATCTCGCAGGTCGGACTCCTCGGCGACGAGTCGGGCACGATCAAGTTCGTCGCCTTCGAGACCTCGGACCTCCCCGAACTGACGGAGGGACAGGCGTACGAACTCTCGAACGTCGTGACGGACGAGTACGAGGGGAGCTACTCGGTGAAGCTCAACCGGACCACCGGCATCACCGAGATCGACGAGGAGATCGAGGTCGGCGACAACGCCGACACCGTCGAGGGCGCCCTCGTGGACATCCAGTCCGGCTCCGGACTGATCAAGCGCTGCCCCGAAGACGACTGCACGCGCGTCCTCCAGAACGGGCGGTGTTCCGAACACGGGCAGGTCGAGGGCGAGTTCGACCTCCGGATCAAGGGCGTCCTCGACGACGGCGAGAGCGTCACCGAGGTCATCTTCGACCGCGAGGCCACCGAGGATCTCACCGGGATGGGCTTAGCGGAGGCCAAGGACATGGCGATGGACGCGCTCGACACCACCGTCGTCGCCGAGGAAATGGGCGACGACGTGCTCGGGCGGTACTACCGCGTCACCGGCCCCACCTTCGGCCGGTACGTCCTGGTCGACGAGATGGAGAACCCCGGCACAGTCGACGTTGAAACTGCGCTGATCGAAGCGAGGTCGATTTAAATGAGCCAATCTGCCCCCACCCGAGAAGTCGCCCGGCGCGTGTTCGCGAGCGAGTTCAACGACGCCGGCTTCACGTTCACCGAGTCCGACGACGAACGCGCCCCCGTCTACGCGCTGTTACCGACGGGCGAGTCGTCGAACCGCGTGTTCTTCGTCGGCACCCTCACGGAGAAGGAGGACGTCGGCGAGGACAGCGAGTACTGGCGCGGCCGCATCGTCGACCCGACGGGCACGTTCTTCGTGTACGCCGGCCAGTACCAGCCCGAGGCCGCCTCCAAGCTCCGCGACCTGGAGGCGCCCGCCTACGTCGCAGTCGTCGGGAAACCCCGGACGTACGAGACCGACGACGGCACCGTCCGGGTCTCGGTCCGCCCCGAGTCGATCACCGAGGTCGACGCCGATACCCGCGACCGCTGGGTCGCGGAGACGGCCACGCGAACGATCGAGCGCGTCGCCGCGTTCGACGACGACGGAAACGAGTACGCGCGGATGGCCCGCGAGGAGTACGAGCTCGACCCCCAGACGTACAAGACCGCGGCGCTGTCGGCGCTCGAAGACCTCGACGACGGCGCCGGCGACGAACTCGCGGGCGACGCTGCTGCGGATGACGGGTCCGCGGGCGGCGACGCCACGAGTGATGACGCCACGAGTGACGATCCGGCGGGCACACCGGAGTCCTGAGGCGGTCCGCGCGGCCTGACTCCGGTCTGCCCTCCGGAACGAAGCTCCATTTCTTGCGACCGTCTGACAAACGCTTAAGTATTCCGCGCGAAGATCAGTCTGATAATGGGCAACAAGAACAAGACGATCTCGTTCCGCGTCAACGAGGACGCGTTCGAGACCCTCCGTGACATCGCCGAGGAGCGAGATATCTCGCTGTCGGCGGTCTTCCGGGACTACGTGGATACGCTCGTTGCCCACGACGGACAGGTCCGCGTCATCCCGGAGGCGGAACTCGAGAGCATGGGCGACAGCGGGGAGTCGTTCCCCCCGAAGATCGAGGTCCCGAAGAGCTTCGTGCGGGAACACGAGCGACTGGAGCTTGAAGCCGATCACCTCCGCGAGCAGCTGGAGGAGCACAAACGCTACGTCAACTACCTCCGCGAGCAGTTGGAGGACGGCGACGAAGACGTGATCCAGCTCGAAGACCTCGACGGCGATCCCGACGAGCCATCCTTCCGGCTCGGCTAGTCGACGGCGGGCGCTCCTCGATGTCCCCCGATCTCCCCCGCTTCACCGAGCCGCGGCTCCGATCCGCAGAGAAACCTACCCGATCGTTCGGTACTGTTCGGCGAAACGACGATGTCGACGAAAATATTGCCGGATACGCCTTGAGTTGTTCAGAAACGTCCGGTTCTCTTCGATTCTGGTGGACAGTTTCGCACCCCTCATCACGATTTCTGACTATAATAAATTATTTACGAAAACCATAATACCCGGGCGGCGAACCCTTGATGTATGAAGAGGTGGGTTCGACCGTGAGCGTGTTTGATAGGGCGTACGACGATCCGGTCCGCGTCCTCGACGAGGGAGGCGAGGTCGTCGGCGACGTGCCGGACCTCGACGACGAGGCGCTCATCGAGATGTATCGGCATATGCGACTGGCGCGACACTTCGACGGCCGCGCCGTGAGTCTCCAGCGACAGGGGCGCATGGGAACGTATCCGCCGCTGTCGGGACAAGAGGGCGCCCAAGTCGGCTCCGCGACGGCGCTCGACGAGGACGACTGGATGGTCCCCTCGTACCGCGAACACGGCGCGGCGCTCGTTCGCGGGCTCCCCCTGAAACAAACGCTGCTCTACTGGATGGGTCACGAGGCGGGTAACGCGACGCCGGAGGACGTGAACGTGTTCCCGGTCGCGGTCCCCATCGCGTCGCAGGTCCCCCACGCCACCGGCGCGTCGTGGGCCTCGAAGCTCCGCGGCGAGAACGACGCGTTCCTTTGTTACTTTGGCGACGGCGCGACCAGCGAGGGCGATTTCCACGAGGGGGTCAACTTCGCGGGCGTGTTCGACACGCCGACCGTCTTCTTCTGTAACAACAATCAGTGGGCCATCTCCGTGCCCCGCGAGCGACAGACGCGGAGCGCGACCTTAGCTCAGAAGGCGGAGGCGTACGGGATCGACGGGGTACAGGTCGATGGGATGGACCCGCTCGCGGTGTACCGCGTCACGAAGGCGGCCGTCGAGAAGGCGCGCGATCCCGACACCGATCGGCCGCGACCGACGCTGATCGAGGCGATCCAGTACCGATTCGGCGCGCACACGACCGCCGACGACCCGACTGTCTACCGCGACGAGGACGAAGTCGATCGCTGGAAGGAGAAAGACCCGATCCCGCGGCTAGAGGCGTACCTCCGGTCGGAGGGCGTGCTCGACGACGAGCGCGTCGCCGAGGTCGAGACCGCGGTCGAGACGCAGGTGGCCGACGCCATCGAGGCCGCCGAGTCGGAGGTCCGACCGAAGCCGGAAGAAATGTTCAAGCACGCGTACGAGGAGCTCCCGCCGGAGCTGGAGCGACAGTACGAGGAGTTCGCGGCGTTCCGCGAGGCACACGGCGACGAGGCGTTCTTAGAGGAGTAGTATGAGCGAGACACAGAACCTCACCGTGGTACAGGCGGTTCGAGACGGATTGTACACCGAGATGCGCGAGGACGACGACGTCCTCGTGTTGGGCCAGGACGTGGGGAAGAACGGCGGCGTCTTCCGCGCGACCGAAGGGCTGTTCGACGAGTTCGGCGGCGACCGCGTCGTCGATACCCCGCTGGCGGAGTCGGGGATCGTCGGCGCCGCGGTCGGCATGGCCGCGATGGGACTCAAACCCGTCCCCGAGATCCAGTTTTCGGGGTTCATGTACCCCGGCTTCGATCAGATCGTCTCCCACATGGCGCGCTTCCGCACCCGAAGCCGGGGGCGGTTCAGCCTGCCGATGACGCTCCGTGCCCCGTACGGGGGCGGGATCCGGGCGCCCGAGCATCACTCCGAGTCGAAGGAGGCGTTCTACGCCCACGAGGCCGGCTTAAAAGTCGTCATTCCGTCGACGCCGTACGACGCGAAGGGGTTGTTGGCGGCGTCGATCCGCGACCCCGATCCGGTGATCTTCCTCGAACCGAAGCTCATCTACCGGGCGTTCCGCGACGAGGTGCCCCAAGAGCCGTACACCGTCCCCATCGGAGAGGCTGTCACCCGCCGCGAGGGCGGTGACGTGGCGGTGTTCACCTACGGCGCCATGACACGCCCGACGCTGGAGGCCGCAGAGACGCTCGCCGAGGACGGGATCGACTGCGAGGTCGTCGACCTCCGCACCGTCTCCCCGCTCGATCGGGAGGCGATACTCGAGGCGTTCGAGGCCACCGGCCGTGCCGTCGTCGTCCACGAGGCCCCGAAGACCGGCGGGCTCGCGGGCGAGATTACGGCGATCATTCAGGAGGAGGCGCTGCTGTACCAAGAGGCGCCCGTGAAGCGCGTCACCGGCTTCGACGTACCGTACCCGCTGTACGCGCTGGAAGACTACTACCTCCCGACCGCGGCGCGCATCGAGGGGGGTATTAGGGAGGCAGTGGAGTTCTAACTATGCACACGGAGGTCACCCCATGACGGTCGAAGAGTTCAAACTCCCCGACGTGGGCGAGGGAGTCGCCGAAGGCGAACTGGTCACCTGGCTCGTCTCTCCCGGCGACCGCGTCGAGGAGGACCAGCCGGTCGCGGAGGTCGAGACCGACAAGGCGCTCGTCGAGGTCCCGTCGAGCTACGACGGGGCCGTCGAGGAGCTGTTCGTCGAGGAGGGCGACATGGTCCCCGTCGGCGACGTGATCATCTCGTTCCGCGTCGGCGAGGACGGCGAGGCAAGCGGGGAAGCAGACGAGTCCGAGACGGACGAGACCGACGCGACGGAGACGGACGCCGCCGAGTCGGAGCCGGAGGCAGACGCCGACGCGGAACCCGACGTCGACGGCGAAGCGGAGGCGGCCACCCCGTCCGGCCGGACTTTCGCGCCGCCGTCGGCCCGCCGGCTCGCCCGCGAACTGGGCGTCGACATCGCCGCCGTCGACGGGAGCGGTCCCGGGGGCCGGATCAGCGAAGCCGACGTGCGGGCACACGCGGAGGGCGGCGCCGGAGGCGCCGACGCGGGCGATTCCGGCTCCGACGAGGCGCCGGCGCCGACGCCGACCGACGTTGGATCCGGCGGCCGGAAGTCGGCCGTCAAAAAGCACGGCGACGACGGATCCGTCGAATCTTTGGCGGACACCCCGTCTACCGCCTCCGAACCTGCCGGCCGCGAGACGACGCTCGCGACGCCCGCGACCCGGAAAGTCGCCCGTGAGCTGGGCGTCGACATCGACGATGTGCCGACCGACGAGACGCGGGACGACGAGGCGTTCGTCACCGGAGAGGACGTCCGGACATACGCCGAGGCACCGGCGTCGGAGTCTTCCGATTCGGCGCCCGAGCCGGCGCCGGTCGACGTTGCGCCGAGTGCGGACGCCGACGCCGGTGCCGAGGGTATCGGTGGCGCGGCCGAACCGAGCGCGCCCGGTGCGGCCGACGAGACTATCCCGTACCGCGGCGTGCGGCGCACCATCGGGAAGCAGATGGAGCGGTCGAAGTACACCGCGCCGCACGTCACCCACCACGACACCGCCGCGGTCGACGCCTTGGTCGAGGCGCGCGAGGAGCTGAAACCGCGGGCCGAGGCCGAGGGCGTGTCGCTCACCTACATGCCGTTCGTCATGAAGGCGATCGTCGCGGGACTGAAGGCATACCCGTCCCTCAACAGCGAGCTCCGCGAGGACGACGAGGAGATCGTGTTGAAGGGCGACTACAACCTCGGGATCGCCGTCGCGACCGACGCCGGACTGATGGTGCCGGTCGTCGAGAACGTCGACGAGAAGGGGCTCTTCGAGCTGGCCGCGGAGGTCAGGGATCTCGCCTCTCGCGCCCGCGAGCGCGAACTCACGCCGGCGGAGATGAAGGGCGGCACGTTCTCGATCACGAACTTCGGCGCCATCGGCGGGGAGTACGCCACGCCGATCATCAACTACCCCGAGACCGCAATCCTCGGGCTGGGCGCCATCGAGGAACGGCCGGTCGCCCGCGACGGCGAGGTCGTCGCGGCGCCGACCCTGCCGTTGTCGCTGTCGATCGACCACCGCGTGATCGACGGCGCGGTCGCGGCCGAGTTCGCGAACACCGTGATGGAACACCTTGAACACCCGCTGCTGCTGTTAACTCAATAATGGTCGTCGGAGACATCGCAACCGGAACGGAGGTACTGGTGATCGGCGCGGGACCGGGCGGCTACGTCGCCGCCATCCGCGCCGCACAGAAGGGACTCGACACGACGCTCGTCGAGAAGGACGCCTACGGCGGCGCCTGTCTGAACCGCGGCTGTATCCCCTCGAAGGCGTTGATCACGGGCTCGGGGCTCGCCCACGAGGCCGGCAACGCCGAGTCGATGGGGATCCACGCGGACCCCGCCGTCGACATGGGGAAGATGGTCGAGTGGAAAGACGGCGTCGTCGACCAACTGACGGGGGGCGTCGAGAAGCTCTGTAAGGCCAACGGCGTCAACCTGATCGAGGGGACCGCGTCGTTCGTCGACGAGCACACCGCTCGCGTCGCTCACGGCGGCGAGGGACAGGGCTCCGAGTCGATCGAGTTCGAACACGCGATCGTCGCGACCGGCTCGCGCCCGATCCAGATCCCCGGCTTCGACTTCGCTGAGGACCACGTCTGGAGCTCCGCCGACGCGCTCGACGCCGACACGGTCCCGGACCGGCTCGGGATCGTCGGCGGCGGGTACATCGGGATGGAGCTGGCGACGACGTACGCCAAGCTCGGCGCCGACGTGACGGTCGTCGAGATGCTCGACGACATCCTCGACCCCTACGAGGACGACGTGAAGCGGATCGTCCGCGAGCGCGCCGAGGAACTGGGCGTCGAGTTCCACTTCGGCGAGGGCGCGAGCGAGTGGTCGGAGGGCGCCGACGGCGGCTACCTCCTCCACACGGAGACCGAGGACAGCGAGGCGCAAAGCGCCTCTGGCAGCCGGACGCAGTCCGGCGATGGCGAGGAGTCGACATACGGCGCCGACAAGATCCTCGTCGCCGTCGGGCGTCAGCCGGTCACGAACGGGCTCGACGTGGAGAACGCCGGGATCGAGACGGACGACCGCGGCTTCATCGACACGGACGACCGCACCCGCACCGCGATCGAGCACATCCACGCCGTCGGCGACGTGGCGGGCGACCCGATGCTCGCGCACGCGGCCTCGAACGAGGGGATCGTCGCCGCCGAGGTGATCGCGGGCGAGCCGGCCGCGCTCGACCGGCAGGCGATCCCCGCGGCGGTCTTCACGGACCCCGAGATCGGGACGGTAGGGTTGACAGAGGAGGAAGCCGAGGCGGACGGCTTCGACCCCGTCGTCGGCCAGATGCCGCTTAACGCCTCCGGGCGCGCGATGACGACCGGACACACCGAGGGGTTCGCTCGGATCGTCGCCGACGACGAGACCGGCTTCGTGCTCGGCGCGCAGATCGTCGGGCCGGAGGCCTCGGAGCTGATCGCCGAGGTCGCGCTCGCGATCGAGATGGGCGCGACGCTGGAGGACGTGGCGTCGACGGTCCACACCCACCCCACGCTCGCGGAGGCGGTGATGGAGGCCGCGGAGAACGCCTGCGGACAGGCGATTCACACGCTGAATCGGTAGGAGGAGTAGCAATCGGCGGGCTCGCTGCCCGCGTTCCTTTTTAAACGGTGGCGTCGTGAGGCAGACGCGTCGTGAGGCCGACGCGTCGTGAGGCCGACGCGTTGTCAGGCAGACGCCTCGTAGCCCGCTTCGTCGACCGCGCTTACGAGGGCGCCCGGATCCGCGTCGCCCTCGACGCTCGCGGACGCGCTCTCGTGGTCTGCGGTCGCGCGCTCGACCCCGTCGACGCCTTCGAGCGCCTCCGTGACGCTCTGTTCGCAGTGTTCACACGACATACCTTCCACGGTGATGGTTCGACTCATTGCGGCTACTGATAGGGGAGACAGTACTTTGTCGCTTTTTACTTTGCGATCGGGGCTCACACAGCAATTTGACTTTGGGATCCGAACCAAACTGCCCAACTGTCTTATATATCGAGCCCGTACCGGGGGCCATGCGCGACCTCGACGAGACCGATCTGGAGATCCTGTCGCTGCTGGCCGAGAACGCCCGGCGCCCGTTCAGCGAGATCGGCGATCGGGTGGGGCTGTCGGGACCGGCGGTCTCGGACCGCGTCACCCGGCTTGAGGAGACCGGCGTGATCAAGGGATTCACGGTCGACGTCGACCGCACGAAGCTCCGAGCGGGCGTTCCGGTGTTGATCGACGTGGAACTGCCGATCGGTGGGGCGTCCGCCGACGGACCGGACGCCCTCGATGACGCTCGCGAGCGCGTTCGGGAGGCTGATGCGGTCGAACACGTCTTCGTCACGGCCGAGGGCGACCTCCGCGTGTACGCCCGCGTCGATGGTCGAACCGCGCGGGAGTGGGTGGCCGGGTTGTTCGAGGGAGTCGCCGTCGACGACTACGCCGTCACGCTGGTCGACGAGTTCGAGTGGACGCCATCGATCGAGGGCGTGGAGTTCGCGTTGACCTGCGCGGAGTGTTCGAATACGGTCGACAGCGAGGGCGAAACGGCGCGGATCGACGACGAGGTGTACCACTTCTGCTGTTCGTCCTGTCTGTCGCGGTTTCAGGAGCGGTTCCAGCGGTTGGAGGAAGGGGTGTGATTCGACGGGTCGGTCTGTCGTACTCCCTCGCTCGCTCATTCCAATCTTGTTTTTGTGCCGGTAGCTGTCCGCAAAGCCCCAGCCGCTCGTTTATAAGTGATTGTTGACGACGGATCGACGGTGAACACCTCCAAAGCCCCAGCCGCGAGACGGGCGCACGCTCGCTGCGCTCCTCGGTCGCTCACTCCGTTCGCTCCCTGCGGTGCTTACATCGCCTGCGCCCGTCTCGCGGCTGCCCCTTTGAGCCCCACCCCGACCGCTCCGCACCTCACGCCTCCCCAGCCTCGTCGCGACGGCGTTTATAAACGCCGTCGCGGGCTCCCTCGCACGGTCGCTCGCGGGCCTTCGGCCCGCTCACGGCGCGCGCCACCGCTCTTTTTTAAGTCGGATCTTCGATCGAGTCGATTTCTTGGATGCGACCGCCGCTTTGGAATCGAAGCTTTCGCCCCATCGGGACCCGCGGTCTCGAAGCAGAAAACTGCCTAAGGGTGGGACCCGTAGTAATACCCATGCCAACGAGAACAGCCCATCTGAACGTCACAGGGATGTCCTGTGCCAACTGCTCGGCGTCGATCGAGGACGCTCTCGACGACCTCGACGGGGTGGCGTCGGGGAACGCCAACTACGCCACCGACGAGGGGTCAGTCGAGTACGATCCGGAGGTCGTCTCGCTCGGCGAGATATTCGAGGCGATCGAGTCCGCGGGCTACGGCGCGGTCAGCGAGACCGTTTCCGTCGCCATCACCGACATGACCTGTGCGAACTGCGCGGAGGCCAACGCGGACGCCCTCGAATCGACGCCGGGCGTGATCGAGGCGACCGTGAACTACGCGACCGACGAGGCGCAGGTCCGGTACAACCCCGCGGACGCGACCCTCGGAGACCTCTACGACGCGATCGAGTCGGCGGGCTACTCGCCGGTTCGAGAGGGCAGCGGGAGCGGCGGCGACGGCGAGGGAGAGGGATCCGGCGAGGCCGGCGAGAGCGGCTCCGGCCAGGACGCCCGCGACGCGGCCCGCGAGGAGGAGATCCGCAAACAGCTCCGTCTGACCCTCTTCGGGGCGGTCCTCTCGGTGCCCCTGCTGGCGTTCATGGCCGACCACCTGCTGTTCGGGGGCGAGCTCTTCCCGGAGACCGTCTCCGGCGTCTCGATCGGCTGGGTCCAGTTCCTGCTCGCGACGCCCGTCCAGCTCGTCTTGGGGCGTCCGTTCTACAAGAACTCCTACCAGGCGCTCGTGACGAACGGGCGCGCCAACATGGACGTGCTGATCGCGCTCGGCTCCACGACCGCGTACCTCTACTCGGTCGCGTCGCTCTCGGGCGTGATCGCCGGGAGCCTGTACTTCGACACGGCCGCGTTCATCCTCGTGTTCATCACGCTGGGTAACTACCTCGAGGCCCGCTCGAAGGGGCAGGCCGGCGAGGCGCTCCGCAAGCTGCTGGAGATGGAGGCCGACACGGCCACGCTCGTCGCTGAGGACGGGACCGAGCGGGAGGTCCCCCTCGACGAGGTCGAAGTCGGCGACCGGATGAAGGTCCGCCCGGGCGAGCAGATCCCGACGGACGGGGTCGTCGTCGACGGCCAGAGCGCGGTCGACGAGTCGATGGTGACCGGCGAGTCGGTCCCCGTCGAGAAGGAGGTCGGCGACGAGGTCGTCGGGTCCACGGTGAACGAGAACGGGATGCTCGTGGTCGAGGCGACGAAGGTCGGCGCCGACACCGCGCTCAAGCAGATCGTCCGGACGGTCAAGGAGGCGCAGTCGCGCCAGCCCGAGATCCAAAACCTCGCCGACCGCATCTCGGCGTACTTCGTCCCCGCGGTCATCGTCAACGCCCTGCTGTGGGGGACCGTCTGGTTCCTCTTCCCGGAGGCGCTCGCCGGGTTCGTCGGCGCCCTCCCGCTATGGGAACAGGTCGCCGGCGGCCCCGCGGCCGCGGGCGGTGCGATCTCGGTCTCTGAGTTCGCGATCGTCGTGTTCGCCTCTTCGGTGCTCATTGCCTGCCCCTGCGCGCTCGGGCTGGCGACCCCCGCTGCGACGATGGTCGGAACGACGATCGGCGCCAGACACGGCGTCCTGTTTAAAGGCGGCGACGTGCTCGAACGCGCGAAAGACGTCGACACTGTCGTCTTCGACAAGACAGGGACCCTCACCGAAGGGGAGATGGAGCTGACCGACGTGGTCGCCTTCGACCGCGACGGTAAGCTGCTCTCTGATGGCGGTCCGACCCCAGACGGCGGGACGGTGTCGCGAGCGAACGCCGGCGAGGACGACCTCACCGCTCCAGACGCCGACCGCGACGCGGAAGACGAGGTGCTCAGGCTCGCCGCGACCGCCGAGCGCGGCAGCGAACACCCGCTCGCCCGCGCCATCGTCGACGGGGCGGAAGCGCGCGGGATCGACGTGGGGTCGCCCGACGGCTTCGAGAATATCCCCGGTCACGGGGTCCGTGCGACGGTCGCGTCGGCCGACTCCGACGACGCCAGTGAGGTGCTGGTCGGCAACAGGAAGCTGCTGCGCGACAACGGGATCGACCCCTCGCCCGCCGCGGAGACGATGGAACGCTTAGAGAGCGAGGGGAAGACGGCGATGCTCGTCGCCCGCGTGCCCGCTGGCACGAACGACGGCCGTCTTGTCGGAATCGTCGCCGACGCGGACACTGTGAAGCCGAGTGCGGTCGACGCCGTCACCGCCCTCCGCGAGCGCGGTGCCGACGTGATGATGATCACGGGCGACAACGAGCGCACCGCCCGTGCCGTTGCCGAGCAGGTCGGGATCGACCCCGAGAACGTCCGCGCCGAGGTCCTTCCCGAGGACAAATCCGGTGCGGTCGAGGCGATCCAGTCCGACGGACGCCACGCGATGATGGTCGGCGACGGCGTCAACGACGCCCCCGCGCTCGCGGTCGCGTACGTCGGCACCGCCATCGGAAGCGGTACGGACGTGGCTATCGAGGCCGCGGACGTGACCCTGATGCGCGACGACCCGCTCGACGTGGCGAAGGCGATCCGCATCTCCGACGCGACGCTCCAGAAGATCAAACAGAACCTCGTGTGGGCGCTCGGCTACAACACGCTGATGATCCCGCTGGCGTCGCTCGGGCTGCTCCAGCCCGCGCTGGCGGCCGGGGCGATGGCGCTGTCCAGCGTGAGCGTGCTCACCAACAGCCTTCTGTTCCGCCGGTACGTGCCTGATCGTGACTACCGGCTGCTCGGTCGGCTGCGGTGAGGAAGGTCGACCGCTCCGATCACGGTTCGCCTCTCGTCACCCTGTACGCCTGACCGGCGTACCGGAATCGGGTCGTCTCGTTGTCAATGCCGAGGGTCTGGTCGGCCGTTCGCTTGTCTGCGCGGAGGACCACCCGATCAACGTCTTCGTCCATGAACGCGAGCAGATGTCGGTAGCCGCGATTCCGTCGACGCATCACCTGCTCGGCGATGATCACGCGACCGGCCGTCTGCGTTCGGTCCAGTGTGAGGGCGGCTCGCTCGCTGTCGTCGCCGTTCGACGCCCCCTGCCACTCATCCGCGGTGACGGTCACTGTGGTCCCGTCCGACTCGCTCGTCGCGTCGTCCGTCGGCTCGACGGAGACCGGCGGCGCGTCGAACTCGACGAGGGCCGCGCTCTTTGAGGTCGTATGTCCGTATCCCACAACGGCGGCGTAGTGGCCACCGCCGAGGTACGGATAGCGCTCCGCGTCTCCGTCGTCTCTCTCGCTGGCTCCCGCCGCCATCGTCCACGTCTCACTCTCACCCGCCGGGAGGCTGTGGCAGACGCCGTCGTGGGTGCCTGGACCGATGTGGAACCACTGGTCGTCCCGTAGCTTGTAGAGGTTCCAGTGGCCGCAGCTGGTCGATTCCTGCGATCGATTGTGATACGTGAACTCCATGCGAGCGGGCAGCTTCGCCGTCTCGGTGCTCGGACGGACGAACCCTCGGGTCGTTTCACCTGCCTCGTGGTACCACGTGGCTTCGCTCTCGCACGGAAGCTCCGGCACTGTCATGCCGTCGAATTCCGAGTCCGTTGTCGGTCCCGGCGAGTCCGTCGGATCGGTCGCTCCGCTCCCCGGCGTGCTGCAGCCCGCAAACGCCCCGAGGGAAGCCGATAAGCCAACGAGGAGGGAGCGTCGATACATACTCGTCATGTCCGTCAGCGTGTGAAGTGTCTTGTGGAGAGCTCTGGGAGGGCGCGCTCGCCCGCCGAATCCAAATTTGATATAGCGTTATAAAATTTAAACAGGTGCTTCCGTCTCAATTACCGATCAACAGCTACGACCGCGTTGCCCGTCGAGTCCGGTCCCGTGAGCGCCGATCGACCGGCTTTTTCCCTGCCGTGTCGTCAGATCGGGTATGGCCGACGAGTTTGACCCCGAGAAGTTCGAAGACAAGTATGCGAACTACTTCAACGAGCTTCAGCGGGCGTACAAGAACGCGTTCAACCAGATGAACGACCGGCACGACTCGGAGCTGATCCACGGGATCGACCAGACCGTGCTCAACGAGTCGGAGCCGTTCTACGAGGACGGCGAGTTCCGCGTCGAACTCCCCGAAACTCCCCGCGAGCGCATCCGCGGAGCCGTCTCCGTCGACGACGAGACGTTCGAGGAGACGCTCGACGAGTACGTCGACCGGATCGAGGCGGAGCTGTACCGGACGCTGGGCGTCGACCGACCGGAATGAGATGGCTGTATTCGGTCCGTTTCACCGTCTGATACGTCGGTTCTCACGGTTCGCGTTCCGTCGAACCAAAGGCATAAGCCGCCCGGACGCCAACCCGCGGACATGAGCACGGACACCACTGACGCGGACAACGACCTCCGCGAGCGGATCACGAACTTCCTGCGACGCAACTTCCCACAGATTCAGATGCACGGCGGGAGCGCCGCCATCAGCCACCTCGACCGCGAGAGCGGTGAGGTCACGGTTCAGCTCGGCGGCGCCTGCTCCGGCTGCGGTATCTCCCCGATGACGATCCAGGCGATCAAGTCCCGGATGGTCAAGGAGATCCCCGAGATCGAGACGGTCCACGCTGATACGGGTATGGGCGCTGGCGCCGACGGTGACCTCGGCGGCACCAGCAGCGGCGGCATGTCTCCCTCCTTCCCCGGCGAGACGACCGACGACGGCGGCGATGACGAAGGTCCCCAGGCCCCGTTCTGAGCGGTTCTCCCGATCTCGCGGTTCCGTTCTCTTCGTTTTCGATCTGCAATAGCTTTTTGCTCGTTATTCCGGAGTACAACGCGTCTTTGGTCGATTCTGTATCGCTGTAGCTGGACCTCCACGAGACTGCTTAAATTAAATAACGCTATATCAACTTTCCTCAGCGGCGCGACTGAAGGCTTTTTGCCCCCGGCGGTCGTGGGTGGTTCCTATGCACCATCGGGAAGTCGAGTCGACAGCGGAGTACGTTGCGCGATTCGAGACGGGCGCCGACTGGCGCGAGGAGATTGAGGACCTCGCTCGCGCGGAGGACGTCGAGGCGGGCTGGTTTACGGCGCTCGGAGCCGTACAAGACGCGGACGTGTGGTTCTACGACCAAGACGACACCGAGTACAAATCGGTGACCTTCGACGAGCCGCTGGAAGTCGCGGCCTGCGTCGGCAACGTCTCGCTGCTCGACGGGGACGTGTTCGCGCACACCCACGTCGTGTTATCGCGGCCGAGCGGGCAGGCGCTCGCGGGACACCTCGACTCCGCGACGGTCTGGGCCGGCGAGTGCCATCTCCGAGCGTTCGCGGAGCCGCTCGAACGCTCTCACGACGAGGCCACCGACCTCGACTTATGGCTCTGAGGCGGAGCGCGCGGCGATGAGGCCGGACGACGAGCGCTACTTCGCCCGGATCGAAGACCGGCTCGACGAGGCGTGGGACGTGGCCGAGGCCGCCAAGGAGCAGGGCCACGACCCGAAACCGGAGATCGAGATTCCGATCGCCCGCGATATGGCCGACCGCGTCGAGAACATTTTGGGAATCGACGGGGTCGCGGAGCGCGTCCGCGAGCTGGAAGGCGAGATGTCCCGCGAGGAGGCGGCCCTAGAGCTCGTCACCGACTTCGTCGAGGGGACCGTCGGCGACTACGACTCTCGGGCGGGCAAAGTCGAGGGCGCGGTTCGGACCGCGGTCGCGCTGCTCACCGAGGGGGTCGTCGCCGCGCCGATCGAGGGGATCGACCGCGTCGAACTGCTGGAAAACGACGACGGCACCGAGTTCGTCAACGTCTACTACGCCGGTCCGATCCGCTCGGCGGGGGGGACCGCGCAGGCGCTGTCCGTGCTCGTCGCCGACTACGCTCGATCGCTGCTGGGTATCGACGAGTACAAGCCCCGCGACGTGGAGATCGAGCGCTACGCCGAGGAGATCGCCCTCTACGACAAGGAGACGGGCCTCCAGTACTCGCCGAAGGACAAGGAGTCGAAGTTCATCGCACAGCACATGCCCGTCATGCTCGACGGGGAGGCGACGGGCGACGAGGAGGTGTCGGGGTTCCGCGACCTGGAACGCGTCGACACCAACTCCGCGCGCGGTGGGATGTGTCTCGTCGCCGCCGAGGGGATCGCGCTGAAGGCCCCGAAGATCCAGCGGTACACCCGCGACCTCGACGAGGTCGACTGGCCGTGGCTGCAGGACCTGATCGACGGGACGATCGGGAAGGACGGCGGCGGCGCGAGCGACGAGGCCTCTGGAGACACCGGCACGGAGGCGGACGGCGAGGATGCCCCAGGCAACGAGGGCGCTGAGGACAACGCGGATGCCGAAGATTCGGAACCCGACGGCCCTCTCCGCGCGAAGTCCTCCCAAAAGTTCCTTCGAGACCTGATCGCGGGTCGTCCCGTCTTCACTCATCCGAGCGAGGCGGGCGGGTTCCGGCTTCGATACGGTCGCGCGCGTAACCACGGGTTCGCGACCGGCGGGGTCCACCCGGCGACGATGCACCTCGTCGACGACTTCCTCGCGGCGGGCACCCAGATCAAGACGGAGCGCCCGGGGAAGGCCCACGGGGTCGTCCCCGTCGACTCCATCGAGGGACCGACGGTGCGCCTCGCGAACGGCGAGGTCCGGCGGATCGACGACCCCGAGGAGGCGAAGGCGATCCGGAACGGCGTCGAGAAGGTGCTCGACCTGGGCGAGTACCTCGTCAACTACGGCGAGTTCGTCGAGAACAACCACCCGCTCGCGCCCGCGTCGTACGTCTCCGAGTGGTGGGTCCAAGAGTTCGAGGCCGCCGGCGCCGACGTGCAGGCCATGCGGGACGACCCGCACGTCGACCTCGAACATCCCCCTGTCGACGAGGCACTCGCGTGGGCGCGCGAGTACGACTGCCCGCTCCACCCGGAGTACACCTACCTCTGGCACGACGTGTCGGTCGAGGTGTTCGAGTCGCTCGCGGACGCGGTCGCCGCCGGCGACGTGGTCGAGGGCGTCCTCGCGATCGAGCGCACGGAGACGACACAGCACGCGTTAGAGTCGCTGTTAGTCGAACACGTCGCGACGCCTGACGCGCTCCGGATTCCCACGTGGCGCCCGTTGGCGCGGTCGCTCGGGATCGACGACGGGCTCCGAAAGACGTGGAGCGCGGACGACCTCTCGGTGGCGGCCCGCGAGTGGGACGGCGGCGAGAACGCCGTCAAAGCGGTCAACGAGGTCGCTCCCTTCGAGGTCCGCGAGCGAGCGCCGACCCGGATCGGCAACCGGATGGGCCGCCCGGAGAAGTCGGAGAGCCGCGACCTCTCGCCGGCGGTCCACACGCTGTTCCCGATCAACGAGGCCGGCGGCCCCCAGCGCGACGTGGCGGAGGCCGCGAACGTCATGGACGACTCGGGCCACCGCGGGCGGCTGGAGGTCGAAGTCTCCGACCGGGTGTGCCCCGAGTGCGGCGAGCACACCTACAAGGCACGGTGCCCGGACTGTGCGGTCCACACCGACCTCCACTACGAGTGCGGCGACTGCGGGACCGTCTGCGAGCCCGACGAGGCCGGCCGCGTCGAGTGTCCGCGTTGCGAGTGGGAGGTGACGGCGGCGACCTACCAGGAGGTCGACGTCAACGACGCGTACCGCTCCGCGATGGCGAACGTCGGCGAGCGGGAGGCGTCGTTCAAGATCCTCAAAGGGGTCCAGGGGCTCACCTCGCGGAACAAGACCCCCGAACCGATGGAGAAGGGCGTCCTCCGCGCGAAGAACGGCGTCACGTCGTTCAAGGACGGGACGGTCCGCTACGACATGACCGACCTCCCCGTCACGTCGGTCCGGCCCGAAGAGCTCGACATCACCGCCGACCACCTCCGCGAGATCGGCTACGAGACCGACATCGACGGCGAACCCCTGCGCCACGACGACCAGCTCGTGGAGCTTCGGGTTCAGGACATCGTCCTCTCCGACGGCGCCGCGGAGCACATGCTCAAGACCGCGGACTTCGTCGACGACCTCTTAGAACAGTTCTACGGACTCGACCGCTTCTACGAGTTCAACGAGCGCGACGACCTCGTCGGCGAGCTCGTCTTCGGGATGGCGCCCCACACGAGCGCCGCGACTGTCGGAAGAGTGGTCGGATTCACCTCGGCCGCTGTGGGATACGCGCATCCGTACTTTCACGCCGCGAAGCGGCGGAACTGCTTCCACCCGGAGACGGAGATCGAGTATCGAGATGACGCGGGTTGGCACCGCGAGACTATCGAGGCCTTCGTCGAGGATCGGTTGGACGACCCTGAGACCGACGACTTCGGAACGCTTGTCGAGGACCTCGGCGGTGCGATCGAGGTGCCCTCGATCGACGAACGCGGAAACAGGTCGACGCAGCCGGTAACTGCCGTTTCGAAACACCCGAGCCAAGACCATCTCATTCAGGTCGAGACCCAGCGCGGGCGTTCGATTCGCGTGACACCCGACCACACGATGCTGCGAGTCGTCGACGGGGGAGTTCAAAAGGTCGCCGCGAACGAATTGGAGGTCGGCGATACCGTTCCGGCGAGTCCCCCGCAGCAGAACGCGTCGATGGACGCCGCCACTCGCACGGCGACGGACGGAGGAATCGAAACTGACGAGGTTAGGTCGGTTTCGTTTCTTGAAAGCGACGTCGAGTACACGTACAACCTCACCGTCGCCGAGACGCACACGCTCGCGGCGAACGATTTATCAGTAGCTCAATGTGACGGGGACGAGGATTGCGTCATGCTGCTCATGGACGGTTTACTTAATTTCTCTAAGACTTTCTTGCCAGACCAAAGAGGTGGAAAAATGGACGCACCTCTCGTGATGTCCTCGCGCATCGATCCGTCGGAGATCGACGACGAGGCGCACAACGTCGACATCGCGCGGGAGTACCCCCGCGAGTTCTACGACGCGACGCTGGAGATGGCCGATCCGGAGTCGGTCGAGGACCTGATCCAGATGGGCGAGGACACGCTCGGGACCGACGAGGAGTACCACGGGTTCGGCCACACCCACGACACGACGGACATCGCGATGGGGCCGGACCTGTCGGCGTACAAGACGCTCGGCGACATGATGGAGAAGATGGACGCCCAGCTGGAGCTGGCTCGGAAGCTGCGCGCGGTCGACGAGACGGACGTGGCCGAGCGCGTGATCGAGTACCACTTCCTGCCGGACATCATCGGGAACCTCCGGGCGTTCTCGCGGCAGAAGACGCGGTGTCTCGACTGCGGCGAGAAGTACCGGCGGATGCCGCTGTCGGGCGACTGCCGCGAGTGCGGCGGCCGAGTGAACCTCACCGTCCACGAGGGGTCGGTGAGCAAGTACGTCGACACGGCGATCGAGGTCGCCGACCGGTTCGGCTGCCGGCCCTACACGAAACAGCGGCTGAAGGTGTTAGATCAGTCGTTAGAGTCGATCTTCGAAGACGACACGAACAAGCAGTCGGGCATCGCGGACTTCATGTAAGAGATCGGGCTTGTGAGGCGGTTTCTGTGGATCTGTCAATGGTGATCGCTGCCGTCGGCTGTTTATAAACCGTCACCGTTGCGGTGACCACCTCCAAAGCCCCAGCCGCGAGACGGGCGCACGCTCGCTGCGCTCCTCGGTCGCTCACTCCGTTCGCTCTCTGCGGTGCTTACATCGCCTGCGCCCGTCTCGCGGCTGCCCCTTTGAGTCCCACCCGCACCGCACAGCACCGCACCTCACGCCTCCCCAACCTCGTCGCTCACTTCGTTCGCGACTCCCTCGCACGGTCTCCTTGCGGCCGCCAAAGGCGGCCGCTCGGAGGCGCGCGCCGGCGCTGCTGCCGTACTTTGTTTATAAGAAGATCGCCGCCTCAGTCGTCGTTACGCGCGTCCTCGACCACCTGCACGAACTCGCGAGCGGTCTCGGTGATCGCCTCGTAGTCGCCGCGCGCGGCCGCGTCGTAGTCGACGAGGGCGCCGCCCGCGCCGACCGCGAACGCGCCAGCGTCGATGTAGTCGGCGGCGTTGTCGGGGCCGACGCCGCCGGTCGGCATCATCGGAATCTGGCCGAGCGGTCCCTTCATCGCGCCGAGGTGGGCCGGGCCGACGGTCTTTGCGGGGAACACCTTCACGAAGTCGGCGCCGGCCTCGTAGCCCCGGATCGCCTCGGTCGGTGTCATCACGCCGGGCGCGGTGACGGCGCCGTAGCGGTTGCAGGTCTCGATCACGTCCTCGTGGAGACTCGGCGAGACGACGAACTCCGCGCCGGCCATCAGCGTCGTTCTGGCGGTCTCGCTGTCGAGGACCGTCCCGGTGCCGACGACGACCTCGTCGTCGAACGATCCCGCGACCTCGCCGAGCTTCTCGGCGACATCGGGCGTGTCCGCGGTAATCTCGACGGCGGTGACGCCGCCCTCGCGGAGCGCCTCGGTGATCCCGATCAGCTGGTCGGCCTCGACACCGCGCAGCACCGCGACGACGCCGCTGTCGACGAGTCGTGAGAGCGTCTCGTTCATACGCGACCGTCTCCCAGCGGCTACTTAAATCCGTTCGGGGCCGGTGCGGGTCGTGTCACCGCGGTCCACGACAGATCGTGCGACCGATCGACACGAAATCGCCGATGATCGGGGGAGATCGGGGGCGGTTCCCGCTGAAACGGCCGCGGCGAAACACTACCCTTTTGACCCTGCTATCGGTAACAAACGGTATAATGGGCCGACGCAAGAAGATCGTTCAAGAGTGCGAGCGGCTGATGGACTCCCCGGAGAACATCCGGAACATCGCCATTGCCGCCCACGTCGACCACGGGAAGACGACGCTCTCCGACAACCTGCTGGCCGGTGCCGGCATGATCTCCCAGGACACCGCGGGCGAGCAGCTCGCGATGGACACGAAGGAGGACGAACAGGAGCGCGGTATCACCATCGACGCGGCGAACGTTTCGATGACTCACGAGTACGAGGACACCAACCACCTCGTCAACCTCATCGACACCCCGGGCCACGTGGACTTCGGGGGCGACGTCACCCGCGCGATGCGCGCGGTCGACGGCGCGCTGGTGGTCGTTGACGCCGTCGAGGGCGCAATGCCCCAGACCGAGACGGTGCTCCGGCAGGCGCTCCGCGAGGGCGTGAAGCCGGCGCTGTTCATCAACAAGGTCGACCGCCTCATAAGCGAGCTCCAAGAGGGGCCCCAGGAGATGCAAGAGCGGCTGATGTCGGTCATCGCCGACGTCAACGAGCTCATCCGTGGAATGGCCGAGAACATGGACGACATCCCCGAGAACTGGACCGTCTCCGTCGAGGACGGAACGGTCGGGTTCGGCTCCGCGCTGTACAAGTGGGGCGTCTCCATGCCGTCGATGCAGCGGACCGGCATGGACTTCGGCGACATCATGGATCTGGAGCAGAACGACAAGCGCGACGAACTTCACGAGCGGACGCCGCTCTCGGACGTCGTGCTCGACATGGTCTGTGAGCACTTCCCGAATCCGGTCGACGCGCAGCCCCGTCGTGTCCCGCGCATCTGGCGCGGCGACTCAGAGAGCGAACTGGCCGACACGATGCGACTGGTCGACGAGGACGGCGAGGTCGTCTTCATGGTCACCGACATCTCCATGGACCCGCACGCGGGCGAAATCGCGACGGGCCGCGTCTTCTCCGGGACGCTGGAGAAGGGCCAAGAGCTGTACGTCTCCGGGACGGCCGGCAAAAACCGGATCCAGAGCGTCGGGCTCTTCATGGGGTCCGAACGCGAGGAAGTGGATCGCGTCCCGGCCGGGAACATCGCGTCCGTCACCGGGCTGCGTGACGCCATCGCCGGCTCCACCGTCTCCTCCATCGAGATGACGCCGTTCGAGTCGATCGAACATATCTCCGAGCCGGTCATCACGAAGTCCGTCGAGGCGCAGAACATGGACGACCTGCCGAAGCTCATCGAGACGCTCCAGCAGGTCGCCAAGGAGGACCCGACGATCCAGATCGAGATCAACGAGGACACGGGCGAGCACCTCATCAGCGGGCAGGGCGAGCTCCACCTCGAAGTGATCACCCAGCGGATCCGCGACAACCAAGGCATCCCGGTCATCACCGGCGAGCCGATCGTCGTCTTCCGCGAGCAGCCTCAGGAGGCCTCCCGCGAGGTCGAGGGGCAGTCGCCGAACCGCCACAACAAGTTCTACCTCACCGTCGAGCCGATGGCCCAGGATATCGTCGACGCCATCCAGCTCGGCGAGGTCTCGATGGACATGCCCGAACTGGAGCGCCGCGAGGCGCTGCAGGAGGCCGGCATGGACAAGGACACCTCGCAGAACGTCGAGGACATTCACCGGACCAACATCCTCATCGACGACACGAAGGGGATTCAGCACCTCAACGAGACGATGGAACTCGTCTTGGAGGGGCTACAGGAGGCGCTCGACGACGGACCCCTCGCCGCAGAGCCGGTTCAGGGGTCGCTGTTCCGCCTCCACGACGCGAAGCTCCACGAGGACACCATCCACCGCGGGCCCGCGCAGGTCATCCCGGCGGTCCGCAACGCGGTCCACCGCTCGCTGATCGACGGCGAGGTCCGCCTGCTGGAGCCGATTCAGGACGTTCGTATCGACGTGCCCTCGGAGCACATGGGCGCGGCGTCCGGCGAGATCCAGGGCCGTCGTGGCCGCGTCGACGACATGTACCAGGAGGGCGACCTCATGGTCGTCGAGGGCATCGCGCCCGTCGAGGAGATGATCGGCTTCTCCTCCGACATCCGCTCGGCCACTGAGGGCCGCGCCTCGTGGAACACTGAGAACGCGGGCTTCCGCGTCCTCGTCGACAATCTCCAGCGCGAGAAGATTATGGACATCCGCGAGCGCAAGGGCATGAAGCTGGAACTGCCGCAGTCGATCGACTACTTCTAAGTCGCCGACGCGGTCCGCGGTTGCGGTCTTTGACGGCTTCTCCGCTTTTCTCTCGCGTTCTCCCGCCGTTTCGCTTCCAGCCGCCGCGCTCCGTCTCCGCGGACTCCATGCAGCACGTTCACACGGCTAGAGGCGAGGCAACGCCTGCCATCGCCGAAGGCTTATACCCGATCGTCCGACTCCGTTCAGGTATGCAGACGGGCACGAACCCATCCCGGCGCACCGCGACGGAGCCACCGAGCGACCGCTCCACGTCGGGCACAGGAACGTGTCAGCACTCGCCGCGCTCTCGCGGGTGCGCTCCGACGGAGGTGGCGGCGTGAGCGACCGTCGCGACGGGGCGCCGGAGAGCGGTGTCGATGGCGACGAGGGCGACGCGTCTCCTGACGGCGGCCACGCATCGGCGACGCCGTCGACGCACACGGTCCGGCTCGAACTCGTCGACGAGCCCGGACAGCTGCTCGCCGCGCTTCACCCGATCGCCGATAACGGGGGGAACCTCCTCTCTATCTACCACGAGCGCGGGAACAAGACGCCGCGCGGCCGGATCCCGGTCGAGGTCGACTTCGAGGCGACTCCGGAGCGCTTCGAGGGGATCGTCGAGGCCCTCCGGACCGAGGGCGTGAACGTGATGCAGGCGGGAACGGAGCGGTACGCGGAGGAGGTGACGATACTGCTCTTCGGCCACCTCATCGACACGGACCTCTCGGACACGCTCTCGCAGATCGAGGCCTGCGAGTCGGCGTCGGTCGCCGACGTGTCGCTGGCGGCGCCGCAGGGGACCGAGGAGGTGTCGAGCGCTCGGCTCCGGCTCGAGGCTCGCGCCGGGGAGACGGACACGGCGCTCGCGGCGGTCCGAGAGCTGGCCGCCGAGAAGGACCTTCGGCTGGTCGAGCCGCTCACGGGGGTGGAGGCGTGAAACTCGCCGTCATCGGCGCGGGCGCGGTCGGGCGCTCCGTGGTCGAACTGGCGAGCGAGTACGGCCACGAGGTCGTCGCGGTCGCGGACTCGTCGAGCGCGGTCGTCGCCGACGGGTCGGATGGCCGAGACTCCGGGGTCGACCCCGACGCGGTCGTGGCCCGAAAAGCAGAGCGGGGAATCGTCGGGGACGGCGACCCGGAAGACGCCCTCACGGCGGAGTACGACGCGCTGGTGGAGGCGACGCCGACGACGCTCGGCGACGCCGAGCCCGGCTTCTCGCACGTCCGGACCGCGCTGGAGCGCGACCGGCACGCCGTGCTCGCGAACAAGGGGCCCGTCGCCGAGCGGTTCGGTGACCTCCGGGCGCTCGTCGACGACAGCGCGGGCGACATCCGGTTCGAGGCGACCGTCGGGGGTGCGATTCCCGCCGTGTCGACCGTCGAGGACATCGAGCCGGGCCACGTGACGGCGGTCCGCGGCGTGCTCAACGGGACGGCGAACTTCATCCTCACCCGAATGGCGGCGGAGGGACTCGACTACGACCACGTGCTGGCGGAGGCGCAGGACCTCGGCGTCGCCGAGGCGGACCCCTCGTTCGACGTTGACGGCACCGACGCGGCGCTCAAGTGCGTCATCCTCGCGAACGTGCTCTCGTTCGGCGCGGCGGACGACCCGGCGGACGCCCGAGAGTTCACGCTCGACGACGCCGACGTATCGGGGATCCGTGACGTGCCCGGCTCTGCGCTCCGTCTCGCGGCCGAGGACGGCCGGACGGTCCGACTCATCGGCGAGGCGACGGGCGAAACGGTCCGGGTCGCGCCCCGGCTCGTCCCCGAGAACGGGACGCTCGCGGTCTCCGGGACGCAGAACATCGTCCAGATCGAGACCACCCACGCCGGCCGGCTCAACATCTCCGGGCGGGGTGCGGGCGGTCCGGAGACGGCGAGCGCGGTCCTCGGAGACGTGGGTCGGCTCGAGTAGGGCGTTTCGCCTCTCGTACTACGCCACTGCGGCCCGGAACGCGCTCCGGGTCGTGTGTCGATCTCCCGTGCCCCGCGTTGTCGAGAATCGCCCGACGGCGTCGCGATCGTCTGTAGTGCGTATCGAAACCGTTTTAGTGGAATCTACCGAAACTTACTCACAGAGCGCCTTAGCGCGTGATTACCCCATGAGTGACAAACCGCATCAGAACCTGGCCATTATCGGCCACGTCGACCACGGCAAGAGTACGCTCGTGGGTCGCCTCCTCTTCGAGACGGGGAGCGTCCCCGAGCACGTAATCGAGCAGCACCGCGAGGAAGCCGAAGAGAAGGGCAAGGGCGGCTTCGAGTTCGCCTACGTGATGGACAACCTCGCCGAGGAGCGCGAGCGCGGCGTCACGATCGACATCGCCCACCAGGAGTTCGACACGGACACCTACTACTTCACTATCGTCGACTGCCCGGGCCACCGTGACTTCGTGAAGAACATGATCACGGGCGCCTCGCAGGCCGACAACGCGGTGCTCGTCGTCGCGGCCGACGACGGCGTCGCGCCTCAGACCCGAGAGCACGTGTTCCTGGCCCGCACGCTGGGCATCAACGAGCTCATCATCGGCGTCAACAAGATGGACCTGGTCGACTACCAGGAGTCCAAGTACAACGCGGTCATCGAGGAGGTCAAGGAGCTCCTCAATCAGGTCCGCTTCGCGACCGACGACACGACGTTCGTGCCGATCTCGGCGTTCGAAGGCGACAACGTCTCCGAGGCGTCCGAGAACACCCCGTGGTACGACGGCCCCACTCTGCTGGAGTCGCTCAACGACCTCCCGCAGACCGAGCCGCCGACGGACGCGCCGCTCCGCCTGCCGATTCAGGACGTCTACACCATCTCCGGCATCGGAACCGTCCCCGTGGGACGCGTCGAGACCGGGATCCTCAACACCGGCGACAACGTCTCCTTCCAGCCGTCCGACGTGGGCGGCGAAGTGAAGACGGTCGAGATGCACCACGAGGAAGTGCCCAAGGCCGAGCCCGGCGACAACGTCGGATTCAACGTCCGCGGTCTCGGTAAGGACGACATCCGCCGCGGCGACGTCTGTGGCCCCGCGGACGACCCGCCGAGCGTCGCCGAGACGTTCAAGGCGCAGGTCGTCGTCATGCAGCACCCCAGCGTCATCACCGCCGGCTACACGCCGGTCTTCCACGCCCACACGGCGCAGGTCGCCTGTACGATCGAGGAGATCAACCAGAAGATCGACCCCGCGTCGGGTGAGATCGCCGAGGAGAACCCGGACTTCATCAAGTCCGGCGACGCCGCGGTCGTCACCGTGCGCCCGCAAAAGCCCCTCAGCATCGAACCGTCCGGCGAGATCCCGGAACTCGGCAGCTTCGCCATCCGCGACATGGGTCAGACCATCGCGGCCGGCAAGGTGCTCGAAGTCAACGAGCGATAATCGATGCAGCAGGCACGCGTCCGCCTCGCCGGCACGAGCCCCGAGGACCTCGACGATATCTGCGACGACGTCCGCGAGATCGCGGATTCGACGGGAGTCGCCCTGTCGGGCCCGATCCCGCTGCCGACGAAGACGCTCGAGATCCCGTCGCGAAAGTCCCCGGACGGTGAGGGGACGGCGACGTGGGAGCACTGGGAAATGCGCGTCCACAAGCGTCTGATCGACATCGACGCCGACGAACGCGCGCTCCGTCAGCTCATGCGCGTCCAAGTGCCCAACGACGTCAGCATCGAGATCGTTCTCGAAGACTAAGCGCTAGGGCATTTCTCTTTCACCCTTTCGTTTTTTAAACGCGCCCAGCGGCGCCGCAGTCCGCCAATTCTCTCCTCACCGTCACTGCACGTCGAGCAGCCCCACACGCCCCGCGACAAGTCCGCAAAACGCGCCGACCCCGTGAGCGATCAGCGCGACGCCGGGCGCCGCGGTCGTCGCGGTCGTCGCGGTGAGGAGGACGGCGGCGAGCCCGAACAGCGCGAACTGCGCACGACCGGAGAGCCGCAGCCGATCGAACACCGTCGCGCTCACGACGTTGCCAGCGAGCAGGTAGCCACCGAGCGCGAAGACGGCGCCGCTTATCCCCAGCACGGCCGGCGAGGGACCGAGCACGCCGCCGAGCGTCACCTGTGCGACCCCGGCGAGCGCACCGGTTCCGACCACGAACGCGTGGAAGCGGCGGCGTGTGGTCCGGCGCTCGACGAGCGGGCCGACGAGAAGCAGCGCGAGCGCGTTCGCCAGCAGGTGGCCGATCGACCCGTGTGCGTACACGCTGGTGACGACGGTCCACGGTGCGACGGCGAGCGGTGTCGACAGCACGAACAGGCCGGCGAGTCCGACGACGCCGAGCGCGACCTGTACCGCGCCGACGAGGAGGGTGACTCCGAGCGTTTCGAGCGTCGCGCGCATCTACGAGTCGTTGGAGCCGCGCGGTCAAAAGGCTGTGCGGCCGTCGCGAGCCGGGCGGTCGACGCTCCCGGCCCGAGCGATCGTCGCCGCCGACGGCTCAGATCACGTCGTCGGGGTCGTGTGTCTCGGCCATCCGCTCGGCCTCGGCCGCGTAGCGCTCGCGGTCGGCCGGGTCGTCGACCGCGCCGACGTTCTCGGGCTCGGCGTCGACGGCGGCGGTCGTGTCGCGGACGTCGGTAAAAGAGGTGAGCGCTCGCTCTTTCCGGAAGTAGCGCTCGCCGTCTGGGGTAGCGTACGTGAGGATCACCATGTTCTGCTCGTCGTCGGAGTAGGTGCGCTCGACGAGCCACATTCGGACGGGGTCACCGTCGATTTTGCTACCAGTCATGTATTGTCTTTCGAATTCTACACACAAACGATTTCCGGTGGTGTTGGAACCGGCGTCGATGAGATGGAGTGCCAGTGTGGCGGCGGCTCGATGCCCTCGATTCGCCGAACCCGCCGTCGGGAGCGACGGAGACCGTCAGTGTTATATATTTTAGGCCGGCCTAAATCAACGTATGTGCCCTGAACGACCTCGCAGACCCTACCGAACTGATGGCTGATGGTGCCGTCCGAGGTCGAATTCGGAGCCGCCTCTCGCGGGAGCTACTCACGCTTCTCGGGACGCTCGCGGTTCTCGCGGTCGGCGTCGTCGTCGTGCTCCGAACCCTCGACGCCGACGCGGTGGTCACGGCGGCGGTAGCGGCGGACCCCGCGCTTCTCGGCGCGGCCATCGTCGTCTATCTCCTCTCGTGGCCGGTCCGCGGGCGGCGATACGCCGACGTGCTCGCGGCGATGGGGCGGCGCTGCCGGGTCGGGTTTCTCACCGCGACCGTGTTCGCGAGCCAGACCGCGAACCTCGTGATCCCCGCGCGGGCCGGCGACGGGGTCCGTGCGTACCTCCTCAAGGAGCGGCGCGACGTGCCCTACCCGACCGGCGTCGCCTCGCTCGCGGTCGAGCGCGCGTTCGACCTCGTGGCGATTGGCGTCCTCGGCGGCGTCGCGCTCGGGGGTTTGCTCCTGACCGGTCGGTCGCCCGGGTCGGGCGAGTCGGTCGGCGCCGTCGCGCCGTCGACCGCCCTCGCAGCCGCGGCCGGTATCGCCGTCGTCGCTGGGGTTTCGTCCGTTGTGACCGCCGCGGTCGCCCGGAGCGACCGCCAATTCGGTCCTGCGCTTCGCGCCCGAGTCGCGCGGCCGCGCCTCTCGCGGGTCGTCGACGCCGCCGTCCGGTTCGGCTCCTCGGTTCGGGTTGTCGCCACCACCCCCCGACGCCTTGGTGCGGTGTTCCTCTGGAGCGTCGTCGTCTGGACGCTCGACGTGCTCACGGCCGTCCTCGTGCTCGCCGCGCTCACGGGCGGAATCGGGGTGCTCGTCCCGACGCCGACGTTGCTCGTTGTCGGGACGCTCGCGGTCAGCGTCGGCAACCTCGCGAAGGTGCTCCCGCTCTCGCAGGGCGGTATCGGGCTGTACGAGGCGGCGTTCACCGGCCTCGTCGTGAGCGCGACGGGGCTGCCCGTCGAGACGGCGCTCGCGGCGGCGATCCTCGACCACGCGCTGAAAAACGCCGTCACGCTCGCCGGCGGCGGGGTGACGGCGCTCGCACTCGGCCTCTCGCCGACGGCCGGTCCCGCAGTTGACGGCCAGTCGGCGCCTTCAGCGAGGGCCGACGGGGGGATGGTCGACGATGATGCGATATCGGACGATGATCGAGAACGCTAGTTGTCGAGTCCCGGACCGTCAGGCTTTTAGGCTAACCTAAAAACTTTGGAACATGGAAGAACGACGCCGAGACGCCGCGAGCCGAGACATCTGCGTGATCGTTCCCACGATCCGCGAGTACGAGTGTCTCCGCGAGTACGTCGCGAACGCCCGGGAGCACGGATTCAATGTCTCCCGACTTCACTTCGTGCTCGTCACCGAGGACTTCTGTGACGCCGAGGAGATGCGCTCGATGCTCGACGACCTCGACGTCTCGGGCGAGGTGTTCGACGGCACTCGGCGCGAGGAGTGGTACGAGGCCAACGGGGTCGCGGAGTACGGACACGTCGTCCCGGCCGCGAGCCACGCCGAGACGAGCTTCGGGCTCCTCTACATGTGGGCCCACGACTCCTTCGAGTACGGCCTGTTCATCGACGACGACACGCTCCCGCACGACGACGAGGACTACTTCGGGCGTCACATGGAGAACCTCGCGTTCGAGGGCGAGATCGAGCGGGTTCGTTCTGACAAGAACTGGGTCAACGTCCTCTACCAGAACGCCGACGAGCACGGTCTCTACCCTCGCGGGTACCCGTACTCGGCGATGAACGAGACGGTCGAGACCGACACGGTCGAGGTCGAGTCCGGCGAGGTCGTCGCCTCGCAGGGCCTGTGGACGAACGTCCCCGACCTCGACGCCGTCCGAATTCTGATGGACGGCGACTTAGAGGGCCAGGCGCAGACCCGGACGACCGCCGACGACTTCGGCGATGACTTTGTCGCCGCGCGCGACAACTACCTCACGGTCTGCTCGATGAACCTCGCGTTCCGCCGCGAGGTGATCCCGGCGTTCTACCAGCTCCCGATGGACGACAACGAGTGGGAGGTCGGCCGGTTCGACGACATCTGGTCGGGCGTGTTCTTAAAACGCGCCTGCGACGTGCTCGGCAAGCGGATCTACAACGGCGGCCCGCTGTGTGAGCACAACAAGGCCGCCCGCTCGACGTTCGACGACCTCCACAACGAGGTCGCCGGGCTCGAGCTCAACGAGCATCTCTGGGAGCTGATTCGCGACGCGGGCGCGGACGCCGACGGCTACGCCGCGGCCTACGACGCGATGGCCGACCGACTCGCAGACGGCGAGTTCGACGAGTACCGGAACGGTGCGTTCTTCACCCACGTCGGCGAACACATGCGCGACTGGCTTGACTGCCTCGACGCGATCCGCCGAACGCCGGCGGTCGCGGACGACTGAACCGACACCACTAAAAGCATTTAGGTTAGCCTAAAACATATGATCGACAACCTGCCAGACGACGTAGACCGCCGACGATTCCTCGCGGCCACGGGCGCGCTCGGCGCTGCCGGGCTCGCGGGCTGTACGGGCGACGATACGGACGACGGTGACGGTGACGACGGCGACAACGGCGGCGACGGATCGGTCGGACAGATCGGCTCCGGGCGCGAGGGACGCGGACTCCCCGGTGGCACCCCTATCGCCGAGATGCCTGACCTGGAGGGCGAGCTCACAGTGTACTCCGGTCGCGGCGAGTTCCTCGTCGGCGAACTCGTCGAGTACATCGAAGACCAGTACGACGACTTCGATCTGACCGTCCGGTACGGCGGCTCCACCGACCTCGTCAACCAGATCGCCAACGAGGGAGAGGGGTCGCCGGCCGACGTGTTCTACTCGGTCAACGCGGGCTCGCTCGGCGCGCTCGCTAACGAGGGGCGCACCCAAGCGCTTTCCTCAGAAATCACCGACATGATCCGCTCGGAGTTCCGCACCGAGCAGTGGATCGGCACGTCGGGACGCGCCCGTACCGTCCCGTACAACACCGACGAGTTCTCCGCGGACGAGCTCCCCGAGGACATCATGGCGTACCCGGAGGAGTTCGCCGGCAGCCTCGGCTGGGCGCCCTCCTACGGCTCCTGTCAGGCCTTCGTCACCGCGATGCGGCTCATCGAAGGCGAGGAGGCGACGCTGGCGTGGCTGGAGTCCGTGGTTGAGTCCGGAATCAGCAACTATCCGGACGAGTTTGCCGCCTGTCAGGCGATCGCCGACGGCGAGGTCGACGCGGCGTTCACGAACCACTACTACATCCAGCGCGTCCTCGACGGCAGCCCGGAGGCGTCGATCGGCACGGCCTTCACCAGCGGCGACGCCGGCGCGGTGTTCAACGTCGCCGGCGCCGCCGTCGTCGACACGGCGTCCGACGTGACCCTCGCCGAGAACTTCGTCCGTCACCTGCTGTCGGCCGAGGCGCAGGACTACTTCGCCCGGACGACGTTCGAGTACCCGCTCATTCCCGATGTCGAACCGATCGGCGACCTGCCGACGATCGACGAGCTCAACGTGCCCGACATCGACCTGACGGAACTGTCCGATCTGGAACCGACGATCGACCTCATGCGCGAGGCCGGCGTCGAGGTGTAGGCTCGCCCCACCGACTTCCGTGTCGTCGCTCGCCGTCCCTCCCCGCCTCCGCACGCTCGCATGCCGACTGGCCAGTCGCGGTCGCGTCCGGCTCGCTCGAGCGGACCGCCTGACGCTGGCGGCTGTCTTCGTCGCCGTCGCGACGGGTCTGCTCACCTTCGGTATCGCGGCGACGTTGTTCCGGTACCACTCCGTCAACCACGACGAGGGCGTGTATCTCACCCAGGCCGCGCTGCTGCTCTCCGGCCAGCTCGAGATCCACGCCGGCACGCTGGCCGACGCCGTCCATCCGTGGTTCTTCATCGAGGACGGCGGCCGGCTCTACCCGAAGTACAACCCCGTTCCAGCCGCGATGTTCGCGGTCTCTTTGGCGTTGTTCGGCGAGCCGCGGGTGACGCTCGCGGTCGTCGCCGCCGGCAACGCGGCGCTCGTGTTCCTGCTCGGCGCGGCAGCGTTCGACCGGCGGGTCGGCCTCGCGGCCGCCGTGCTCTTCGCGGCCTCGCCGCTGGCGCTCGTCACGTCCTCGGTGTTCCTCCCGTACGCGCCGACGACGTTCCTGAACCTGCTGTTCGCGGTCGCGTATCTCCGGGGCGTCCGCGACCGGTCGCTCCCGCTCGCCGGGCTCGCGGGCGTCGCGATCGGGCTCGCCTTCTTCGCCCGGCCGTTCACGGCGGTGCTGTTCGCGGCGCCCTTTATCGTGCACGCGCTGGCTGGAGTCGCCGTCGGGCTCCGGGAAGCCGGGATTCCGCCGCTCTCGCTTCCCGAGTCGGTCCGCCGTCACGGGCTCACGGCGCTGTTCGGCACCCTCTTTGTGGGCGTTACCCTCGCGTACAACCTCCGGATGACCGGATCGCTCCTCACCTTCCCGTACGAAGCGTTCGCGCCGATGGACGGTCCCGGGTTCGGCGAGCGACGGATTCTCGGCCACAGCGAGGATTACACGCCCGAACTGGCGCTCCGCTCGAACGGATACGCGCTGTGGTACCTCGCCACGCGCTGGGTCGTCGCCGGCCCGCTCGGGACGCTGCTCGCGCTCGTCGGGGGCGGGCTGGCGGCGCGGCGGTGGCTGTCCGGACGGCGCGCGTTCGGGGTCGGTGGTGGCGATGGTGACGACAACGCGATCGCCGACCGACGCTTCGAGCGCACCGCCGGGCTCCTGCTCGCCGGCGTCGTCGTCTCCGTCGCCGTCGGGAACCTCTTTTTCTGGGGGACGAACAACCTCCTCGCGACGCTCTCGGACCCGACCGACGGACTGGTCGCGGCTTTCGGGCCGTTCTACCACTTCGATCTCCTCGTCCCGCTGTCGGTCTTCGGTGGCGTCGCCGTCGTCGCCGGCGGCCGGGGGCTCTCTCGGCTCCGCGCACGGCTCGCCTCTCGGGCCACGCCGGGAGCGGCGCAGGGGGTCGTCGTCGCGGTCGCGGTACTCGCGCTCTTCGGCGGAGCGCTCGGTGCTGCCGCCGCGGTCGAGGCACCGCTCGACCGGCACACGGCGTACGCCGACAAGTACGAGGCGGCCTACGAGCCGATCGAGTCGGCGTCGTTCGCTGACGATCTCGTGTTCATCCCCACCCCGTACGGAGAGTGGCTCGGCCACCCGTTCCAGCCGCTTCGGAACGAGCCCGGGCTGGACGGGCCGGTGGTGTACGCGCTCGACCGCGATCCGGCCGAGGACTTCGCGGTGATCGACGCGTACCCCGACCGCGAGCTTCAACGGTACGCGTACCGGGGAGTGTGGACGCCGAACCCGAACCGCCATGTTACTCCCAAGCTCGAATCACTCGACGTGCGGGAGGGGGCGCGGATCGGCGCGACGACGACCGTCGGCGTCCCCGAGCGCGTCGAGAGCGCACGGGTTCGGGTGGAGACGGAGCGGGGCGGTGACGAGGAGATTACGGTCGGCGGGGTGGCTGTGGGCGGCGACGAGTTCGGCCGCTACGCGGTGGACGATCTCGACGGCTCGCTCTCCGTCGACTGGTCGATCGCCTCTGACGGGGTCCGTCTGGCCGGTGCGCCGAACGCGACGGTCCCGATCGACCCCGAGGGCGACGAGGTGATCGTGACGGTGACGCTCGTCGACCCGGCGGGCTCGACGTTCACGTACCGGCAGGCGGCGACGGTCCGGGCCGCGGGTGACGGTGACCGCGTCGAAGTCGTCTGGCCGCCGGAGCGCTCGGTGTGCCGGCTGGTCACCGAGTGCGGCACCGAGGGGACGTATCTCCCCGCGAATCCGGACGCCCACGCGGAGTGGGTAGTCTTCGAGACGGACGCTGAAGCGAACGGGGATCGGTGAAGCGCTGGCGGCTATTTATAAATAGTCGTCGCTACCGCAGTTCTATTTAAGTACCACGTCGCTGTCGGCGGTCGGCGTTGCCGGCGAAAAGAATCTCCTCCCGATTTCCGGACGGTTCCCGCTCAGAGCCGCCGCAGCTGCTCTTCGAGACACACCGTCACGATCGACTTCGCGATGGCGATGCCGCCATCGATCGGGTCGAGCTTCGTCTCGCCGAGGCGCTCGGCGTAGTCGATCGGGCGCTCGCGCACGTCGCGGCCGCGCATCAGCGGGCGAATGAGCAGCTCGGCGGAGAGGCCGGTGTTCTCGGTCCAGCCGATCTCCCGAACGACCTCGCGGCGGTACGCGCGCATGCCGGTGGTGGTGTCGTGGACGCGCTCGCCCATCAGGACGGACGCGACGGCCGCGAACGCCTGGTTGCCGAGGCGATTGAACGCGGGCATCGCGTCGGCCCCGTGGTAGAGGCGGTCGCCGCTGACGACGTCGGCGCCGTCGTTGATCGCTTCGAGGAACTCCGGGAGCTCCTCCATCGGGTAGGTGTCGTCGCAGTCGGTCGTGACGACGACCGGGCGGTCGGGCGCTAAGATAGCCTCGCGGACGGCGACGCCGTACCCCTGCGGCTCCTGTTCGATGACGCGCGCGCCGTGTTCCCGGGCGATCTCGGGCGTTCGGTCCGAGGAGCCGTCGACGCAGACGACCTCGGCGCGCCCGCCGGTGACCTCGTCGATGTCGGAGAGGACGGTTCCGATCGCCTCCTCCTCGTTGTACGTCCCCATCACGACGCTCATGTCGTCGAAGGTGTAGTGCTCGTTGCCCTCCTCAATCGTGTCAGCCGCCCCGTTCTCCGTCCCCTCGATCTCGTCAGCTGACCCGTTCGCGGTGAGTGATCCGCTCATTACATCGTACGGGCCGCCCCACCTACTTGAGTTTTTAGGTTTACCTAAAGTAGTGTCAAAGCCGGCGCTCGACGTCGTCAGCGACGCGTAGAGCCAGCGCGGCGATCGTGAGCGTGGGGTTCATCGCGCCGCTCGTGGGAAAGACGCCGCTGGAGGCGATCCAGCAGTTGTCTAGGTCGTGGGTCCGGCAGTCGGCGTCGACGACGCCCGCGTCGGGGTCCGCGCTCATCCGGGTCGTTCCCATGTGGTGGTAGGCGGGGCCGGTCGCGTCGGGGCCGGCGACCCACTCGATCTCGGCGCCCAACTCTTCGAGGACCGACCGCTGGATCTCGTTGGCGCGCTCGATGGTCTGGAGTGCGCGATCGCCGACGTTCCAGTGAACCTCGGGAACGGGGTTGCCGTGATCGTCGGTGCGGTCGGAGTCGAGCCCGACGTAGCTGTCCGACCGGGGGAGCTGTTCGACGAGCCCGCCCATCGCCACGTGGGTGCCGTAGCCGTCGCGGAGTCGCGCGAGGAGGTCGTCCCCCCAGTCGTCGCCGGTCAGCGCCTGCTCGACCGGTGAGGGACCGGCGTAGTTGAAGAACTCCAGTTTGAACGGCGCGAGCTCCTCGTCCGCCTCGTCATAGAACTGGTCGCACGCGCTGGTGTAGAAGCCGACGTGGTTCTGTCGGGTCGGCTCGTCGAGGGTGCCGCCGACGCCCGCGAACAGGTGGTCCATGAAGAACTTCCCGACCGTCCCGCTGGAGTTGGCGAGACCGTCTGGGTACGCGTCGGACTCGGAGAGCAGGAGGAGCCGCGGCGTCTCCACCCCGCCGCAGGCGACGACGAAGACGTCGGCCTCCTGTCTGTGCTTCTCACCGTCGGGCGTCGCGTACACCGCGGCAGTGACGCGGTCGGCGTCGTGCTCCAGCCGCTGCACGGGAGCGCGGTCGATGACGGTCGCGCCCCGCTCCTCGGCGCGCTCGGCGTGGACGGTCGCGTCGTACTTCGCGCGAGCCGGACAGACGGGCTGGCAGGTGCCGTAGCCGACGCAGGCGGAGCGGTCGTCGTACGGCTCCGAGTTGCGCGCGTTCGGCACCGAGTGCATGTCGATCTCCAGCTCCTCACACGCCTCCGCGAACAGGGAGTCGCTGTAGGACGGCTCGAACGCCGGCATCGGGTGTGGCTCCTCGCGCGGCGGCGCGTAGGGGTTGTCCGAGGCGCCCGCGACGCCGAGTTCCCGCTCCGCCTCGGCGTAGTACGGCCGGAGGTCGGCGTAGTCGATCGGCCAGTCCGCGCCCACGCCGCGCTCCGTCTCGGAGTCGAAGTCGTCCTCGTGGAGCCGCATCACCATTCCCTGCCAGTGGAGCGTCGACCCGCCGATCCCCTTGACGCGGGCGTGGTTCAGCGGGTAGAACCACTCGCCGGAGTTGGCGTGCGCGTCGCGCTCGCCGCCGACGTCCCAGACGTCGGGCCGGTCGTAGCTCGGCCGGATCGCTCGCTCCTGGCGCGAGAGACGATCCGCGGGGTCGAACCGGGGGCCGGCGTCGAGGACGACCACCTCATGGTCGGCTGCCAGCCGATCGGCGACGAGCGCGCCCGCAGGTCCGGCACCGACGACGCAGACGTCCGCGTTGGCGACCGGGGTTCGGTCGACGTTGCGGATCGCGTCTCCCGCGCTCATCGCGGCCCCCGCCGGTAGCTCTCGGTCCCGCCGGGGTGTCCCTGCGGGTTCTCCAACCCGACCAGCTCGCCGCCGGTCGGCGAGGCGTACAGCGCGAGCAGCAGCTCGTTGACGACGTAGTAGCGCGCGCGCTCCGCGAGCGTCCCGTCCGAATCCTCCTCGGCGGTGTCGGCGCCGATCTCTCGGAGGAGTTGATCGCGGTCGCTCTCGGAGAGCTCGGCGATCGGTGCGCCGTGCCACGAGCGAGCCGCGTCGTCCAGCTCGCCGACCGCGGCGCGGACTCCCTCGGCATGGGCCGATCCGTCGAGCCGCCCGTCGAGGAAACGGTCGACGAACGCCTCGACGCCCTCGATCTCGCTCGGGTAGAGGACCGCCGCGACCGCGGTCATCGACGCGCGGACGGTCGCCTCGTCGGGGAGCGCGTCGCCTCTGTCACCGGCGTCGGCCGCCCCGCTGCCGTCGTCCGGACCATCGCCCGCGTGCCGGACCGCGACGGTGACCCCGCCGGTCGCGCCGACGGCGGCCAGCGCGGCCACCGCGTCGCGCCGCGTCAGTTCCATATTCAGTTTAGGCTTCCCTAAACTATTATATCCGTCGGACCCGATCGACGACCCGATCGGAACTGCTAACCATCGGAGCCGCTTCCTTTCGAGACGTATTCCCTTCCGGACCATGAGCCTGACACGCCGGATCCGCGATTTCCTGACCGACAGCGACGATCGCCTCCCGCTGGGGTTGACCCTGCTGTCCGCGGCCATCGCTGCGACGATGGTATTCCCGCTCGCGTGGCTGGTGATCGAGGCCGTCACCGTCGAGCGAGCGAGAGCGATGGAGCTGTTGTTCAGCGCGGGCACCGCCGAGGTGCTGCTCAACAGCCTGCTGCTGATGGGCGGCGTCACGGTCTTCTCGATCCTGTTGGGCGTCCCGCTGGCGTACCTCACCGCCCGCACCGACCTTCCGTTCCGTCGGTTCTGGTCCGTCGTCGCCGCGCTCCCGCTCGTCGTGCCGAGCTACGTCGGCGCGTTCGCGTTTGTCTCCGCGTTCGGCCCGCAGGGAGAGTTCCACGACGTGCTCGCGCCGCTGGGAATCGAACGATTTCCGGAAGTGTACGGGCTCTCGGGAACGATTCTCGTCATCACCCTGTACACGTACCCGTACGTTTACCTGACGACGCGGGCGGCCCTCCTCTCGTTCGACACGACGCTGATCGAGGCGGCCCGGACGCTGAACCACGGCCGGATCGAGGCGTTCCGTCGGGTGACGCTCCCCGTGATCCGCCCGGCGATCGCCGCCGGATCGCTGCTGGCGGCGCTGTACGCAGTCTCGGACTTCGGCACGCCGTCGATCATGCGACTCCCGGTGTTCACCCGGCAGATCTACGTCGAGTACAACGCGTTCGGCCGGGACTACGCCGCGCTGCTCTCCCTCCAGCTACTCGCGGTCGTGCTCGTCGTACTCGCCTTAGAGTGGCAGGTCCGTTCGAATCGAGACGCACCGGGCGACGACGCGGGGACCACCGATCGCCCCGTGCGCCTCGGCCGGTGGCGCTGGCCGGCGACGCTGTTGCCCGCGTCGGTAGCCGGGGTCGCGCTCCTCGTCCCGCTCTGGATCCTGCTCCTGTGGCTCGTTCGCTCCGAGGCGGGGCGTCGCCCCTCGATGGCGTTCGAACCGATTCAGGTGGTCAACTCCGTCTCGGTCGCGGCGGCCGCCGCGGTCGTCGCCGGACTGGCGGCGCTCCCCGTCGCGTACTTCGCCGCGAACCACGACTCGCCGCTGGCGGCGCTGTTCGAGCGAGCGACGTACGTCGGGTTCGCCGTCCCCGGGATCGTGTTGGCGCTCGCGTTGGTCTACTTCGGCTCCGGGTACTTCCCGGCGATCTACCAGACCATCCCGCTGTTGGTGTTCGCGTACGTCGTCCGCTTTCTGCCGCAGGTCGTCGGCTCGACGCGGACGTCGATCCTCGGGGTCGACCCCAAGCTCGTCGAGGCCGGTCGGACTCTCGGCGAGTCCTCGATGGGGGCGTTCCGGCGCGTGACGTTCCCGCTCACGCGGTCCGGGATCGTTGCTGGTGCCGCCCTGGTCTTCCTCACGACGATGAAGGAACTCCCCGTTACCCTGATCCTCCGACCGTCCGGGTTCGAGACGATCGTCACGCAGATCTGGCGCGCACAGGAGACGGCGCTCTACCAGTACGCGGTCGTCCCCACGCTCATCCTGCTCGTCATCTCCGGACTCTCGATGGTCGTCATCCTCGCGCAGGAGGGCGGGAGAGAGGGGCTGTAGGTCGGTCGATCATCTATCTGCGGTGGCGCGCCTCCGAGCGGCCGCTTATAAGCGGCCGCGAGGTGCCCGCGAGGGAGGCGGCGGTCCGGCGCGGCTCCGCCCGCGCCGGGCCGTCCGCCGAGGCTGGGGAGGTCTGAGGTGGTCAACGTCGATCCGTACTCAGCCATTTATAAGCGATCGGCAGCGAGGCACGACGCTCCTCTGGTAGCCGGCGCCACGTGCCGACGGCTCGGGCCTTGGAACTAATCCACCGCGGAGGCCTCACGCAGTCATATCGGGCACGCTGAACGTCGGACCGATTCGCACGCTATCGAGCAGCGGCCGACGACTGGCCCCCGATCCGATTTCGGTCCACGCGCCGATTCCACACGTACTTACCGCGCTCCGCCTCACGGGGGCGTATGGACCTCACCGATTCGACCGCACTCATCACGGGGGGCGCGGGGCTCGTGGGGAGCCACCTCGCGGCTCAACTCCTCGACCGCGGCGCGACGGTCCGCGTCGCCGACGACCTCTCGAAGGGCGACCCTGAGCGCGTCCCGAGCGGTGCCGACTTTATCAAGGCAGACCTCACCGATCCCGACGACGTCGCCGACGCGGTCACCGGCGACCTCGACATCGTCTTCCACTTCGCCGCCTACACCGACACGAACTACGACGACGACCGGGAGCTGTTCGAGGCGAACACGGCGATGACGTACAACGTCATCGAGCGGATGCACGAGGTCGGCGTCGACCGGCTCGCCTTTACCTCCTCCTCGACGGTGTACGGCGAGGCGCCCCGACCGACGCCGGAGGAGTACGGACCCCTCGAACCCATCTCCATCTACGGCTCCTCGAAGCTCGCCGACGAGGCGCTGATCTCGACGCACGCCCACTCGTACGAGGTCCAGTCGTGGGTGTTTCGCTTCGCGAACATCGTCGGGCCCCACCAGCGCGGGAACGTGATCCCCGACTTCATCCAGAAGCTGGACGCGGATCCGTCCGAGCTCGAGATCCTCGGCGACGGGCGACAGGAGAAGTCGTACATGCACGTCTCGGAGTGCGTCGACGCCATCCAGCACGTCGTCGAGCATGCCGACGAGGACCTGAACGTCTACAACCTCGGGACGAAGACGACCACGTCGGTCACCGATATCGCCGACATCGTGAGCGACGAACTCGGCGTCGATCCCGAGTACAGCTACACCGGCGGCGACCGCGGTTGGACCGGCGACGTGCCGAAGATGCGCCTGTCGATCGAGCAGCTTTCGGACCTCGGCTGGGAGCCGTCGATCGAGAGCGACGCGGCGGTTCGGCGGAGCGCGCGCGAGCTGATCGACGAGATCGTCTGATACGGATACGTTATCGTTGGTGATGGCGGTGCGGTAGACTGCTTCGAGTCTTTTGGGAATCGTTTATAGGTGATTGTGTGAGGACCGACGGTGAACACCTCCAAAGCCCTAGCCGTGAGGACGACGCACACTCGTTGCGCGCTTCGGTTGCTCGCGTCGCTCGCTCCCTGCAGTGCTTACGTCGTCATCAGAACGCAGAGCATTCTGATTGGCTCACGAGAGCGGGGCTCTCGTGAACGCCTGCGTCGTCCTCACGGCTGCCTCTTTGAGTCCCGCCCCGCAACCGCAGCCTCACGCCTCCCCTCCCTCACGCCGCTTCGGAAGGGCCTTTTAGGCCGACCGACGAACGGACGGTATGTTCAGGCAGTTCCGGTCAGAGGTGGCCGACGCGCTCGACGAGGCGCTCGCGTCGCTCGACCTCCCGACCGACGACCTCGGTATCGAACGCCCGCCCGACGACATGGACGCGACGCTCGCCTCCAGCGTCGCCTTTCGGCTCGCGGGCGAGGTCGGCGACGCGCCCCCCAACGTGGCCGCGACGGTCGCGGACGCGGTCGACATCGACGGCTACGACTACCTCGACGCGGTCGACACCGCCGGGCCGTACGTCAACTTCCACGCTGGCGAGCGCTACCTCGTCGACACGCTCGACGTGGCCGCCCCCGACGCGGGGTACGGCGCGCTCCCCGATCGGGACACCTCGGTCGTCGTCGAGCACACGAGCGCGAACCCGACCGGCCCGGTCCACGTCGGTCGCGCGCGCAACCCGATCGTCGGCGACGCGGTCGCGAACCTCATGGAGTACGCGGGCTACGACGTTGACCGCCACTACTACGTCAACGACGCGGGCCGCCAGATGGCGGTGTTCACGTGGGCGTACGAGCGGTTCGACGAGGCGGACTTGGAGGACGAACCCGCCCGTGATCGCGCCGAGTACGACCTCGTCCGGTACTACCGTAAGGGGAATTCGTACCTGGAGGCGGCCGACGACGAGGCCGTCGAGGCCGCCGAGGCGGAGATCGCCGCGATCCTGCAGGGCCTCGAAGCCGGCGACGAGGAGACGTACGAGCGCGTCGGCGAGGTCGTCGACACCGTCCTCGGCGGGATGAAGGCGTGTCTCGCCCGCCTCCCCGCGGAGTTCGACGAGTTCGTCAAGGAGACGCGGTTCATGCGCGACGGCTCCACCGACGACGTCGCCGCGCGGCTCAAGGAGACCGACCAGGCCGTCTACGAGGAGGACGCGTGGCAGCTGGAGCTCGACGAGTGGGGGATCGACAAGAACCTCGTCTTCCTGCGCTCGGACGACACGAGCCTCTACACCACCCGCGATCTGGCCCACCACGAGTGGAAGTTCGCGAACTACGACCAGGCCGTCACCGTGCTCGGCGAGGACCACAAGCTGCAGGCCGACCAGCTCGATGCGACCCTCGAACTGCTCGGTAACGACACCGACCGGCTCGGTCACGTCATCTACTCGTACGTGAACCTCCCAGACGGGAAGATGTCGACCCGACAGGGCACCGGCGTGATGCTCGACGACCTGCTCGACGAGGCGATCGACCGCGCCCGCGAGGCGGTTGTAACGCGGATGGACGACCGCATCCGCGACGACGACCTCACCGAGGAGGACGTCGAGCGCATCGCCCATGAGGTCGGGATCGGCGCGGTCCGGTACGACATCGTCTCGAAACAGCCCGCGAAGGCGATCACCTTCGAGTGGGAGGACGCGCTCGACTTCGAGGGGCAGTCCGCTCCGTTCGTCCAGTACGTCCACGCGCGCTGTTGCGGAATCTTAGACGAGGCGGCCGCCGCCGGCGTCGAGGTGCCGGGCGTGACGGCGGACGCGGAAGGAGACGGTGGGGCCGAGGGCGAGGCTGTCGTCGACCCCGACGCGCTTGACGTCGACGCCGCGGTCTTCGAGACCGACGCGGCGCGCGACCTCCTCCGCGAGGTCGCCCGTTTCCCGGCCGCGATCGAGGCGGCGGCGGACGACTTGGAGCCGCACAGGATCGCCACGTTCACCCGCGAGTTCGCCGACGCGTACAACGCCTTCTACCGGGAGTGCCCGGTCGTGACCGCCGAGGACGACGAGCTGCGGGCGGCCCGCGTCGCGCTCGTCGCCGCCGCGAAGCACACGATGGCGAACGCCCTGGACGTGCTCGGGGTCGAAGCGCCCGACTCGATGTAGGAACGGGGCGATAACTCACCTGGTTCCGGTTGGAGTGTCGCCGTCGACAGTGTTGCGCGCTTCCCGCCGTCGTTGCTACACCGTTTATAAATGGGTACTGGCGGAGCGGTAGCGAACCGCTCCAAAGCCCCAGCCGCGAGGGCGGCGCACGCTCGCTGCGCGCTTCGGTCGCTCGCTCCGCTCGCGACTCCCTCGCGCGGCGCTGCTCGCACCCTTCGGGCGCTCGCAGGCGCGCGCCACCGCATCTCGTTTATAAACAACACCGCGGTCGACCGTCCATGCGATCCGGTACTATCGCGCTGGCGAGGAGGTCAAAGCTTACTTACACGCACGCCGCCGTAGTTCGGGTAATGAGTAGCGACGCCCAAGAGGCGAGCGACGACCGGCGGAAGTACGAATTCCGCAAGGTCATCGAGGAGCTCCGCGATTTCGAGGGCTCCGGCACGCAGCTCGTCACCATCTACATCCCCGAGGATCGGCAGGTCTCCGACGTGGTCGCCCACGTCACGCAAGAACACAGCGAGGCGTCCAACATCAAGTCCAAGCAGACGCGGACGGCCGTCCAGGACGCGCTCACGTCGATCAAGGACCGCCTCCGTTACTACGACACTTACCCGCCGGAAAAGGGGATGGTCATCTTCTCGGGCGCGATCGACGCCGGCGGCGGCCAGACCGACATGGTCACCCGGACGCTTGAGTCGCCGCCCCAGCCCGTCGAGTCGTTCCGGTACCACTGCGACTCCGCGTTCCTCACCGAGCCGCTCGAACACATGCTGGAGGACTCCGGACTGTTCGGGCTCATCGTCTTGGACCGCCGCGAGGCCAACGTCGGCTGGCTGAAGGGTAAGCGGGTCGAGCCCGTCAAGTCCGCCTCCTCGCTCGTCCCCGGTAAACAGCGGAAAGGGGGTCAGTCCGCACAGCGGTTCGCCCGGCTGCGGCTGGAGGCTATCGACAACTTCTACCAAGAGGTCGCCGGGATGGCCGACGACCTGTTCGTCGACAAGCGCCACGAGCTCGACGGCATCCTCGTCGGCGGCCCCTCCCCGACGAAAGACGAGTTCCTCGACGGCGACTACCTCCACCACGAACTGCAGGACAAGGTGCTCGGCAAGTTCGACGTGGCGTACACCGACGAGTCCGGCCTGAAAGACCTCGTCGACAACGCCAGCGAGGCGCTCGCCGACCAGGAGATCGTCGAGGATAAACGCCACATGGACGAGTTCTTCAAGAAGCTCAACACCGGCGAAGAGGCCACCTACGGCTTCGAGCAGACCCGTCGGAACCTGATCATGGGCTCCGTCGACCGCCTGCTCATCTCCGAGGACCTCCGTTCCGACGTGGTCGTCTACGAGTGCTCCAACGGTCACGACGAGTACGAGGTCGTCGACGCGCGACACTCCACTCCGTCTCACGAGTGCTCGGAGTGCGGCGAGGAGGCCGACGTCGACGAGCGCGAGGACGTGATCGAGCATCTGATGGCGATCGCCGAACAGCGCGGCACCGACACCAAGTTCATCTCGACCGACTTCGAGAAGGGTGAACAGCTGCTCGACGCGTTCGGGGGCATCGCGGGTATTCTGCGGTACTCGACGGGCGTCTGACTCGGTTTCCCTCCCCGGCAGCGCAAGGCATCTTACGCCTCGGCTCGAACGAGTTGGTAGCGATGGGACAGCAGAGCCTCGACGGCCACGACCTCACTGGACTCCGCGCCGCGTACACCCGAAAGGTCACCGAAGAGCTCCCGAAGCGGGCGCGACAGGGCGACTCGTGGCCGATCCGAGACGACCACTGCTTCGCCCGCGTCGTCTTGGACGCGGTGTTTCAGGACGCGTGGTACGACCACGTCGATGGGTCACCCGCGTACAAGCAGCTGTCGGCAGCGGAGTTGCGAGAGGCGATCGCGATCGCCGATCGAATGCTCGCATCGGGAGCGCCCGCCGTCTCAGCACTGAACCGCCAGTCACTCCGCTGGCGTGAGGAGGCCTGAGATCGGCTCCAGAGCGGAAGCCGTAAGCGCGCCCTTCAACGCCGCGCCGATTTCAACGACCGCCACTGAACGCTCCGCGCCCTCGTGTTTTTGTGCGTTCTGTCCCAATGCAACACCGTTGATGTACCGGGACCAAGCACGGAATCGCGGCAACCGATAGCATGGATCGCCTCCCTACGGCGACGCTCTCGCCGCTCGCCTGTCGGGTCGACGACGTCCTCGCGCGGTACGGCTACGAGATGCGTCGCGCCATCGACGCGATCGACGCCGCGGTCGTCGGGTACGGGGGGTTGTTCGACCCGGAAACGACCGACAGCGAGATCCGGTCGGCAGTCGAAACGGTACTCGACGCCGACCCGCCGCCCGCGGGAGGGCGCCGCCGCGACCTCGACGACGCCGCCGTCGTGCTCTACGTCGACGGGAGCTCTCGCGGGAACCCCGGGCCGGCCGGAGCGGGTGCCGTGCTTCGGACCGACGACGGACCGTTCGCGCAGCTGGGGCGGCCCGTCGGGTCGAACGCCGAGAACAACACCGCCGAGTACGCTGCCCTCCACCTCGGACTCGAGGCGTTGGCTGCGCGCTGTGACCCGGCGACCGTCGAGATCCGTATCGACTCGCGAACCGTTATCGACGACATCTGGGGGGCAAGCGACGGCATCGCGGCCGCCGCACCGTACCGAGCGGCGATCGAGGACCACGTCTCGACGCTGCCCGCCTGCGAATGGACGCATCTGGCCGACAGCGACCCGAACCCGGCTGACGCTCGGGCCGCGGTCGGCGCCGACATTGCGGCGCTCGGGCCCGGCTAAACGACCACACGGGTGCTCGGAAAGACGACCGCACGACTGCCGGCTCTCACGAACCGGAGTCGTCGTCCTCGGCGGCGATCACGTCCTCCGCACCCGTTGGCGCCTCGACGCGAACGGTGTGACGCGTATGTCGGGCGTGTGTCGTCGCCCAGCGACGCGCGGGCCGCTCCGAGAGGAACCGCTCGCCGTCCGGGCACCGCTGACACCGGACGGTCCACGGGGTCACGTCGTCGGGGTAGTGGCCGGTGTGACGCTCGTGATCGAGCGCGAACTGCTCGACCGCGCGGTTGCCGGCGTTGAGGTCGTCGAGTTCGTGGTCGAGGTCCCACTCGCGCCCACAGCGGGTGCACGAAACGGTCGGTACGCCGGTCTCATCTGGGTGGAACGCGTCGTCGGTCACGGCTTCGCTTCGGTCTTCAGTCACTTGAACGCCGCACACGCTCCGTGACCGTGCTCGGCGGACGGTCGGCCGACGATCGACACCGACCGCGTGTTCCGTTCGCGTCGCCTCGGCTACCCGGCCTACCGACTGTCGAAAGTCGGCGTCGGCGGGCTGACGGCGTATCTCGACAGCGAGTACGGAGACGAGGGGCTCATCGCGAACGCCGTCTCTCCGGGCTGGGTGAGTACGGACATGGGCGGCGACGATGCCCCTCGGTCGCCGTCGAAGGGGGCCGAGACGCCGGTCTGGCTCGCCCGGTTTACGCCCGGGAGTCCAGCGGGCCGCCTCTGGAAGGACCGCGAGCAGGTCTCGTGGTAGCGGCTCCCCCTGTCGCCCGCCACGTCGTAAGTCGCTCGACTGCGCGGGCGGCCCGCCCCGCGAGCCGCCCTGCGACGGGGCCTCAGTCGACCGGACAGCGATCGATTCCGAGCACGCGGTACAACAGACACCGCCGCGTCGCCCCCTCGACGATCAGCACGACTCCTGCGACGCCGAGCCCGAGCGCGGAGACCACCGGCACGCTCACAATGCCGGTCGCGGCGAGGAGCGCGAGCACCGCGACGGCAACGCCACCGATGACTCGGGCGAGCGCGTCGAGGCGTCCGACGTTTCGCTTCACAGCCGATCGTTGCGCTTCCTCGGTATTATACCCTCTGCGTGGGTCCGACGGCGGCGTCTCGTCTACCGCCGTGCGAGCAGACATCCGGTTGTCGACGACGCTTCTGAACCCGACGACTGCGGCCTCGCGACCTTCCGCGGCCGCCCCGACACACCAGTTACGCTCCCGGTTGGTCCTCGCCGATCAGCCGCCGAAGGTCTTCGATCGCTGACGGGTCCCATCCGTCACAGTCGGTCGTTCGCAGATGGACGCGACGGCACAGGTCGGACGACGGTGTTCCGCTCAGCGAGACCACCGGCCGCGTTCGCCGCTCCCAGGCGAGGGTCCACGGACCGTCGGGCTCGACGCGAACGTACCGCACCGTCTCGCCCGTCGGATCGATCGCCGAGACCCGCCGTCGCTGTCGACCGGCGACGGCTGTGTCATCGACGACCGCCGTCGCCGGCACGGTATCGACGTCGCGAACGGCCTCGAGGAACCGCGCCAGCGATCCCGCCTTCCACGTCACCGTCCAGTGGGTCGCAAACGTCTCAACGTGAACCTGCGGGGTAACGCGAACAGCGCGCCGCGTGTCGTCTCGGTCCGCATCTACCATACTACACAATTCTCCTCCGAACGACACCCGTCGTTCGGAACGTGACATCGATTTGGTGCGAAGTAGTATATGCACTTCGCCCGTACGCGTCGTACGATGGACTCAACTGGCCTGACGGATGACAGCCGCGACGACAAGCGGTTCGCGATGCTCATGATCGCCGTGTCCGTGATTATTTTCGTCCTCGTCTGGAGAGCCGAACGGCGAGAGTGAGAGCCGAGACGCCGGATTCTGACGGGACCGTCGACTGCCGGACCGACGCCGACGGCAACTCGTCGCCCCCGCGCTGCACTCTCGCTCTTTCCGGGGCGTGGCCAGTGGAAGCAGGTCCGGCCATCGGTACTCCGCGCTTCGGTCGCTTCGAGGACGCACTCTCCGTCGTCGACTGAAGACTCGCGAGGGCGTGTCGAAACTCCACTTAAAAGGCTCACCGCCCCGAGAACCGACCCCGCCGCGCAACGTCGATATCGAGGCGGAGCGACGAACTGACGACCCGCGTCGGCTTCGTTCTCACCGCGGGCGAGCGCCCCGGACGGGCTCAGTCGACCACGACGCGATCCGTGAGCCAGTGGCCGTCGAGTTCGCCGGGTCGGTCCCGCGAGAGCCCGAACGCGTACGTCCCCGTTCGACCGTCGGCCCCGGTTATCGTGACGCGTTGTTCCGCGCTGTCGCCGTCGCGTTCCAGCGCCCCGGTCGTCGCTTCGACGTGATCGATCATCGGCGCGTATCGCGGGCCCTCCACCATCCGGACGAACCGCTCGAAGGGACCCGTCGCCCGCCTGTTCGCTGGCGACGCGAAATTGTACGCGACGCCGATGCCGGCGTTAGCAAACGGAGAATCGTTCGCGGCCAACCCCTCGAGCTGGAGTGAGACGACCCGTTCGGGGTCGTACGACGAGTCGGGAGACGGGACTCCCTCGATCGGGTACTGATCGGACATCTGAACGTCCAGTTTACGCTCTCGACCCGTATCAACTACCGCCCGATCCACGCGTCCGTGGGCCTCGAACGCGGGCGGCGGAGGACGTTAGTTTATCCACGCCGTACACTCGTTGTACGTGAACGACCAGAACACAGAGCGTTTCGACGACGAACGGAGAGCCCGCTTCGACCGCGACGCGGCCACCGGGTCGCCCGACCGTCGCCGTCGCCACCGTCCCGACGAACCATGAGTCAGGCTAGTGGCTCCGACCGCGACGGCTCGCTGTGGCGCGCCTCCGGGCTCCTCGGTCGCGCCGGTATCGGAGCCGGTGTGACCGTCCTCCTGAGCGCGGTTCCCGTTATCGGGCTCGTCGCGCCCGTAATCGGCGGCGGCGTCGCCGGGTGGGCGAATCGCGACGGCGCGACCGACGGTATCCGCGTCGGTGCCGCGGCCGGCGGATTAGTCGCGTTGCTGTCCGTGCCGCTGACGTTCGTCGCCGTCGCCGTCGCCGCGGCGGTCTCGCCCCTCGCGACGGTCGCCGTCCTCGCCGCCGCGCTCGTGACTGCGGTGTACGTCGTCGGGAGCGCCGCGTTGGGCGGATACGTGGCCGACGATATCGCGTCGAAGCGCGAGTCGCGATCCGTGCGGGCGGAGCCGCCGGTCGAACGACTGAAACGCCGGTACGTCGACGGGGATATCGACGACGAGGAGTTCGAACGACGACTCGAGACGCTGGTCGAAACCGACCGGAAACGCGGAGGCGGAAAGGCGTCGGACCACCGGGACGATCGCTCGGAGACGGAGCCGATGCGGGAACGCGATCGATAGCAGTTAACTCGAAACAGCCCGATCGACACCTATGACTGATGACTCGCCGTCTCGGTTCTTGGTGGCATCGACAGCCGTCTGCGTCGCGACGTGCGCCGTCGTTGCGGTCCTCCCGTTCGTGGTCGACAGCTCCCGCGCGTTCACCGGGAGCGTTAGCACGAGCGGGGTTCTCGGGCTGGTCTTCGCCGCGCGGAACCTCCAACTGCTCCGCGCGCGCGGAGCGCCCAGCCTTCCGCCCGCCGTCCTCACGACAATCTTCGGCGGCTGGTTCATGCTCGCGCCGCTGCTGTATCCGGACGTCGGCTTCCTTCCGACCGCGGGGACGCAGCTTGGCGGGACGGTGATCGCGACGTTCGGACTGTACGTCACGGTCGCCGGGGTCAGCGACGAGTAGGCGGGCGCGTCGAAAACAACTCTCCCGCGTCGCTCACTGCTCCGGCTCGACCGGCGTCGCGATCTCCAGACACGCGCAGGCGTCGGTCTCGGGGTCGAAGCAGTCCGGGCACTCCGGCTCTCGGTCGATGATCGTGTCGAGTCGTTCGGCGACGGTGTCGTCGATGACCGCCTCCAGCTCGCGGGCCTCGGCTCGGAATTCCTCGACCGCGAGCACGTTCGCGAGGAAGCGCTCGATGATACAGTAGGTCTGGAGCGCGTCGCGCGCTCGCACGATTCCGTCGTCGGTGAGCTGTACCCCCTTGTACTTCTCGTGCTCGGCGAGGCCGCGGTCCTCGAGCTTCCCGATCATCTCGTTTGCGCTCGCCGGGCTGACGCCGAGCGAGTCGGCGATCGACCCGGTCGAGGCGGGACCGTCTTCCTGCTTCTGTACGACGTATATCGTCTTGAGGTACTGGTCTGCAGTGTTCACGGCTTCCCTCCGTCGGCGCTCGTCGTCGGTTCGATCCCCCAGTTCATCGTCGCTCCATGACCGCTGTCACCTCGCTGACTCCCTCGGCCTCGTCCTCGCGGATCGCGTGCAGCTCGTCGAGAAGCTCCGCGCGGTCGATCGAGAACTCGGCGTCCGACTCCTCGATCGCCTGAATGAGGTCGTCGTAGAACTTGTAGGCGGTCTCTTCGTTACACAGCTGGTCGTAGAGCACCCCGTCGAAATCTTCCGGTCGGGTCCGACCGTACCGCGCGTCCACGAGCGACTCGATCTCGTCGAACGGGACGCTGTCGACGCCGAGTCCCTCGATGAGCGACTCCAGCCGCTGGCGGTGTTCCGCCGACTCCTCGGCGGCGTCCGCGAGTAGGGTCTCGATCTCCTCGTCGAGCTCGGCGTCGAGGCTCTGGTAGTGGTGGTGCGCCCGCGCCTCCACGACCTCCTCCAGTACGATTCCGATCTGTAACAGCCGGGCGAGCTGGTCGTCGGAGTCGATCCGCTGGCTCACGCTCACGGCGACCACCCGTCACCGTTCGATACGCCCGTTCGCATACACGCCAACTCAGACGTAGTCCGACTTAAGGGGTTCCCCTCCGACGCGATGCCGGCGCGTTAGATGCCGAGCCAGTCGTCGTTCCGGATCTGGTATCCGTTCTGTCGACAGACCTTCGCCGCCTGTCGACGGATCTGTCGCGAGCTCGGGAGTTTCTCCTCGTCACGGATCCGGTCAACGACCCAGTCGCGGACGACGCCGATCTCTTCGTCCTCGTCGTCGGGACTGAGCCGCTTCAGCTCGAGGAAGGTCTTCTCGTAGGCGTCGTGTTGCGATCCGTCGAGCTCCTCGTTCGGGAGCGTCTCGCTGAGCTCCACGATCCGCTTCATGGCCGCGGCGACTGTGGGTCGCTGTATCCGAACCCGGACGCGGTCCGGCGAGTCGAACACCACTTCGTCCGTCTCGGGGACCAGCTGCTCGACGGTGTACCGCTCGTCCGACGGCCCGATATCGCGGTCGCCGATCGCCGCGAGTATCTCCGCCCCCGTGGCCGGGAACTCCAACGATTCGAGCTCGGCCTCAACGTCGTCGAGGTCCGCGGCGTCGATATCCGGCTCCGGCTCGTCGCCGCGTTCTAGCTCCGCGGCGATGTCGCGCCGCCGCTGGCGATCGTCCGCGTCTTGCGCCTGTTTCTCTCGTCCGTCCTTGTCGTCTGCCATTCGCGAATCTACGGCGCTCGTCCGTATAGTACTGTAGGTAGTTTGAAAATATAATACTCTCGAAATAATGAACGTCTGAGGGCCTATCCGCTGCGATTCGTCGGCTCGCTCTCGTCGACCACCGAACGCAGCCGGCGGGCGAAGGCGTCCTCGACGCCCCGGACCCGCTTTGCGTCGGTGTCGTACTCGATGAGACCGGCCGCCTCCAGTTTGGGCAGATCGACGTGGTGTAGCCTGATTCGAATCTCTTGTCGTTCGGTGTCCGGCGGTGCGTTCTCGTCGCGGATTTCGTCGTGGATGTCGTCGACGAGCGTGTCGAGATCGGACGCGTCCCCATCGTCTCGGTCCAGCGATCGGAGGATCGTCCGGCGCCGCTCGTCAGCGAGCGCCGACAGGACACCGTCCGAATCTCGGCGTTGCTCCCCGACACTCTCCCCGCGTTTCGGGGCGTTGTCTACCGCGGATCTTCCCGGCTTGTCGAGGGTGTCGCTCTCAGTATGTTCCACATGTCACGTGTACTCACTTCCCCCCCCAGTCAGTTTCCCATGGTGTACCATGTTCGCCTTGCGGTTCGGGGAAACCCGAACGCCGGGATGTCATCGTTTCGACTCGACCATCGGAATGGTGTAGCCGACGAGCGCCACGATAGCGCGCCGGAGTCGTTCGGTGACGGCCTGATCGGAGATGCCGAACTCGTCGGCGAGCTCTTTCGTCGTACACCCCCGCGGAATGTCGTAGTACCCCATCCCGATTGCGAGCGTCAGCGCCTCGAACTGGGGCTCCGTAAGCCCGTACCACGGCTGCACGTCCGGTTCCGATGGGTTGTACACGCGCGTCACTTCCAGTCCGATCTCGTTGGCCTCGCAGTCTGTCGAGAACACGCTGAGCGACTCGTGGGTCGAGAACCGGACCTCGAACTTCCACGTCGACGGCGTCCCGACGGCGTTCAGAATCTGCCCCTCGTTCGCCTGTAGCGCACTAATGAGGGCGTCTTGGTTCGTGTCCCACTCCAGCGTGAAGAGAGTGCGGTCGTCGAACTCGTCGATCGGTGTGGCCTCCTCGACGGTCGGATGTTGCTGGACCCCCTCGACGAACGAGTCCCGCGAGGCGTTGTGGACCCAGAACAGCGGAACGGTGGCGTCTCCGAGGGGAACGAGCGTTTCGAGCTCGACGGTGGAGTCCCCCTTGACTGAGAGTATCCGTCCGAGTTCGAAGTCCTCGGACGACACGCGGAACTCCACAATCACACTCATTACTTGGCTCTGGACCGTACTTACCGATCCTCATATAAAGAAGGAAAGCATGGTATATCATGGTCGAATCGGTTGAGCGGTGTGAACGCTCGTTCCGTCCGACGGTCGGCTGCTTGGTACACCATACTTGCCGGTTATATTTATCCGGAGCGATCGCCCGGTATGGCGACTGTCATGGAGTTCACGAGCCCAGCGGACGAGTTTCCGCTGGGAACGGTGTTCGAGAATCTGCCGGGGGTGACGGTGGAGCTGGAGCGACTCGTTCCGGACGAAGCGCTCATCGTCCCGTACTTCTGGGTCCGGGGCGCGCGCGCGTCAGACATCGAAGCCGCCTTCGAGGCGCATCGGGGCGTCGTAAACATCGAGCTTATCGACGAAGTCAACGACGAGTACCTACTGCGTGCGAGGTGGAAAAACGACTACTACGGTATTCTGAACGCCCTCGCGAATGCCAACATCGTCGTGCTCTCGGGTATCGGTACCAAAGAGGGGTGGCAGTTCGAGGTCCGCGGAGACGGCCGCGACCGGATCGCCGAGTTTCGAGCGGACTGCCAGGCTCACGACATCCCCATCGAGATTACCGCTGTGCACTCGCTTCTGCCGGTGCAGGGGGACGGGTACGAACTCACGGAGAGCCAGCGAGAGGCGCTCGTGTTGGCGTACGAGCGGGGCTACTTCGACTCGCCGCGAACGGCGTCGCTGCAGGAGGTCGCGGCGGAACTCGGTATCTCCCAACAGTCGCTGTCCTCCCGAATCAGACGCGGTCATCGTCGACTGATCGCGAAGACGCTCATCTCGCCGTGACGCGCTGTCGCTTGCCCCGGTGACCGCTCGACCGTCAACAGAACTTTTGCCTCCCCCATTTGTTTAAATACCTTCTGTACTATCAGTGTTACACTTGAACCGACGCGGACCGTTACATACCTATATGCCTGTTAGCGAGACCGAAACCCTCCTTGACTCCTTCAGCTTCCGTCCGAACTCGGAGACGTACCTGGCACGATACAATCACACGGAGACGTCGGCCAGTACCGCAGTTATCGCGACGCTCGCGGAGATTCTGGAGACTGATCCGACGGAGTTGGACCCGCTGTTCCACTCGGTCGATGTCGAGTCGCTCAACGCGCTTCTCAGTGGGGTGGCCGGTGACCACGTCCGAGTCACCTCCACGTTCGCGGGACACGACTTCACCGTCACCGGAGATACGGTACTCGCAACTCAAACGCACGACCGGAGCGTTGGAGACGGGAACCCCTCGCCTACATGAGTTCCGGAGAGGAAACGCTGTCTGACGAGGCGGCGTTCCGCGCCGAACTACAGGCCTTGCTTCGCCGCGCGCACCAGACGGGCGTCGACGTCGAGGGCGGGTGGGAGTGTCGGAACGGCGCGGAACACCCCGACTGGGACGCCGTTATTTCTGAAGTACGGAAGCCGGACGGTTCTGCGTAGTCGCACCGATCCCCTCGATCGCAAGCGGATATCCTACTCGCCCGTGAGCGGCGGCTTCACCTGCGGCCGGATCTAAAAAAAACTGCGCCGAACCCGCCTACTGCAGGCGTTCGAAGACGAGGTCCTCGACGTCGTCACGGAACTCGTCGACCGCGATCTCCTCTAACACGGGCACGAAGAAGCCCTCGACGAGCATGTTCCGCGCCGTGTGCGAGTCGATCGTGCGACTCTCGAGGTAGAACAGGTCCTCGGCGTCGACCTGTCCGACCGTCGCGGAGTGCGACGCCTCGGTGTCGTGGTTGTGGATGATCAGCTTCGGCGACGCGTCCGCCTCGGCGTCGTCCGACAGCATCAGCGTGTTCTCGCGCTGGTAGCTGGAGGTGTTCCACGCGTCGTTGCCGACGTCCTGAACCCCCTCGTAGACGGAGCGAGACACGTCGTCGAGCACGCCGCGCGTGACCAGGTCGGCCGTCGTGTGCTCGGCCTGGTGCCAGACGCGGGCGTTAACGTCGAAGTGCTGGTCGTCGGTGCCGAAGAACGTCCCGACGATCTGGGTCTCGGAGCCGTCGCCGTTCAGTTCGGTCTCGACGTCCGAGCGGGTGAGCTTCGAGCCGAAGTTGCTCTCGATCCAGTCGATCGTCGCGTACGCGTCCGTCACGCCGCGCTTCAGCGAGTAGGTGTACGACTCGTCGTCGAGGTTCTGAAGCGAGCCGAACTGGACGTTCGCGTTCTCGCCCGCAGCGATCTCGACGAGGTTCGAGAAGTATCGGTCGCCGTCGACGCTCCCCGAGGCGGCGGCCTCGCTGTCCCCGGATTCGATCGACTCGAGGATCGTCACCGAGGAGGACTCCTCGGCGACGACGAGCGTCTGGCTGAACAGCGAGCGGGAATTCATCTCCGCGCGCACCGTCACGTCCTCGACGTCGACGCCCTCGGGGACGTAGACGAACGTGCCGGTCGTGAAGAGCGCGACAGACAGCGCCGTGAGGTAGTTGTGTTCGGGGTCGAGCACCGAGCCGAAGTTCGTCTCGATGACGTCGCCGTACTCGTCGAGCGCCTCGGTGAACGGGAGGATGACGACTTCGTCGTCGCCGGCCGACCGCTCGGTCGCGTCCGACTGGTTCAGCGGGTCGACCAGCGACTCGAAGTCGAGCGCCGCGAGGTCGGTCCAGCGCCGCCCGGGCGTCTGGATCACGTCGGGCAGTTCGGCCGTCTCCAGCGCGGAAAGCGCGTTCAGACGGGTCTCCAAGAGCCACTCGGGCTCGTCGCGTTCGTCGGCGATACGTCGTACCGTGTCCTCAGAGAGGCTCTCGATTGCTTGCGTGCTCATGTTATCCGAGCGAGCCCTCCATCTCGAGTTCGACGAGCCGGTTCAGCTCGACGGCGTACTCGATGGGCAGCTCCTCCGTGATGGGCTCGATGAAGCCCGAAACGATCATCTGTTTGGCGTCGTCGTCGTCGAGGCCGCGCGACTGCAGGTAGAAGATGTCCTCGTCGCCGATCTTCCCGACGGTCGCCTCGTGGGCGACGTCGACCTTCGACTCGTTGATCTCCATGTACGGCATGGTGTCCGACGTCGACTCGTTGTCGAACATCAGCGCGTCGCACTCGACGGCCGTCGAGGAGTTCTCGGCGCCGTCGGCGATGTGGATGAGCCCACGGTAGTTCGTGCGGCCGCCGTCCTTCGAAATCGACTTGGACTCGACCGTCGACTTGGTTTCCGGCGCGTTGTGGTACACCTTTGCGCCGGTGTCGATGTTCTGGCCCTCGCCAGCGAACGCGATGGTGATGTGGTTGTCGGAGGCGCCGCGGCCCTTCAGGATCGTCGAGGGGTACAGCATCGTCGCCTTCGACCCCATCGACCCCGAAATCCACTCCATGCGCCCGCCCTTCTCGGCGATGGCGCGTTTCGTGTTCAGGTTGTAGGTGTTCTTCGACCAGTTCTGCACTGTAGAGTACTGGACGTGGGCATCCTCGCCGACGAACACTTCGACGCCGCCGGAGTGGAGGTTGAACGCCGAGTACTTCGGCGCGGAACAGCCCTCGATGTAGTGGACCTCGGAGCCCTCCTCGGCGATGATGAGCGTGTGCTCGAACTGCCCCATCCCCTCGGAGTTCATCCGGAAGTACGCCTGTACCGGCATGTCGACGGTGGTGTTCTCCGGCACGTAGACGAACGAGCCGCCGGACCAGATCGCGCCGTGAAGCGCGGCGAACTTGTTGTCGCTCGGGGGGACGCACTTCGTCATGAAGTGCTCGCGGACGATCTCTTCGTGCTCTTGGACGGCCTCGTCCATGTTACAGAAGATGACGCCCTTCTCCTCCCACTGCTCCTGCATGTTCTGGTAGACGACCTCCGACTCGTACTGGGCGCCGACGCCGGAGAGCGCGTTCTTCTCGGCCTCCGGAATGCCCAGCTTGTCGAACGTGTCCTTGATCTCGTCTGGGAGTTCGGTCCAGTCATCGACGCCGGCGCGGACATCGACGTCCGGCCGAATGTACGGGATGATCTCGTCGACGTCGACCTCGCTCAGGTCCGGCTGTCCGGGCCAGTCGGTCGGCATCGGCATCTCCTGGAACTGCTCGAGCGCGCGCAGGCGTCGCTCCAGCATCCACTCCGGTTCGTCTTTGTCCTCCGAGATGACGCGGACCGTCTCCTCGGTGAGACCTTTCTCGGTCTGGAAGGCGGACTTTTCCTCCTTCTTAAACTCGAAGCGGGCCTCTGTGTCTGTCTCTTTTAGTTCGTCCTGTTGTGAGCTCATGATATTGTGTTACGTGTTGCCCCGTTTATTCCTGTTGCGTGACCATTTGTGGTTACGCGGCCTCGAACGCGTCCTCGCGGACCCAGTCGTACCCCTTGTCCTCGAGCTTCTCGGCGAGCTCCGCGCCGCCGCTTTTGACGACCTCGCCGTCTAACATTACGTGGACGTGGTCGGGCTCGACGTAGTCGAGAATCCGCTGGTAGTGGGTGATCTGGAGAACGCCCGTGCCCTGTTCGTCACGGAGCGCGTTGATTCCCTTCGAGACGTCCTGTAGCCGGTCGATGTCCAGCCCGGAGTCGATCTCGTCGAGTACTGCGACTGCGGGCTCTAACATCGCGGCCTGCAGTACCTCGTTCTGCTTCTTCTCGCCGCCGGAGAAGCCCGCGTTGAGGTACCGCTGCATGAACTTCTCGTCCATGTCGAGCAGCTCCATCTTCTCGGAGAGGATCTGCTGGAACTCGGCGACGCCGATCTCGCCGTCGTCGGTGGGGCCTTCCATCGGAGACGTCTCGTACCCCTCGTCTTCGTCCGCGTCAGCCTCTTCGGCGTCCTCGTCCTCGAACAGCTCCTCGCGCTCGTCCGCCTTGGCGTTGAGCGCCTGCCGGAGGAAGTTCGTCATCGTGACACCCTCGATCTCCGCCGGGTACTGGAACCCGAGGAAGATTCCGAGCGCGGCGCGCTCGTTAGGTTCGAGCTCCAGCAGCTTCCAGTGGTAATCCTCGTCGTCGAGCTCGGCGTCGATGTCGGCGACGTCCTCCTCGTCGAGATGGAGGAGGATCTCGCCGCCGGTGACCTCGTACGCGGGGTGGCCGGCGATGACCTTCGCAAGCGTCGACTTCCCCGAGCCGTTCGGACCCATCAGCGCATGGATCTCTCCGGACTCGACGGTTAAGTCGACCCCGCGAAGAATTCGTTCGCCGTCCTCTTCCGCCACTCGCGCATGAAGATCGTTGATTTCGAGAGTTGCCATATGTATTCTCGTGCCTCGTGTCCGTACAGTGGTGTCTTGGCGGGTTAATGGTTACGCATCTCCCCGTAGAATATCCATAAATACCGAAAAATTTCTCTCATCAATCGAAAAGCGATTTTCAGAATCCGGGGCGAATCACATAAAAGAGCCGAGTCCGGTCTGCTCTTGGCCCGTTTTGACTTCCTCCCACGACATCCCGAGCGCCTCGATGACGCGCTCTATCGGCCCCTGAAGCGTCTTTTCCAGCATCTTCTCCCAGTCTACTTCGAACTCGTCGGGCACCTGATCGGCGTATTCGAAGCATATCACGTCCGGATCGCGTTTGAACTCTCCGTACAGGTGGTCGCGCTGGGGGTCGAGTCCCTTCTCTTCTTCCATCCGCGTCCAGAAGTCGGGATGGACCTTCTCGATGTAGAGCCGCTTCGGCTTCGACCCGCTACCGAAGTTGGTCCCGAGCATGAGGTTGGCGTACTTCGCCCCGCGGACCTGCGCGGTCGGCGTCTCGTATGCGTCCAGCTTCTTCCCGATACCGCCGGGAATCCCGATCTCGTCGAGGGCCATCTCGCCGTCGAGCACACGCGCGATGACGTCAACGAGGTACTCCTTGACTTCCCCCATATCCTCGTCGATGTCGTCGCCCGTCACGATCGTCTCGATGACGTTCTGTTGGACCTCCTTCGTGATCTGTGCGATGTCCGAGCGCTTGTACTCGAAGCCGGTAATGTCGATGTCGTCGACGTCTTTCCCCTCCTTCCAGATGATGTGACCCGCGTACCGCTTCTTCTTGCCGGCCTGGAAGAAGCGGCGATAGAGCTTTTCGAACTCGATCTGAAAGCGGTGAACGTCAGCGTTCAACTCATCACGCGCGAAGTCGTCGTAGCGCTCGTTGATGTGGTCCTCTATCTCGAAGGAGGTCTCGATGGCTTCCTCCTTCGACATGTCTGACAACGATAACATGACCGAATCGGTATCTCCATACGAAACCTGATAATTAAGCTCGTTAGCGGCTTCTTCTGTGAAGTCGATGACTTCCCGACCTGTCGCTGTGACGGCTGCAGCGCCCTCTTTGTCGTAGAGGCGGAACCGATCCCACCCCGTCACACCATATAACGACTGGCCGACAAATTGGAACTTCCCGTTCCGTCCCGCGAGGAGCGTGTGGTTGTCCTCGACGGTCACGCAGTAGACGCCGTCTTCGGCCGTACTTCGAGTCTCACTCCGATGCATCCGGAGTGTGTTCTTCCCATTCTCAGTGACGTAAATCCGCCAGCTTCCGCTGTTTTGACTGTAGCTCGCGGAAACCCCGAGATGCGCACACAGGCGGAGCACGTCGTCCCGAAGCCGCTCGCTAGACGTCGTGTAACGCCACGATTCGGCCTGCCTGTCACCGTCGCCGTCGATCAGCGTCTCCAAGAACGCTCGTTTCTGCGCCTTCGTCGCCTCGAAGACGCGCTCCGGGACCCGTTTCTCAAAGCTCCCGTCGCCACAGCTGTCTCGGAGGAAATCCCCGAGGAGCTCCGACGTGAACTGATAGCTCCGCTCGTTGACGTAGTAGTCTAACTCCATCCGATCGAGAAGCTGGCCGATCGTCTCGTGATCGGTGTTCCCTCCGTCCGCCACGACGTCCTGTGCGATCTGTATCGTGGTCGCGGAGCCGCGAAGCGTGTCACCGAACCGCTTCTCCTCGGACGTATACACGTTTCCTTCCGTGATGTACCACGCGAGCAGTTCGAGGAAGTCGTCGCCGTCGAACGTCCGCGGGATCCACTTTCGACCGGACTCACGGTGAACGAAGCTCGTCTCACAAACTGACTCGATGTACTCGCGGTGCTCTTCGAACTCTTCCGCCGTGAACACGTATCCGGTCTGTCCGATATCCGCCTTCGGAACACGTTGCGGCGTCCAGCCGAGCTCGGCGGTGAACGTGTGGCCGTGGACGCTCGGTCGAACCCACACTTCGTACTCGCCGTCGACGAGCTCGGTCAGATCGACCTCGTCGACCTGCTCCCCGTCCGGCCCGTCCCAATCGTGGGGAAGTTCGTAGTTGGTCGCCCGATCGAGATCGCCGGCCTCCACGAAGCCGTACCTGTCTTCGGTGATCCCGTTCGTCTCGTTTTTCCGGACTAGCATCCGGTGATTCGGCGTCACCCGGAAGTCGATCTTGGAGGTCTCGATGTCGACGAGTTCGCCCCGGTAGTCGGGGTACGCGTGGGTCTCTTCGACGGTCTTGACCTCCATCTCCTCGGTGTCGGGATCAAGCGAATAGACGGCGTCGCCGACCTCTAAGTCCGTGATCGACCGAACGCCCCCCGGAGTCACGACCTCGGTGTCCGGCGTGAAGCAGTTCATAATAACCTTGACAGAAGCCTGCTGTCGGTCGTACTGCTCGTAGGGCTCGGTGCCGGGGTCGTGGTCGTTCCGGAGCCCCTTCTTCTCTTCGCGCTCGGAGAGGAGCTCGTCGACCATCTCGCGCATGATCCCGTCCGGCTCCTTCTGAAAGTGCGTCCCGTTGGGCGCGACGTACGTCTCCCCGTCGTACTCGCCGGGATCGACTTTCGTCTCTGGGCCGGCGTTGATCGTCACCATGCACATTGGGTATAGACTTTTCAGATCTTGGACAGTTACCATCTCTTTGACGCCGGTGATCGGGTCGAAGACGGCGCCGCCCTCGAACTCCTCCGACTCCTGTTGGCCCTTCGTGGGGAGCGCGAACTTCCCGAACGCCTTGTGGAGGACGTACATGTCGACGGTGTCGCCGGGGGTCGGTGCGTCTTCGATCTTGCAGCCGACGAAGGTGCGCACCTCGTCCCAGAAGGCGATCACGTCCTGTTTCCGGTCGATCTCGACGCACAGCTCCACGTCGCGGATGCTGTACTCTAACAGGCGCTCCGGGTCCTGCTCCCAGAGATCGCCGATGTCGCCCGTGTAGCGCTCCTTACCGATCCCCAACTCGCGCTCGCCGACGGCGTCGAGCCGGTACGACTCCAACTCGGTGAACATCGTGCGCTTGTAGGCGTACAGCAGATCGAAGACGACCCGGCCCTTGATGTCGGGACCGCCCCACCCGGAGCGCCACACCTCGCCGATGCGGGAGAGACGGTCGACCGAGAGGTCGTACTGGCTCCCGTCGTCGAGCACCTCCATCCGGTCGAGGAGGTACGGCGCGTCGAAATCTTCGAAATTCCAGCCCGTCATAAGGTCTACGTCGGTTTCGTCGATATACTCGACGAACGCGTCCAGCATCGCTGCCTCCGTCTCGAAGGTGCGGACCTCGAAGTCGATCTCTCCGTCTCCATCGACAATCCCCTCGTAGTCGGGGAGGTCTTCTGGCGCCGGCACCTCGGCCTCGGGGGCGTCGTACAGCCAGACGACGTACTGGTCGTCGTAGGAGTCGTGACTGGTGAGACAGATGATCGGCTCCTCGCCGTCCTCGGGGAAGCCGCGGCGGTCATCGACCTCGATGTCGAAAGTGTTCACCCGCATCTCGGCGTCGACGTCTGCGGGTTCGAGCATGCCCTCGTGGACCTGAATCGTTCCCTCCTCGTCGTCGAGTCGGCGCTCTTCCACGCGGATACCGCCTTTGAGCCCGTTGTCGATCAGGAAGCGATTCGGAAAGAGGATGTCCGCCTCGAAGCTGGTCGCGAAGTCGTCGCGGATGTTCCCCACGTCGCGGGGCGTGCGGGTGACGATCCGGGTGAGCGGCTCGCCGCGGATGCTCTCGTACGGCTCGCCCTCGACGTTCTCCTCGCGCGTCCCGATCACCACGTCGTACTCCTCGGTGGGATCGCGGTCGAGGTCGGCGGTGGGGACGTAAAAATACGGCTCGACGCCCAACACACGGAGGTGTTCGACGGCGTCGTCACCGTCCTCGACCGGTCGCCGACCGAAGACGTGGACGACCGGGTACTCGTCGCTTCCGTACCCCTCGACGGCGTAATCGATCTGGGTGACCATCAGCTCGACGGTCCCGGTCGATTCCGGGAACTTCGCCTCGTCGACGTCGACCACGTCGCTGACGTGTCCGCGCCCGCCGCCGGCGACGGCGGCCGCCTCCTGTGCGGCCAGCGCTTCCCGTTCGGCCTCCGTGCCGTCTCCCGACCCGTCGCCCGCATCGCCCGACGACGAGAAGTCCGACAGCCCCGACTGAGTCATACCCGTGCTTTGGCGCACCCGGCTAAAAAACTCGGCTTTCGGGTGCGACGACGACTCCCAGCACGGAAAGGCATATAATGTGCGACGGCATACCACGGTCTATGTCATCGGATCCACGTTCCGAACCCCAGGCGGCTCGCCCGGCCGATTCCGACGCGGTCGACGCCGAGGTGGAGGTGTACGAGGACGACGGGAACGTGGTGCTTTTCGACGCGGCGAACCCCCTCGCGTGGGTCGAAGCGAGCCGAACGGTCCGGCTGGCCGACGCGACCTGATCGCCGCTCGCACCCGGACGGAACCCCTTTGGCCCGTCCCCGCGTACGACTGGTGTGTTCAGTCTCGACGAGGACGACGAGGGCGAGGTCTCTTTCGGCGAGAGTTCCGACGCCGAGCGGGAGATGACGCCGGACATCCCGAAAGCGCCCTCGGTGAAGACGTTTGACGATAGCGGTGACTTCGAAGGCGCGAGCGACGTCGACTCGGGGACCCTCCGCGCGTTCGTCGTCGCCGTCTTCCTCGCCAACGCCGCCGTGCTTCTCGTCGCGCTCGGCCCGATGCTGTGGTTCTTCGAGGGGTGGTCGCGGATCGGTCCTGTCCTGTTCGTTGCCGGACTTCTTGCGGGCGTCCGAACCTATCAGACGTATCGGTCGTGGCAGCGATCGAAAGACGCGGACTCCGACCCCGACGCGGACCCCTCGTCCCCGGAAGCGTAATGTCCGCGCGACCGCTTCTCCCGATCCATGCAGACGGTTCGTGACGCGGCCGGCGAAACGTACCTCCTCGTGAAACGCTCCGCCGAGTCGAGCCGGGTCCGGGACCCGGCCACCGGCGAGGAGCGGTACGTCGACAACGACGAACTTTCGGTCGTCGACGGCGAGTCGCCGCTCGCGACTGCGGCCTCGGGCGTGCCGGCCTCGGTCCGACGAACGGTCGGTGCGGTCCGCGACGACCGCTCGCTCGGCCTGCTCGCGGTGGTCGTCGACGAGGGCCCGATCGCGGCGATCGACCTGCTCGACGCGGCTGATATGTGCGAGTCCGACCTTCACGGCACGCTCACGGAGTTCCGCGCCGCGGGCCTGATCGACGAGGCCGAGGTCGCGGGACAGCGCGGCTACGAGGCGACTCCGGTTGCGGTCGAAGCGATGGGATTGTTGCGGGGCGAGACGGGCGGTGATGTCGATGAACTCGACGACGGGGCCGACGAGCGCGACGGAGACGGATAAGCTGTTTATAAGTGCGATCTGGACTAACTCCCGTCGTCTGCGACTGTACCGTCGTTCGGCCGAGCGTATGCCTCGCGCCTCCCCAGCCTCGGCGGACGGGTCGGCGCGGCACCGTCCGCGCCGACCCGCCGCCTCCACCGGGAATCAGAGATTTCCGAGCCCCCGTTCGCTCCGCTTACGGGGACCTCGCGGTCCGCCCGCGCCTTATAGGGCGCGGGCGGGCACGCCGATGCGGACTGGCGGGGTCTCTCCCCGTTGCTGCCGGCGAGAGCCGTCGCTTTCCGCCGATTGGATCGCGGGCAGCCACTTATAAATGGCCGCGGCAGAGCGTCTGTCCGCTCAGTCGTGCGCTCGCTCAGTCGTCGGCGAGTTCGGCGATGTCGAGTTCGTCGGCGTCGAGATCGGCGGCGTCCTCACGGCGCACTGTCGACCGATTCGTGCGCGGGTCCTTCTCCACCGTCACCAGCTCATCGGCCGCACCCACCAGCTCGTCGTCGTGGCTGACGATGAGGATCTGGCGCACGCCGAACCCGCGCATCTCCTCGACGAGTCGGACGAGCCGGGAGACGTGGCCGGAGTCGAGAAAGACGGTCGGCTCGTCAAGGATGAGCGGTGGGGTCGGCGCTGCGCCCTCGATCCCCTCCGAGAGCAGCCGGTAGATCGCACAGCGGAGCGAGAGGTTGAACAGGGCGCGCTCGCCGCCTGAGAGCTGCTCGGGGTCCAGCGGCTCGCCGTCCTTCTGGTAGACGGTGAGGACGTACTCGCCGTCGAGCTCGATGTGCGAGTACGCGTCGTTGCCGTACACCAGCTCGAACGTCTCGTTCAGAGTGCGCTCTAACTGAGCGACGTTGCGCTGCCGGAGCTCCGCTCGGAGGTCGCCGTACATCGCCTCCAGCTCGCTCGTCTCCTCGTGGAGGTCTTCGAGCGCGTCCACCCGCTCCGCGAGCGACTCGCGCTCCGCTCGGAGGTTCTCTAACTCCCGAATTTCCCCTTTCACCCCGCCGATCGCGTTCTCCAGCTCCGTCCGGCGCCCTTCCAGTCGATCGAGTTCGCCGGCGACCTTCTCGAGGTACTCCTCGGCCCGTTCCTTCTTGCCTCTCGCCTCCTCGACCGCGTCCTCGTCGACGGCGTCGGCCAGCTCGTCGCGGCGCTCGCGCTTGTCGGCGAGCCGGTCGCGCCGCTCGTCGTTCACCGCTTCCAGGTTTTCCCGCTTCTCGCGGCGGCGCTCGATCGCGTCTTCCTCGTCTGCGATCACCGAGCGTCGGTCTTCGATCGCGGCCACTGCCTCCCGGGCCTCGTCGACCGCCGCGAGCGCGTCCTCGAGCTCTGTCACGCGCGCCGCGGCCGCTTCCGCCTCCTCGCGCTTCTGGGCGGCGACCTCTCGGGTCTCCTCGGCCTCCTCCTGGAGGGCCGCGGCGCGTTCGCGTTTCTCCGCTGCTGCCTCCCGCTTGTCCTCCGCCTCGTCTCGCTTCTCCTCGACGCGCTCTTCGAGGGTTTCGACCCGCTCGTCGATCTCATCGAGTCGGTCCGCCGCGCTCGCGAGCTCGTTCAGCTCCGCGATCCGGTCGTCGAGGTCATTCTCGCGCTCGCGGGCGTCCTCGAGCTCCGCCTCCAGCTCGGCGACTCGCTCGCGGTCCTCGTCGATTCCGCTCGCGTGCGGCGAGTCCTCGACCGGCTGCCCGCACTCGGGGCACTTCCCCGCCGCGAGCAGCTCTTCGGCCTCTTCGACACGCTCACGGGCGTTCTTCAGATCCGCCGACAGCTCGGCGATCCGCTCGCGGACCCCGCCGCGGCGCTCCTGCACCTCTTCGTACTCGTCGGCGACGCCCTCGCGATCGACGTCGGCGTCGGCGGTCGCGAACCGCTCGCGAAGCGCCTCGGCCTCCTCGCGGAGTTCCTCGATCGAGGACTCGCGCTCGGCGACCTCCTCGGCGGCCGCCTCGGCGTCGTCAGCCATGTCGTCGGCCTCGGACTCGACCTCCGTAGCGCGCTCGGCGCGATCGTCGGCCTTCCCGGCGAGGTTCGTCGCCTGATTGCGGAACGCCTCGGCGCTCACCCGCTCGTCGTCCAGCTCCTCGCGGACCGTTTCCTCGCGCTCGTCGAGTTCGTCGCGGCGGGCCGCGATCGGCTCGTCGCTCGCCGCGTCGAGGCCGGCGTCGTCGAGTTGGTCGGCAATCGCGGTCTCGATCGCTTCGATCTGCTCGCGGGCCTCCTGGATCGCGTCGCGGTGGCCGTCACGCTCGCGCTCGGCCTCGCGGATCGCCGCTTCGATCTCGTCAATCTCCGCTTCCACCGACTCCAGCGTCTCCCGTTTCTCCGCGTGAGTCGACAGCGTCTCCGCGGCGGCCTCGCGCGTCTCTTTCGCCTGCTCTCGCTGCGTCTCGTAGCGATCGATCTCGTCGGTGACCTCCGAGAGATCGCTTTCGAGCCCGTTGAACCGGTCGTGGAGGCCCTTCTCCTCTTTCTCCGCGATCTGGTCGTCGAGCTGATCGAGCCGTCCGCGTCGGTTATCCAGCACGTCTTCGACGCCGAGCCGCGCGTCGCCGGCGCGCTCGCGGTACTCCTCCAGTTTCCCGAGCTGGAGCAGGTCGTCGATCGTGTCCTGTCGCTCGCGCGGCGTGGCGTTGATCAGCTTGTTCACCTCGCCTTGGCGAACGTACGCGCAGTTAACGAACGCCTCGGCGTCCATCCGAAGCAGCTCGGTGACGAACTCCCGCACCGCCCGGGCGCCGTCGCGGGTCACGTCGCTCTCGTCTGTCGATTCGAGCGTGCACTGGTGGTCGATCCGGCCGTCGTACCGCTTGAGCCGTCGCTCGATGTGGTACGAGCCTCCGTCGTGGGTGAACCAGAGGCCCACCTCCGTCTCCTCCTTGCCGTTCGTGATCACGTCCCCGAGGGTGCCGTCGAGCGCCTTCGACCCGTACAGGGCGAAGAAACAGGCCTCCAAAAGCGAGGACTTCCCGCTGCCGTTGAGCCCGTGGATGACGGTGACGCCCTCGGTCAGTCTGAGGTCGGCGTCGCCGTACGGTTTGAAGTTCGCGAGCCGGACGCGGTCGAAGTTCACAGGTAGTCCTCCATGGAGACCTGTCCGTCGGTGTCGGCAGTCTCGGTCGTCGCCGTCTCGTCCTCGCTATCGGGCGATTCGCGGTCAGGATCGTCAGTTGCGTGCCCGGCTTCGGAGTCTTCGTCGCTTTCGGCTTCCCCCTCGTCGCCGTCCTCGTCCGCGGGCTCACCCCGGTCGAACGCCTCGAGATCGTCGACCCGTTCTTCGACCCGGCGTTTCACCGTCTCCCGAACGTTCGTATCGGGAATCGTATCGGCGCGGACCGCCTCCTCGATATCCAGGGCGGCCTCCGACAATCCCATCTCGTCGATCCGTTCCCGGACGGCGTCCTCGGGGTCCGCGAAGCTCACGTCGAGTTCGGTGTCCGTCTCCACCTCACGGCGGTCGGTCACGCGAGCGATCAGCGCTCCTTCGTCGGTCGCGAACTCCTCTATCGCGGCCGGCGTGACCGGGTCGCCGTCGCCGGTCACGTCGACGAGGACGACCGCGTCGTCGAGGTCGTGTTGGCGGACCGTCTCGCGTACTCGCGCCGCGCCCTCGCCGTCGCGGAGGTCGACCTCCACGAAGACGAACGGGCGGGTGTCGAGCGCCCGCCGCCGGATCTCCACGCGGTCGTCGCCGCCGGCGGCGTCGGCGTCGAAGGTAACGAGGTTGTAGCCGCGCCCCTCGCGCTCGCTCGCGCTCGCGCGCTCCGTGGACCCCGGGTACGTGACCCACGTGTCGTCGACTTCGGCGACGTCTGGCGTGTGGTTGTCGCCGAGGAGCATCGCGTCGAACGCGACCGTGCTCTCCGCGAGTACTTCTTCCGTGTCCCAGTCGGCGTAGCCGAACGGCTCGAAGAGGCCGTGCGCGACGAGGGCGGCGTAGTCGGTGTCGTGCTCGGCGAACGCGTAGTCGAGGCCGTCACGTCGCGAGACGGGGACGTGATCGAGCCCGTAGAAGGCGGTGTCGCCGACGACGGTCGCCTCGTCGCCGAGTCGGGTCGCGAGCCCCAGCCGTTCGAACAGATCGAGCCACTGGCCGCCGCGGGTCGACTCGTGGTTCCCGACCACGGCGAGGAAGGGAATCTCCGCGTCGTCGAGACGCCGGAGGACCGAGATTGTCCCCATTAGGTCGCCAAGTTCGGGGCGGCGGTCGTGGAAGAGGTCGCCGGCGTGGACCACCGCGTCGACCTCCCCCTCGATCGCGTCATCGATCACGGCCGCGAAGGCGTCGAGGAAGTCCTGCCGTCGGACCGGCGAGTGGTACTGCGCGTACCCGATGTGGGTGTCGCCGGTGTGGATCACCCGTGTCATCTGTCCGGGTCTTGGCCGGTATCGGGTTTAGGGGTTCCGGGGGCGGAGCGGAAGTGGTCCGGCGGTCATCGAGGGCTCTTGTCGTCGGGCCCGTCGCATCGACCGCCGTCGTCCGCCGCCTCGCGGAACCGACCGAACGCCGCGCGCGCCTCCCGCCCCCGTTCGGCGGCGGTCTTGTCGCCGGCGCGCTCGGCGGCGGCGATCGCCTCGTCCAGTCGGGCGAGCCCGTCGGCGTCGACGAACGCGGCGGCGCGTCGCAGGTCGGCCCGCGCGGCGTCGGCCTCGTCGATCACGGCGGTGGACGGTCGGGTCGCGGTGTCAGTGCGGCTCGCCAGCGCGGAGAGCGCCTCCTTGACGGCGGCGGTCGAGACCATGGGCGGGCTGGGTCGTTATCGGTCATAAGAGATAGCTCTGAGAGCAGAACAGACAGCGGCTAGGGCGGATACAAGCCCGGAGCGATCGATCCGGTCCGTCGTCTCACACCGATAGCGTGTACAGCCGCTTTCGGGCGTCGGCGAAGGAGAAGCGGGAGTCGACGACGTCCTCCTCTTCCAGCCGCGAGAGCGCGTATCTGACGGTTCGGGGCGGGAGCAGCGTCTCCTCGGCGAGCTCGCTCTGCGTGAGCGTCTCGTTGTAGTCGAGGACCTTCGCGACGAGCTTCGCGCTCGGCGGCAGATCTCGGACGGCGCTCCAGCGGTCGGTGACGTCTTCCTCGGCTGCGACGGCGTCGGTGGTACTCATGCGTACCTCTCCATATCTCATGCTGTTAAATAATATTTACTATCCTGTTTAATTACTAATGGGCATTTACTCGGCGGTCGGTCCTCGATAACTCTCCCCCACCCGAAACCTCTTACGCGCGAGACGCCTTATTAGATACAATGACAGATACCGTCGACGACGTCGAGATGCCCTACGATGGGTCGGCGTCGAGACAGGAGAAGATCGAGTCCCTCCAAGAGGAGCTCGACGTGCTGGAGTCCCAAAACGAGGAGATGCGCGACAAGCTCCTCGACGCGAACGCCGAGAACAACAAGTACCAACAGAAGCTCGAACGGCTCACCCACGAGAACAAGAAGCTGAAGCAGTCCCCGCTGTTCGTGGCGACGGTCCAAGAGATCACGCCCGACGGCGCGGTCATCAAACAGCACGGGAACAACCAGGAGGCGCTCACCGAGATCACCGCCGAGATGCGAGAGAAGCTCAACCCGGACGACCGGGTCGCGGTGAACAACTCGCTGTCCGTCGTGAAGAAGCTGGAGAAGGAGACGGACGTGCGCGCTCGCGTGATGCAGGTCGAGCACTCGCCCGACGTCACGTACGCCGACATCGGCGGACTCGAAGACCAGATGCAGGAGGTCCGAGAGACCGTCGAGATGCCCCTCGAACACCCCGACATGTTCGAAGACGTCGGGATCACGCCGCCGAGCGGCGTTCTGCTGTACGGCCCGCCGGGCACCGGCAAGACGATGCTGGCGAAGGCGGTCGCCAACGAGACTGACGCCACCTTCATCAAGATGGCCGGCTCCGAGCTCGTCCACAAGTTCATCGGCGAGGGCGCGAAGCTGGTCCGAGACCTGTTCGAAGTCGCCCGCGAGAACCAGCCCGCCGTCCTCTTCATCGATGAGATTGACGCCATCGCCTCGAAGCGGACGGACTCGAAGACCTCGGGCGACGCCGAGGTCCAGCGGACGATGATGCAGCTGCTCTCCGAGATGGACGGCTTCGACGAGCGCGGCGAGGTCCGGATCATCGCGGCGACGAACCGCTTCGACATGCTCGATCCCGCGATTCTTCGGCCGGGTCGCTTCGACCGCCTCATCGAGGTGCCCAAGCCGGGCACCGAGGGCCGCGAGATCATCTTCCAGATCCACACCCGGAAGATGAACCTCGCGAGCGATATCGACTTCACCGAACTCGCCGAGATGACGCCGGAGGCCTCTGGCGCCGACATCAAGGCCATGTGCACGGAGGCCGGGATGTTCGCCATCCGCGACGACCGCACCGAGGTCTCTCTCAACGACTTCCTCGGGGCCCACGAGAAGCTCCAGCAGGACGAGGAGACCGGCGCCGACGACTCGTTGGCGTTCGCCTGACGCGGCTCGCCATCCCGATTTTTCGTCGTTCGTTCGACTCGCCACCAGTCGCTACAGCGTCCGCAGGACTAGGAACGGGACGATAAAGAAGAGCGCGAAGATCAGTCCGGTCGCGATGGCGTAGCCGACGCCGACACCCGAAAGTGCGCGCCAGCCGTTCTCTGTGGGGAGGTCGCGAGCCGAGAGGTCAAGACGCATACCTGTGGCTTCGCCGCCGTCGACTTAAGTGCCGGTGGCCGGACCGCCCTGCTGGCCCCTATTCGTTCGACGGCTGCGTCCCGCTCACACGTCGCCCGCCAGCGCGCGGAACAGGTCGTCAGCGAGGGCGTCGCGGTCCACGGTCTCCGGTTCCTCGTCGTTCGTCGGGTCGATCGTCGGCGCGATCGTCCCGCCGCCCATCCGCGAGTGGCCGCCACCGTTGCCGTTGTCGCAGTCGGAGAGGACGGCGTCGATCGCGTTGCCCATGTGGACGCGGTCGTCTCGCGACCGCCCGGAGAGGTGGACCGTCCCGTCGCGCTCGCCGATGACGATGACGGCGCTGACTCCCTCCAGTTGGATCAGTTCGTCGGCCGCCTGCGGGATCGCGTCGACGTTGTTCACCCCGCCGACGTCGGCGACGGCGAACGATCCCTCGATCCGGCGACCCGCGATGGCCCGCGCCTTCACCTCCAGCACCTCCGCGTCGACCGCCGGGTTGGCGATCCGGTCGAGCCGGTCTTGGTCGACGCCGGGATAGACGTACGCCGCGGCCGCGAAGTCGGGCTCGCTCGCTCCGACCGTCAGGTGTTTGGTGTCGGTGAGAATCCCGTATAAGAGTCCGGTCGCCGTGTCGGTGGGAAGCGTGAGATCGCTGTCCGTCTCGCTCGCGTGCTTGTCCGGCGGTACCGGGGTCGCGTCGTTCTCCTTGAAATACTCCGCGATGACGGAAGCTGTCGCGCCGTAGTCGGTTCGCACGTCGGTGAACGACTCGCCGGCCCCGTCGCCGGGGTGATGGTCGACGACTGCGAGCGGCAGCACGCCGTCGGCGCCGGCGAACCCCCGCGCCTCGTTGTGATCGACCAACACGACGGATTCGGCGGCCAGATCCCTCACGTGTTCGATCGGATCCAGCTCTAACTCGAGCACCGTGCGGAACGCCCGGTTCTCCTGATGGCGGATCTGTCCGGGGTACTGGACCGTCGCGTCGACGTCGAGCTGCTCCGCGAGCGACGCGACGCCCAGCGCCGCCGACATCGCGTCGGGGTCCGGGTTCGGATGCATCAGAACCGCGATCTCGTCGCGTTCGGCCAGCAGACGGCGGAACCTGACGCCGGGCGTCCTGTGAGCGCGATACAACACGTACGCGCCGACAAGCGCGACGAACGCGACGGTTGCGACGACAACGGCGAGTTCCGGATTCTCCCGGACCGTCGCCTCCGCCTGCGAGAGCGGGCCGTCGACCGCGCTCAGAGACCACATACGTGCCGGTCGACTCGCTCCCGGTACATCAAGGTTCGTTACCGTTTCGACCAACCGAAAACGGCCCGAAAACAGCGGGGAGACGGCCACATCTCGGCGATTGTGATGATCCTGTTCAGTCGTTCGCTGTCCGAGACGCCCGCACCGCGTCGCGGTATCCCTCTCGGAAGGTCGGATACGCGAACTCGTAGCCGAGCGCCCGCAGGCGCTCGTTCGAGCAGCGCTTGCTGGTCCGAATCCGTCGTTCGGCCGCCGCGGAGAGGTCGCCGTCCGCTATTCGCTCTTCTTTCGATCGTTTCGCCGGCCGGGGCACCCCGCACGCGTCTGCCAGCCAGTCGGCGAACACGTGCTTGTCGACCGGCTCGTCATCCACGACGAGAACGGCGTCGTCGCGAGCGCGGTCCGCTTCGAGGAGGTACCGGACCGCCCCGGCCGCGTCGTCGCGATGGACCATGTTGAGGTAGCCGGCCGTAACCGGTCCGTCGAGATAGCGTTCGAGCCGGTAGCGCTCCGGACCGTACAGTCCCGCGAAGCGCGCGACGGTCCCGTCGATCCCGAACTCGCTCGTCGTCTCCAGCGCGGTTCGTTCCGCCTCCGCAAGGACACGGGTCTTCTCCGTCGTCGGCTCGATCGGCGTCTCCTCGTCGACCCACGCGCCGCCGTGGTCGCCGTACACGCCCGTTGAGGAGGTATAGACGAGTCTGTCCGGCGTCGCCGCCCGTTTTCCGTACGCCTCGATCACGTTCCGGAGGCCGTCGACGTACACCTCCCGGGCGGCTGCGGCGCCGCGACCGCCGGAGCTGGCTGCGAACACGACCGCGTCCGCGTCGGGGAGTACGGCGAGCGACGCCGGGTCGGTCGCGTCTGCACGGGCGGCCTCCACCTCGCCTTCGCCGACCGACTCGATCGCGTCCAACCCGGCGTCCGACCGCCGGACGCCCGTCACGGCGTGGCCCCGCTCAGAGAGCTGTCGGGCGAGTTCGAGTCCGACGTAGCCGCAGCCGACGACGACGACCCTCATGACTTCCGCCGCTCGATGACCGCCATAATCTCCGCGAGCTGGCCGAGCGTCATCGGGGCGCGGCCCTCGAGCGCCTGCTGGACTTCCTGTCCCGTGAGGTCCGCGTCGATCGCGGCGGCGAGCGTGTCGACGTCGAGCACCGCCGTCGCCATCCCCATCAGGAGGTGATCGCGGACCTCGGCGACGACCGTGTCGACGTCGCGGTCGCTCGGAACGGCGACGATCGCGGCTCCGTCTTCGAGCCGAAGTGCAGCGACCGTCCCGTCGGCAGCGGCGTCGATGGCGTCGCCGTCGACCCCCGTCTCCTCGGCAATCCGGTCGCGACCGGCCTCGGTGACCGCCTCGCTCACCAGCGTCTCGAACGACGCCAGCAGCGCCGCCGCGGTCACCTCGTCCGTGTCGCTCTCGGCTTCCGCCGCGCCGTCGGCGACGACTTCGTGAAACATAGTCGCTCTCGGTCGCGGCGTCTCAAAACGGCTACGGTCGGTTACGACGCCGTACACGCCCCATCGTCGCTCGCGGGCGACTCTCCCATCGCGCCGGGGCAGGGCCACCCCCCGGACCGCTCGTCGCGGGTGCCGTCGACGTCGCCGACGCCGGGCGGTCCGGCCGGAACCGCGACGGCGACCACCGTCTCGGTCTCGAACGCGACCGGCTCCGTCTCGCCCAGCCGCACCGTCTCTCCGCCGACATCCACGGTCACGTCGCCCTCGCTTCGGACGTACGCGAAGCGCTCTCCGGGCGCGCCCACGTCGGCGCGCAGCGCGAACCGCGGGTACTCCCCGCGGACTTGGACGCGCCAGGCGTTCACCGTCGTCACCCAGTATCCCGGCACGGGCGCGACCGGGAGGCCCGCACCGACGGCGCGGGCGGGTTCCATTGACCATTTCTCGCCCAGCTCTTCGACCGCCTTCTCGCTCGCCTTTCCGGCGGCCGCCTCGCCCGCTCGGGCCGCCTCCTTTTCGATCGCTTTCTCCATCCGGTCCCTGAGCAGCACCCGGGCGCCGCTCGTCGTCTCGTCGACGAACCGGGTCGGGACCCGAACCGCGTCCCTCCCGGCTGCGGTCCGAGTTGCGACGCGAAGGTTCGCGGCGAGCGCCTCCTCGGCCGCCCGCGACAGCGATCCGACGCTCGCGGCCTCGGCGGCGACTCGATCCGGATAGGACCCGTTTCCGACGGCGACCGCGCGTTCGGCCGTCGACCCGTAGCCCGCCGCGGTCTCGTCGAGGACCTCGCGCCGCTCGTCGCGCGACAGCGAGGTCCGAACGCGGAGCGTCGATCGGAGCTCGCTGTCCACCTCGTCCAACGACCCGGACACCTGTCTGGCGAGCGCATCTCGGTCCGCCCGCAGATCGGGGTCGTCGCCGGCTTCCAGTGCCTCGTTCGCTAAGAGGAGCGACCGACCGGCGGTTCCGACCCGCACCGTGTCCTCGCTGCCGAGGATCCGAGCGACGATGCCGCTCGACACCTCGCCGTACGGCACGGTGACGTAGTTCACGTTGCGGACCGCGAGCGGTCGGGTTGTCGTCCCGTTTACACCGTCGACAATCTCTCCGTCGACGGTCGTCCGCGGGAGGTATCCCGGAGCGCCCCTCGGCGCGAAGGTCACCGCCCCGCCCGGGCCGTCTTCCCCGACCGCGTACGTTCCGGGATCGCGGGCGGCCTCGCGGCTGGCGAGGGCGTCGCCCACGTCGGGACCGTCGAAGGCGCCGCTCACGCGGTCGAGGAACCCGTCTGTCGCGCGCTCGCGGTCATCCGCGGCGTCTTCGAGCTCGTCGATCACGGCGTCGAGATACGCGGCGCGGGCGGCGGTCCCGGCCCGATCCGCGGCGCCGTCGTACGTCGCTGGCGCGTCGACGAGTTCCGCGCGTCGGTCGCGAAGCACGTCGGCGAGGTCGGCGTACGGCTCCGCCTCACCGACCGCCGCCTCCTCCATCGACGCCTCGACTTCGACGTCGCGCACGTCGCTTGCGAGCGCGGCCACGTCGGCCGCAACGGCATCCCGGTCGGCCGACGAACGAGACCCGACGATGGTCGTCGATCGCGTGATGTCCCCGCCGCTGACCGCGTCTTCGGCGATTCGATCGATGCCGGTCTCGGTGCCGACACCGAGGTCCGCTCGGGCGGCAGGTGGGACGTCCCTCAGGTCCGGACCATCGCTCGCGTCGCCCGCACCGAACGTCTCGGTAGCCCGATCGGGCGCTCCGTCGGTCGGCGTGTGCGCTCCCGAGACCGACACCCGAACGCGGTAGCGATCGGTCACCGTCTCGTGTGTGGTTGCCCGGTGGACCGTTTCGTCGACGACGCTCCCGTTCGGGCCGCGCTCGACCGTTACCCGTTCCCACTCCGCGACCGCGACGCGCTCGACGGTCGCCTCGCGGGTCGCAACGCCGAACGAGACCCGCTCGCCGGGGTCGACCGTCCCCGACGGGACGCCTTCCGGCACGCCAGACCCGCTGACGACCGGCGTCCGCTCCGTCCGACGCAGGTCGACGCGCTCCCAATCGCCAGTCGTCGTGGCCTCCGAGGACGAGGGCGTTGGCGGCGTTGGACGCCCGCCGTCGACGATGCGCGTCGTCGACGTCTCGACGCTCGCTTCGACTCGGTACGCGTCCTCGATGGTCGCGTCCAGATCGCCGTAGACACGCGTCGCCCCCTCGTCTGCCGCGCGACCGATCGAGACCGCCGTTCGCTCGTCCGTCCGGTCTTCGCTCGGTTCGAACGCGGCGTCCTCGCTTGGCTGACCGTTCGGACTCTCTCCCTTCCTCTGGCCGTCGGTTCGCCCGGGCGTCGGCGCAGTGAGCACGGCCTCGGTCCACGACCCCTCGTCGACGCCGGTCGGTTTGAGCAGATCGGTGACGCCCGTCCGCGCCGTCGCGCGTGCCACTCCGCCGCGTGCGTTCGGGTCGCTCGCGCCGAACACGTCGCGCTGCGTTCGGACGATCCCCGCGTTCGTTGACAGCTCCACGTGACGGTTCGCGAGCACGTTTTCGACCGGAGCGCCCGCGTACTGCGCGTACCCCCGCGCCCAGCTCATCGGATAGAGGCTCGCGGTGAGCTGCCGGCCCAACCCCGGTCCCTCGACGGGTCCCCGGTTGAGCCGCTCCTCGAACCGCTCCGTCCGTTCGTGTGCGGCGAGCGTCGGCACGGCGACCACGACTGTCCTGTCTTCCGTTCGATCAACGACTGTGCGTCCGTTCCGCGTCGCAGTCGTTTTCACTCCCTCGAACGTCACCCGCGTCGCCGTTCCGTTCGCGACGGACTCGACGTCGACCCGGTCGCGAGCCGCTGCCAGCTCGCTCGGATCGTCGACCGCCGGTAGCGACGCCGTCGCCGTCACATCACCGATTTCGGCGTCGACGGCCGACAGCGCCTCGGCGCCGGCGATCGCGAGCCGTATCCGGAACGCGTCTTCGAAGGCGGACCCGTTCCTGACCGCAGTCGTTTCGCGGCTGTCCGAACGCCCGGCGGCCGTCTCGTCCGGCGCCCGCGTCACCGGCTCCGCGGCCGCGTCGTGCGCGGCCTGACGCGCTGCGGTCCTGAGCGCGGCAGTTGAGTCGGCGTCGACCCGCTCGATGGCGCGCTCCACGCTCCGGTCCTCGCTGATAAGCCCCTGCTCCGCAATACCCGCGGCGTACGTCGAACTCGTCACCAGGAGGAGCACGCCGATCAGCGCGAACGGGACTCGCGCGCGCTCGTCGACGGTGAAGGATCGGCACCGCGATCCGGAGTCGGGCGCCCGTGCGGTTGACAGTCGGTTTCGCACGCTCACCACCTCCTGACCACGATCCGAACCGTTCTGGTTTTGTCCGAGTCGTTTGACAGCGGGTGCGTGATCACCGCAACCGTGACGTCGGCGCCCTGAGGCGGAGCGCTACCCACTGTGACCGGATTTGGCGAATCGGACCCCGTCGGCTGACCCTCCGTTTTGCGGCTTCCGTCGCCGCTTTCTTCCCGATCGATACGCCACGGGACACCCGTTCCGGCCGACCCTGCCGAAGCCCTGTCGATTACGTCGGAATCGAATCTCCATCTCCCCGGTCCGGTCGGCGACGCCGGCGCATTCGACATCTGGTGGGCCGATCCGACTGCGGCGTCCGGCGAACGACTCCCCGCTTCGCTTTTGTTCTGCTTCTCGAGATCGCCTGACGCTTCCGTCTCCACCTCCGCGTCGATCCGCGTTCGCGGTCCGAGACCCCGTTCGATGGCCGCCAGCGCTTCGGACTCGAACGCCTCCCTCGAAGCGCGTTTCCCACCGCCTCCTCCCCCTCCGGCCGCCACCAGTGCCAGCAGCTCGGCGCGCGTCGCGTGCACCGTCCGCGTCCGGTTCGGCGCCTCGTCCGACGCGTACGTCACTGTCACCGTCTCCGTCGCGATCAGATCGGCGACTTCGGCGGCTTCCGGCCCCGCCGTCTCGCTGTCGCTATCGGCCGCACCGAGCGCGACGACGCTCGCGGAAACACAAAGGAGCAACACCGTCACGTCGAGTACGGTGCTTGTCATCGGTACACCACCGCCCGAAGGGTTCCGCGGACGTTCCGGCCCGGCCCGACGCCGACCGTTACCGGCCGCTCGGCGACCGCGACCGTGTCCGTGCTCCGGCCGGCCTCCGCCGTCGGCGCCCCGTCGCCGGATCGGACCGTCCACGTCGCTCCGTCGGCCTCTATCGTGACGGTCGCGGCGAACCGGAACTCGTCGACGCGGCGCAACCGTTTCGGCTCGACGACGCCGCCCGTCGTCACCGTCGGCTCGACCCGATCGAGCGTCTCTTCGGCGGTCGGCCGCTCCCGATCCGACGCTGCGTCGTCGAGCGCGCCGACGTACAGGCTGAGAGCCGCGCCGACGGCGAGGACGGCGACCAGGGCGGCGATCGGCTCGACCGCGGCACGACTTTCGGTATCCCCTCCGTGGAGGGACCGATCACCCGACGAGCGTGACATGGACCCCTCCGTAGTGAACGCGTCTCACTGTCAGCCGCTCCGGCGCCGGACGCCACTGGTGATCGGTCGATCGCGCGCGTTCGGCAGCGGCTGCGAAGTCTTCGGGATCGTCGAACACCGCGTCCGGCGGAACGCCGGCGAGTACCCGACGGAGACCGCTATCGCGGGACACACCCGCTCGCTCCGCCGGGAGAGGCGTTATCCGTGGCGCGCGGATCGACGCCTGCGCGGTCCCGCCTCCGCCGTTGAGCGAGACGGACCGTTCGGTAAGGCGGATACGGCCCGCGGCGATCCCGTGTTCCGCCGTCGCGGGATACTCGCTGTTAGCGACCGAGTCGATCGTGTGAGCGACGCCGCTCGCGTCCGGCGGCGGGGTGGCCGGGAGCGCGGCGGCGACGCCGGCGGTCGCGACGCTCACCAGCGCGATGCCGAGCCACGCGTACGTGGCATCGAGGTGGGTCTCGAACACGGGGCGGCTGGCCGCGGCTTTATACTTAAATGATCGCTTCGAGAGATCCCCGAAAGGTCCTCGTCCTCGCTACAACAGCGTCCCGGCACCGAGGAATGCGACGAGGTAGGTCGCGGTCGCGGTCGGGAGCGCGATCCCGACCCGATAAGCGACGAGCGCCCGGTCAAACCCCCGTTCGAGTCCGGTCGCCAGCGCGGTGAGCAGCGGTGCGAGGATCAACACGTACGCGCCGACGATCTGCCCGAGGACCGGGACCGAGAGCGCGCCGCCACCGTTCGATCTCGGGGTCGTTTCGCCGGCCGCCCCGACGGGCTCGCTGCCGACGGTATCGACGCCACCGGTCCCGCCGACGCCCAGCGCGTCCGCCCCGGCCGTCGCTCCGGCGCCGAGCCCCCCGGCGTCGACCGCGTCGACACCGGTTGCGAGCGCGACAGTCGCCCCACCGACAAGCGGTGCGAACACTGCCGCCGTGTTCATTAACGTGCCCGTCACGGTCGCGAGCTGTCGCCGCGCGTCGCTCTCGAGTTCGCGGAGGTCTTCCAGCTGATCGGCGAGTTCGAGCAGCACGTCGCCCGCCGGTCGGCCCTCCCGCGCGGCAACGGAGAGCAGCGCGACCGCTCCGCGCACCCGCGGCGACGGGACCGGCACTGCCGGGCCGCCGCGACCGAGGAATGCCTCTCGGACGTCGACACGGAGCGTGTTGCTCCGCCGTCCGGCGAGTTCGAACAGCTCTCCGGTCGCACCGTCGAGCCGCTCGCCGGCGTTCGCGATCGCGGTTTCGACGGCCACCCCCTCAGCCACGTCGCCGCCGATCACCGTCATCGCGTCCGGAAGGGTGCGCTCGACGGCACGGACGTTCGACAGCACCGCTCTTCGGTGGCGGACGGCGACGAACAGCGCGACACCGGCTCCGACGCCGACTCCCGCAACCGGTGCGGCCCACCGGGCGACGACCCTCGCCGCAACGACAGCGGCGATTCCTCCGGCTCCCAGCCCGGCGACCGCGGCCTGGATCCCGTTCTCCGGGACGTCTGGGTGGTCGCTGCCGATACTGGGCGGCGCGAACGCGACCGGACGACGGGAGAGCAGCCATGCCGACGCCGCGAGCAGCCCCACCGGGAGGACGCCGAGGTACAGTCCCGCGACGACGCCGGGGCCGATCGGGACGCCGGCCGCGGCGGCAGCCGGAAGGAGGGCGATGAGCGCGAGCGGGAGCAACACCCCAAAGGCGTACAGCGCCGACACGGGGCCGCGGACCTCGCCGACGAAGGCGGCGAGCCGGTCGGTCGTTCCGGCGATCGTCGCGTCGAGCGCGCGGTCCAGACACCGATCCCGGCGTTCGGGCGGCGCCGATGCCGCCGTCCGGACGAGCGCTGCCGCCCGGTCGATCGCCGGGAACCACGGCTGCCACTCGCGGGCGAACGCTCTGAGTCCGCTGGTCGGCCCGTCGGCATTCGCTCGCTCACGGCGTGCGAGGCCGTCGGCGAGCGGCCCGTCGCCGGTCCGCGCGGCGAACCGGACGGCGCGTTCCGTCGACGGATCCAGTCGCATTCGCAACACGAGCCGTCCGACGAGCCCGGGCGCGGCCCCGAGGGCTCTGGTCCGCCGGAGCGAGGCGAGCCATACGGGTCCCCGGTGGATGGCATGTGTGGCGCCCAAGCCGCCCGCCAGCCCGAACAGCAGGCCCGGGACGGGCCCGAAGACAACCGCGACGGCGACGGCGCAGGCGAGGCCGACCCCCACGCCGGCTCGGTATCCCGCTTCGATCACTCGGTCGCTCGTCGCGTCCCATCCAAGAAACGCGATCGCCCGGCGGAGTTCGGCTGACCCTTCACCGCTGTCCGCCGCACTGCGTCGCGGTGCCCCGCTTCGTTCGCCGTCCGGATAGGTCATCGTTCGCCACCGCTGACGCCGCCGTTGCTTCCCCGGTTATCGCCGTCGCGGTCGACGTACTGTTCCGGCGGTATCCGTCCGGTCCTCGCCGCCTCCTCGATCTTTTCTTCCCGTCGATCGACCGCGTCGCGGACGGAAGCGTACGATTCGCGGGCGTCAGCGAGCGACTCGACGAGTCGGCTCTCCCCGCGGTCGATTCGACCGGTAGGAGCCAGCCCCGCTCCGGTTCGCTCGAACAGCGGCTCGAATGCCGCACCGTCGTCGTGGCCGACGACCTCGGCGATCGTCTGGACGCGGTGGTCGTCGAGCACGACGATCAGATCTGTCGCGGCGAACGAGGTGGGGGAGACGCCGAGATCGGTGACGACCCGCTCTCGGACCGCCTCGGGGTCCTCGCCGTGGATCGTCCCGAGGACCGCCTCACCGGTCGCGCCGACGCGCATCGCCTCGTACAACGCTGCTGCCTCCTCGCCACGGACCTCTCCGACGACGATTGCGCCGCCGCCCAGCCGGAGCGCGGTCCGCACCGCCTCGCTCGGCGACGGTTCCGCACCGTCTCCGACCCGGAGCCGCTGGATGTCGCGTCCGGTCGCAGTCACCGCTTCGGCCGGCAGCTCCGGGGTGTCTTCGATCAGTATCGAGCGCGTCTCGGCCGGGAGCTCCCAGAGAAGCGACCCGAGTGCGGTCGTCTTCCCCGCGCCGCGGCCGCCGGCGACGAGCCCCGTCACGCCTCGCTCGACGGCCACCGAAAGGAGCCCGGCGGCCGCCGGCGTCATCGTCTCGACGTCCACGAGCCGTGCGAGGGTCCAGGCGTCCGGGTCGCCGCGACGGAAGGTAAAGGAGAGGCCGTCGCTGGCGGGATCCGTCGTCGCTGCGACCCGAACGCGCCCGGCTTCGGTCTCGATCGTCGCGTCGAGCGTGGGACTCGCCCGAGAGAACCCGCGCCCGCTCGTCCGCCGGAGTCGAGACGCCAACGTCGCCGCGCCCTCGGGCGGTAGCCTGACGTTGGTGCGACAGCGCTCCCCGTCGACGACGACCCGGAGCGGGTTCTCGGTGACGGGGGCCGACAGTGTCGCGTCGCTCACGCGGTTGTCGGCGAACACGTGTTCGAACGCGCCGTACCCGCGGGTGTGTCGGCGGAGCACGTCGACCAGCGTCGAGACGGGGTCGCCGGCCGCCGCGACGGACCGCACCGCTCGTCCCGGCGCTCTGTCGCCCCCGGTCGGGTCGTCGAGCAGCCGGTCTTCGGCCGCCGCGAGCCGCTCGACGGCCTCGTCGTCGAGCCGCGTCGACGGCGGCGTGAGGTGGTACGTCCGCAGCGGTCCCGTCCCCTCGTACAGCCGCACCGTCGCGCCGGTGTCAATCTCCCATCGGTCGACGAGCGCCGCGTCCGGCGGCGGCGCCGACGCGACGCGCGTGGCCGCAATGGTCGGGCCGATGTGCGCCCGCAGCACGTCGCCGGTCTCCTCCGCGTTCGCGACGGTCTCGGCCAGTCCGGTCTCTGCGGCGATCCGCTTCGGCGGTCCCTCCCGGCCGCTCGCCTCTCTCGCCGCCGCGACCGGCTCCCGGGTTACGCGTTCCGCGAGCCGCGTCTCGTGGAACGCGACCTGTTCGCGGAACCGCCCCGCGGCGATCAGACACGCCGCGGCCCGCCCGGCGTAGGTCCGCTCCCGACCCGCGTGTCGCGTCCGGATCACGTCCGCGTCGCGCTCCGTTAGCGCCTCCACGACCGTCGCGAGACAGGCGGGACTCGCGGCGAGATCACCGCGCCCGGGGCAGTTGTCGGCGTCGACCGCGAGAACGACTCGATCGCCGACGCCGGTCCCGGCCGGCTCTCTGAACGACGGTTCACACCGGCAGTCTCCGGCGTTGTCATCGACCCACGGGAGCGCGCGTAGCGGCGCGTCGTCGTCCCCGAGCGACGACAGCGAGGGGAGATCGAAGCTCATGGCGAGCGTGCCCGCGGTATCACATATAAACTCTCACCCGATCCGCGCGATCTTGACGGTCGGGCCGCTATCGTCGACGAGACGGAGCTCTAGACGGCTCTCACCGCGCGTTCGGAGCGCGATCGGTCCGTCGACGACCCCGACAGTTGCGGTCACCGCGTCTGGAACGATCGAGATGGTCCGGTCGCGGTCGCCGTCGATCCGATACCGGAGCGCAGCGCCAGATCCGTTCACTGACCGTTCCGGCTCGACGATCGCGAGCCGGTCGATCCGCGCGGCGGCGACACCGCTCGGCGCACGGACTGTCACCGTCGTCCGTGCGGCGAGCGCCGGGTCCGAGACGCTCATCGACTCGGAGGCGAGTCCCCCGATTGCCCGCTCGACGCGGTCCGACTCGGCTTGAAGTCGCTCGTCGGTCGTGGCGGTGCGAGCGTCCTCCAGCGCCGGCACCGAGGTCGCGAGGAGGGCGACGGCGACGAGGACCGTGAGGACGACGCGGATCATCGACCCCTCCTCGCGGTGCGAAGGGACTCACAAGGAGTCACGGAGCCGATCCAGCGCGCTGTCGCGCCACGAGTCGTCCGCCTTCTCGTCGTTCGTTTCGGGGCTATCGACCGCCGACTCGACTGTCGCTCCCGCCCTGGTTCCTCGGCGCTGATCATTCGGAACGGCGGTGTCGAGGTCTGTCTCGCTCGGCACGCTGGAGCCGACCATCTCGTCGCCGGCGTCGTCGCTGATCGCGTTCTCGTTCGCGGCCGCGTCGCCGCTCTCACTCGCTTTTGCGAGCGCCAGATCGGCGCGGCGCTCGACGGCTTGGTTGACAGACCGGACCGCTCCGACGTATCCCCGAATCGCCTGTGTCGCCGCCTCCAGCTCCTCCACGCGCGCTTCGAGGTCGTCGAGCCGGGCTGAAAGCTCCTCACGCTCTGCGCTCGCGTTCGCTTCGTCCCCGAGGTCGGCGACGGCGTCGTCGGTCCCGGTGAGCGCTCGCTCGACCGCGCGAAGCCGTCGTTCGAGTCGGTCGTCGTCCCGGCCCGTGTCCGGATCGGCCGTCGTATCGGCGTCCGGTTCGGCGCTCGGATCGTTGCCCGGATCGACGCCTACCGTCCGATTTCGCGTCATCTGGTCCGCCGCCGGGCGAGTCGGTTCCGCCGTTCCGACCGGCGTGCGGTCGGCTCGATCGAACGCCGATGATCGTTCCGATTGCCCGTCGCTCGTCGTTTCCGGCGTCCCTCCGGTGTCGGCGAACGGCCGGGTACGGTCGCGAGTGTGGTCGGTCACGCGGCCGACTGGCCGCGGCTTCCTACTTAACTGTCGGGGGAAAAGGTATTACCACTCGATCGGGTATCTTCCAATCATGAAAGCGGTCCTCCTCGGCGTCGGACAGGCGGGCGGGAAGCTCACGACGGCGCTCGCCGAGTTCGACGCCGATGCCGGCTACGGCGCGGTGCTCGATGCGCTCGCGGTGAACACGGCGTCGGCGGATTTAGAGCCGCTCCCGCTCGACGCGGTCCTCGTTGGCCAGTCGCGGGTGAACGGACACGGTGTCGGCGGCGACAACGAACTCGGCGCCGAGGTGATGGAGGAGGACGCAGTCGAGGTGTTGGACGCGCTCGCGCCGAAGGTGACCGCCGACGCCGAGGCGCTGTTCGTGGTCGCGGGGCTCGGCGGCGGCACCGGCTCCGGCGGCGCGCCGGTGCTCGTTCGGGAGCTGAACCGCGTGTACGACGTGCCGGTGTACGCGCTCGGGATCCTCCCCGGACGCGACGAGGGGGCGATGTATCAGGTGAACGCCGGGCGCTCGCTGAAGACGCTCGTCCGCGAGGCGGACGCGACTATCGTGCTCGACAACGACGCGTGGCGCTCCGCGGGCGAGTCGGTCGAGGGCGGCTACGCGGCGGTCAACGCCTCGATGGCCAAGCGCGTCGGGCTCCTGCTCGCGGCCGGCGAGTCGGTCGAGGGCGTCGCGGAGTCGGTCGTCGACACGAGCGAGGTGATCAACACGCTGCGCGCCGGCGGCATGGCCGCGGTCGGCTTCTCGTCCGCGCCCGCCGCCGAGGACGCCGAGGAGAACGTCACGACCGTGATGAGCGCGGTTCGAAGCGCGGTGATGACGGGGATGTCACTCCCGAACGCGACCGACGCGGATACTGCCCTCGTCGCCATCGCGGGCGACCCCGACCGAATCTCCCGGAAGGGTGCGGAGAAGGCGCGCAAGTGGCTCCAAGAGGAGACCGGGTCGATGCAGGTGCGCGGCGGGGACTTCCCGCTCGACTCCGACCGGGTGGCCGCCCTGGTCCTCCTCGGGGGCGTCGAGCGCTCGCGCCGCGTCGAGGAGTTCCTCGAACGTGCGCGACAGGCGGTTCGAGACGAGCCGGAGGAACAGCCGGACCCCGCCGACGCGTTCCAGAACGACGAGATCGATGACCTGCTGTAGTCGCCACCTCCGGGCCCGGGTTCCGGCGGGACAGGTTCCGCAGCTTTTTACTTCCGCCCGGTGGAGTCGTTTCCGATGAACAACCCGTGGGACGACTGGGACCACGTGCTGAAGGTCGACCCGGACAAGGAGCTGTACGGGGACGACACCTTCGAGGACGTCTGCCGGACCGGGACCGACGCGATCGAGATCGGCGGGACCCTCGACGTCACCGCGGAGAAGATGACCCGCGTCGTCGACGCCGCCGCCGAGTACGACGTGCCGCTGTATCAGGAGCCGTCGAACCCGGGCGTCGTCATCGACTCGCCCGCCCTCGACGGCTACCTGATCCCGACCGTGTTCAACGCCGGTGGCCCGTTCTGGATCACCGGCGCGCACAAGGAGTGGGTCCGCATCGACGACCTCGACTGGGACCGAACCCACACCGAGGCGTACATCGTCTTGAACCCCGAGGCGTCGGTCGCCCAGCTGACCGAGGCCGACTGCGACCTCAGCGCCGACGACGTGGCGGCCTACGCGAAGGTGGCAGAGCGCATGTTCGGCCAGGAGATCGTCTACGTCGAGTACTCGGGCATGTTTGGTGACACAGAGAAGGTCGCCGCCGCCCACGACGCGCTCGACGAGGCCACCCTCTTCTACGGCGGCGGGATCCACGGCTACGAGCCGGCCAACGAGATGGCCGCTCACAGCGACGTGATCGTCGTCGGCGACCTGCTCCACGACGAGGGCGTCGACGCGGTCCGCGAGACGGTGAAGGGCGCCAAGGACGCCTAACCACCGTTTTCTCGTCGGGTTCCCTCGCTCACTTCGTTCGATTTGGGAACCGCTCCTCGAAAAACTTGGTGGGAAAAAGCCGACGGCTCGGCGTCGCCTCGCTGTCGGTGAACCGCTCGTGGTTCGAAACGGCAAGTCGTTTCGTCATCGCCAGAAATCTCTGATTTCTGGCTAGCAGTCAGAACGCTTGCGTTCTGACGACATCACGAAAGGCGCGAGCGCCTTTCGAACGACTCCGCTCGCGGATGCCTCCATACAGGAGGCGGTCGATTCGCTGGACTGCGTGGATCGGTACTGCGGTCGGCGCGTGCCTGTGAGCGGCCGCCTTTAAGCGGCCGCGAGGAACACGCGCGAGGGATGCGGTGAGCGCTCGGAGAGCGCGAACCGCGAGGCTGGGGGGGTGTGAGGTGAGGTTGCGGTCGGGTGGGACTCAAAGGGGCAGCCGCGAGGACGAAGCACGCTGCAGCAAGCACCGCAGCGAGGGAGCGATAGCGACCGAGCGAGGAGCGCAGCAAAGCGCGCGAGTCGTCGCGGCTGGGGCTTTGTAGGTGTTCACCTCGGAGTCGACCACTTATAATTGAGCGGCTGTGAGTTTAAAAATGACCGTCGTAGTCTCGTCCTCTGAGACACACAACCGAGCAGTCCGAGAGTTTGACACACCCTTTCGCCGCAGCAGCCCTCAGACGTATCCGCCGATCATGTTCTCGACGTACTTCGCGATCACGTCGACTTCGAGGTGGACCGGGTCGCCGACCGACTTCTCCGAGAGCGTCGTGAGGTCGTAGGTCGTCGGGATGATCGCGACGTCGAACTCGTCGCCTCGCTTCTCCGCGACCGTCAGGGAGATGCCGTCGAGCGTTACCGACCCCTTGTCGACGAGGTAGTCCCCGTGGGCTTCCGGGATCGAGAAGGTGAACCGCCAGTCTTCGCCGATGCGCTCGACCGCCGTCACCTCGGCGACGGTGTCGACGTGCCCCTGCACGACGTGGCCGTCGAACCGCCCGTCGGCGGGCATCGCGCGCTCGACGTTGACCGGGTCGCCCTCGTCGACCGCGCCGAGGTACGTCTTCGCGACCGTCTCGCTCGCGAGGAACACCTCGAACCAGTCGTCGGCGTCGTCGTCGCCGGTGGCGTCTGCGTCGCTGTCGTACTCTTCGACCGTGAGACAGACTCCACTGACGCTGATCGACTGGCCGTGGTGGAGGTCGTCGAACCCGTCGACGCCGATCCGGAGTCGAAGCCCGTCATCGGTCTCGGTCCGCTCGCGGACGGTCCCGGTGTCCTCGACGATGCCGGTGAACATACCGAAAGTAGGTGCGCGCGACACATATCGGTTCGGTGTTCGGTCGGGCGTCGTCTGCGATCGGCTCCCGCCGCTGTCGCGCCCCTTTTGACCCCCTGGAGTCAACTCGGTTCCAATGAGGCTCGGACTGACCGACATGGTCGGGCTGGCGGCGTCGCTGATCTTCGCCCTCCCGCTCGCGAACTACGCGGTCATCCGGCTGTTCGCCGGCGAGGTCGCGCTCGGCGTCGGTCTGCTCGTCGTCGCCGCCGCCATGGTCGTCCTCCCCCAGTACTTCCTCGATCCGGGGCGGATCCTCCGGGGACTGCTCTCCGGACTGCTCCCCCGACAGCTCCGCGGACTCGTCGCGCTTGATGCCGCTGAGGCGGAGTCGGACGATTCGGACGCGACCGACGGGGAGCCGGCTGAGGCGACGCCCGAGGACGCGACCACGGTCGAGAAGTAGGGCTCCATCAGATATCACTCCCGTTCGGACGGAACGATCCCGAACGGGTACTCGGCCAATATCTCGTACCCGTCCTCACTGACGACGACGAGGTCCTCCAGCCTGACGCCGCCGACGTCTGGGTCGTACACCCCCGGCCCGATTGCGACGACGTGTCCCGGCCGCAGTTCCGTCCCGCTCGACAGCGACGGCGACTCGTGACGGCTCACGCCCACGCCGTGGCCGGTGTCGTGAGTGAAGCCGGCCTCGCCCTCTCCCGCGTTCGGATCGAACCCGTACGCGGCCAACTCGGCGGCCGCCTCGCCGTGGACGGCTTTGGCGGGAACTCCCGGCTCGATCTCGTCGAGGGCTACGTCCCGGGCCGACTCGACCGCGAGGTACGCCCGCCGCTCCCAGCCGCCGTCGCCGTCGACGACGAACGTTCGGGTCAGGTCGCCGTAGTAGCCGTCCGGGCCGCGGGGCGAGACGTCGATCAGCACCGTCTCGCCCGGTCGGACTGGGTTATCGCCGACGCAGTGGCGGTCCGTGGCGGACGGTCCGGCGCCGATCGCGGTGTTTCCGGCGTCGCGGACGCCGCGGGCGGCGAGCGTCGCGTTCACCGCCCGTCGCAGACGCTCGGCGGTCAGCGGAGCGCCCTCCCAGCGGAGAGCCGGGCTCTCCGTCTCGTCCGTGCCAACCTCACTCTCTGCCAACACGGCCTCCGCGCGCGCCATTCCCGCGACGGCCGCGCGCTGAACCCGGCGGAGCCGATCGAGCTCGGCGGCGGTCTTCCGAGCGCGCGCCGTCGCGACCGCGTCGGTCGACGCGAGCGCGTTGCCGTCGCGTTCGAGGTACACCGCCGCGTCGTGCGGGATCGAGGGGGGAACGAGGAGCGTGTTGTCGTCGGTTTCGCTGCTGTCGTCGGTCTCGCTCCCGAGCAGGCCACGCACGACCGCCGCCGCGCGCTCGCCCGCGTGATCGCCGACGCGATCGGTCCGTACCTCGCGGGCGACGCCGTCGTGGAACTCGCCGTCGTGGAACTCGCCGTCGTCGTCGCCTTCACTCCTGTCGCGTGTGCCAGCCACGAACTCCCGTTCAGCCTGTTCGCGGAACAGCGACGGGGCACAGCAGATGGCGCGACCCGCGGTGCCGTCGTCCGGAACGATCACCAGCGCGTAGGGCCGGTCCGGACCGCAAAAGCGCGTGAGATACCGGAGGTCGTCGTCGAACCGGTCGCCGACCGCGACGAAGGCGTCGGCGTCGGCGGCATCGATCGCCTCGACGATCGGGGTGAGATCGGTGCGGAGCGGGGGGAGCTGGCGGAACTGCCCGTGTTCGGCGGTGTCGGTGCCTGCGCCGTCACCCCTGTCGCTCACGGGTCGGGTTCGGGGACGGCCAGCTCCGCCTGCACCTCCTCGATGAGTTCCTGTGCGGGCTCGTCGCGAAGTTCGTTGAACAGGAGGACGCTGATCGGGAGGGTCGGCGCCCCGCTGATGAGGCTCTCCATGATCACGAGTCGCTCGCGGGCGCGGGACATCCCGACGTAGAACACGCGGCGCTCGTTGTCGGTGAGCACTGGGACCGGGCTCGTGGTCTTGGTGAACTCCTCGACGCCGTCCACGTCGGTCGGGTCGTCGATGGAGGCCGCCATCTGCTCGACGACCTTCTCGGTGAGGTCGGTCGCGACGAACACGTGGTCGGCCTCGCGCCCCTTCGCGGAGTGGATGGTGCCGACGCGGACGCGGGTCGGGTCCGCGCCCTCGTACTCGCCGTCGAAGTACGCGCCCATCGACTTCCGCTGGAAGCTCGTCACCTTCCGGACCATGTCGTCGGCGCTCGCGGTGTCCGGCATGAACGGGATAAACCCGTCGAGCTCGTCGGTCGTCACCTCGATCCGCGTGATGTCGTCGGCGTCGGCCGCCTCCTCGCGGTCGTCGAGGAAGTCGTAGAACTCGTCGCGCTCGTGGGTGCCGAACGCCGAGTCCTGCAGCATGTCGGCGAGCCGCCGGGCCTCGAGCCCGTTGACGGGATCGCCGGCGTCGATCTTCTCGATGGCGCTGACGTAGTCCTGCACGCGGTCGGTCCACATCCGGCCGTCGGTCAGCATCGTGAACGGGATTCCGTGGTCGATGAACTCGTCGATGAAGTCGAACATCTGGTAGCGCGCCCGGAACAGACACATGATGTCGCCCTCGTCGTCGTCGACGGTGTACCGGACGTTCCGGACGAGTTCGATCATCGACGGCGACTCAATCGCCTCGACGGTGCCGCCCTCCTTACGCGGGTGGAGGTCCTTCTCCTGTCGCTTGTCGATGTGCCGGATCTCGGCGTTGACGACGTTGAGGATCTCGGAGGGGAGCCGATAGGAGTTCGGGAGGACGACGTCCTCGTCGACCGGGGTGTCTAAGAGGAGGTCGGGGTCGGCGCCCTGCCACGCGTAGACGACCTGGTCGTCGTCGCCGGCGATGAGCACCTTCCGCATGTGGGGTTTCCACTCCTCGAAGACGTTGTACTGCAGCGTCGTGATGTCCTGGAACTCGTCGATGATCAGGTAGTCGACGTTCGGGACGAGCGAGCGCTGCGCGACGCGTTCGAGCATGTCTGCGAAGCCGACCAGCCCGTGGTCGCCTTTGTAGCCGCGCCACGCGCGGATCGTCTCGGGGATGTCGATCCGCTCGTCGTCGGAGGGCCACGTCGGGGTGTACTTGTTCCCTTCTTGGGCGTTGGGGTCTTCCTCGGGCGGGAGCCGAACCTCCTCGACGTTCCACTGGAAGGGCACGTCGTACCAGTCGGACACGTCGCGCTCGGTGCGCTGAAGCCACTGCGAGGTGGCGATAATCTTGTTGCCGATCGTCGTCGACCGCGCGGTCCGCCGCCCGGCGCCGCCGTGCTGGTCTTCGAACTCGATGCCGTACTCCTCGCAGAACTCTTCTTTGTCGTCCTCGCCGACCACGTCGCCGCGAGACAGATCGAGCAGCTCGTACGCCTTCGCGTGCATGGTACAGACGTTCCCTTGGAGGCTACGCGGGGAGATGTCGAGCCGCTCGGCGAGCCGCTCGCGTATCTCGGCGGCGGCCGCGCGTGTGTACGAGACGACGAGTACATCACGAACGTCGGCGTCCCCGTCGTCGAGGATCCCCTCGACGCGATCCAGGAGCGCCGTGGTCTTCCCGCTGCCCGGACCGCCGAACAGTCGCGTCACCGTGGGATCGGTCATTATCTATTTGTGATCCCGGTTCTCCTTAAACGGCGTGGCTCGGGGCGTTCCGGAGGAAACGCTGTGTCGGGGTGTCAACGCCCCCCGCTGTCGGGTCGTCGACACGGTCGCTGTCGAATTGCGCCGCGCTCAGTTACTTCTCGTCGCCCGCGCCTCTCGCACGTCGGCGCCGTCGCGAACGAGGTCCTCGCAGGCGGGGCAGACACGGGGACGATCGACCTCGTTCGGAGTGAATACCCGAACGTAGTCGGTCGTGACGAACGAACCGCAGTTCTGGCAGGTCGGCATACTCGCCACTATCGATTGACACTACATAATACTGCCGCCGAGTCCTGCCGAAAGAAAACCGCTAACCGGCCGTGCGACGTCGTTGGAGTCAGGTCGGGCGCCAGTCGCAGACGCCACACTGCGCGGTTCCCTCGGGATGTAGTGCACCGCACTCCGGACACTGAAGCTTATTATAGGATCGCTCCCAGCGTACGATCTCCGTCTCGTGGCCGCGGTCGGACAGGAACTCGTCGAACACGTCGTCGTCCGCGCTGGATGCACTACTAGACATGCATGTTAACCCATGTCACGGGAGTATATATATCTTCTCACGCTTTCCATCGCCTCGGTATCGCCCGGCCGATCGATCGGGAAACTCACCGCACGGTCGGCGGTGTCGCTCAGTCGTGCCCGTGTCCGAGGGCCTCGTTACACATCTCGTTGAGCTCCACGATCTTCTCGCGGACGGCCTGCGGCTTGTCAGCCGGCGGTTCCTCGAGCGCGGGCTGCCCGTGGGCGTCCGGTTCGCCGACGATTACACTCCCGATCATTCCGACGCCCTCGTGTGGCGTACAGTAGTAGTGGTACACGCCCTCCGTCTCGAACGTGTGTTCGAACGTCGCTCCGTGTTCCGAGAGCATTCCGCTGTCCCACGCTTCGGCGCCGTCCGGAACGAGCTGCGGCTGGTCGTTGTCCGGGTGGTACGCCGCCGCGTTGTGACTCCCGCTTTCGAGTGTCCACGTGACGGTCCCGCCGGTCTCGACCCTCGCGACGTGCGGTGCGAAGTGGGTCCCGCCGTCGTCGGTCGTTATCATGTCGACCGCGGCGGTCGGGGTCGGTTCACCGACCCCTCCGTGCCCGTCGCCGTCGTCGTGTCCGCCGTCGTCGTGTCCGCCGTCGTCGCTCTGCTCGTCCCCGCCCTCGTCGTGGCCGTCGTCCTCTCCGCTATGATCTTCTCCATCAGACGACCCAGTGGATTCCGAGTCCGACTCACCGCCGCTGGTCGATGCGCTCGAACACCCCGCGAGACCGACGGCCGCAGCGGCACTCGACAGCTGTACAATCCGCCGACGCGTGTAGTGTGACCGGTCTGTCATTGTCGGATACCTCTCCACCTGAGAGTACAGGGGGGAGTACCATAGACGGGCTCCCTGTTTTGCACGCGACGCAAAACGGCTCTTATATTACGCCTCGGCGGGCACTAGCGGTATCCGGGGGAATCTCTGTGTCAACAGACGGTAGCAACGACGAGCTCCTCGAACTCCTCGGCCAGGAGCGCGTCCGACAGGTTCTGGCGGCGACGAGTCGCGGGCCGCTGTCCGCCAAAGAGCTCAGCGACGAGTGCAATGTCGCACTCTCGACCATCTATCGGCGAGCGGAGGAGATGGTCGCCCACGACCTCTTGGTCGAACGGACACAGATCGAGCCGGACGGGAGTCACCACAGCGTTTTCGTGGCGAACATCGACCACCTCGACGTCGACATCGACGACGGTGAGATCGACGTCTCTGTCCACGTCCGTGAGGACGCTGCACAGCGTTTTTCGCGCATCTGGAGCGACATCAGGGAGCTATAACAATGCACATCGAACTCGTCATCGCGAAGCTCGTCACGGTCGGATTAGGGCTGTTAATAACGAAACAGGCGTACAAAGGCTACCGGTCCTACCGGAGCGAACCGATGCTGTACGTGGCCATCGGATTCCTCTTCATCACCGTCGGCTCGGTACTCGAAGGAGTCCTCTTCGACGTGGTCGGGCTGTCGATCTTTGTCGCGGGGACGATCCAGACCGGTCTCGTCGCCGTGGGGATGCTCGTAATCCTGTACTCGTTACACGGCCAGTTCTCCGAACCGTCGAGCGGGGGTGATACATCGTGACCGGCGACTGGGCGGTCGTCTTGACGCTCACCCGTGCTGTCCTCCTCCTGTTGGGAGTCGCGACGACCGCGGTCAGTCTCCGCGCCTATCTCCGCGGGGGGACGCGCTATCTCCGCGACGCGACGATCGGGTTCGCGTTCATCACCTTCGGCGTTCTCATCGAGGGGTTCCTCTACCAGCTCACCGGCCTGACGCTCACTCAGGTCCACCTCGCGGAGTCCGTCGCGCTGGCTTGCGGTTTCCTCGTCCTCCTTCGGTCGTTTCTCCGGTGAGCCCGACCACGCCTGCGATGTAGCACCGACTCGCCCCGGCGACAAGGGCCGCGAAGCCGAATAAGAACGGGTACGCCGCGTAGTCGGTCACCAGCTGTCCGCCGTCCAGCGTGCCGCTGCCGACGGCTATCGTCCCGATGCCGGCCGCCCACATCCCCACGCCGAGGCCCGACACCGCGACGAACGGATAGTAGTACCGACGCAGTTTCGCGGGCTTGCGCGCCGCGAGCGCGAGAAGCACTACGGCGGAGAGCGCGTAGACGCCCCCGAATACCGCCGTTTTTACCCTGTCCGCCCCACCAGTCGGCATGCCGAACGTCAGCGAGACCTACATCGAAAACCGTCAGCGGGTCCAGCCGACCCACACGAACAACTACGAGTCTGCCCACGGGGGTAACGTCGTCAAGTGGATGGACGAGATCGGCGCGATGTCGGCGATGCGCGCCGCCGGCGAGACGTGCGTCACGGCCAAGATCAACGGGCTCGACTTCAAGCGACCGGTGCCGCAGGGCGACACCTGCATCGTCGAGTCGTACGTGTACGCGGTCGGGCGAACGAGCCTCCGCACGCGGATCCGCGCGTACCGCGAGTCCCCCCGCACCGGCGAGCGAGAGTTGACGACGGAGTCGTACTTCGTGTTCGTCGCGGTCGACGCCGACGGGAAGCCGACTCCGGTCCCCGAACTGGAGGTCGCCGGCGACCGCTGCCGGGAGCTCCGCGACGCCGCGCTGGCGGCCGAGCCGGACGAGGAGCGCTGAGGTCAGTAGTCCCCTAAGACCCCGAGCCGCCGCGCCCGCCGCGTCGCGTAGTGGAAGACGACGTAGCCACCGAGGAGGTAGCCGACGGCGACGGCGACGAGCAGCGCCAGGTCGGCGAGGCCGAACTCCCACAGCCTGGCGCCGTCGACCATCGCGCGCTGGAGCATCGCGCTCCCGTGGGCCAGCGGGAGAAATCGGGTCCACGGCGCGTCGAGGACGGGTGCGGAGATCAGCACGATGAACCCGAACTGCAGCAGGTTCAGCCAGTTACCGATCCGCTTGTACAGCACCGTCACGCCGCCGGCGGCGAAGCCGAGCCCGAGCACCGACGTGATCGCGAGCCCCGCGACGGGGACGACGGTGAGCGGGTCGAGGCTGAGCCGGGTGCCCGTGAGCAGCAGCATGACCGCGAGTACGACCGCCGAGGTGAGGAACGTCCGCACCACTTTCGCGACGCCTTTTAAGAGGGCGACCGGCGCGAAGCCGAACGGGGTGGTGATATGCCGCTCTAGGGTCCCCCACTGCACCTCGCTGCCGATGTCGTTCGACACCGACGAGTAGGCGCCGACGGACAACGTCCACAGGAAGTAGCCGGCGATGATCCCTGCGAGCGAGTCGGTGAGCGCCCGCCCGGCCAGCATTCGCCCCCCGAAGAAGAGCACGGAGAAGAAGAACAGCGAGACGACGATCCCGCCGATCGCGTTCGCGGGATATCGGACGAAGATCAGGTACTCGCGGTAGAGCACGGCCCGTGCGAGGTGGTAGTACGTGGCCGGACGCGGCTCGTCGGTGGGGCCGGTGGGGTCAGCGGACTCGCCGCCGGTCGACGTCGGCTCCGCGTCCCGGCTCACGGCGACCGTCCCCGCGAGTCTGCACCCGCCTGCTCGCCCCGGGCTGTCCCGCTCCCGCCCGGCTCCATCCCGGTGAGATCGACGAACACGTCCTCCAGCTCGGGGTGTACGGTCCCGATCTCCTCCACAGTGACGCCCGCCTCGCGGAGCGCGTCCATGAGGTCGTACAGGGCGTCGCCCGCGGCGGCGACCTCGACGGCGGTGGGGTCACCCGCGTCGACCCCGGTCTCGACCGCCCGCACGTCGAACCGCTCTCGGAGGGTCGCGACGACCGCGTCGTCGATGTCGGCGCTGCCGACGCGGAGGACGTCGCGTTCGGTGCCGGAGAGGAGCGCCGCGACGGTGTCGTCGGCGACGATCCGCCCGTCCGCCATCATCACCACGCGGTCGCAGACGTCCTCGATGACGGCCATGTCGTGGCTGCTGACGACGATCGTGATCCCCTCCTCGCGGACGAGTCGCCGGAGTTCCCGGCGCAGCGTCCGCGAGCTCTCTACGTCGAGCCCGAGCGTCGGCTCGTCGAGGAAGACCAGCTCCGCGCCGCCCGCGAGCACGCTCGCCAGCGACACCTTCTGTTTCATCCCGCGCGAGAGCTCTCGAACCGGGGTGTCGGCCTTCTCCGTCAGATCGAGCCGGTCGAGCAGCCGATCGTGGCGGCCCGCGACCGAGTTCGGGTCGACGCCGCTGATCGTCGCGAAGTACCGGAGGTTCTCGCGGACGGTGAGCCGCCAGTAGTCGTTGCGGGCGCCCTCCAACATCGCGTCGACGTCGGCGTACGCGGCCCGCCGCCCGTCGCCTACGTCGGTCCCGAACACCCGGACCGACCCCGCGTCGGGGAGAACGATTCCAAGCGCGCACTTGATAAGGGTCGTCTTGCCGGCGCCGTTGGGGCCGAGCAGCCCGACGATCGAACCGCGCTCGACGGTCAGGCTCACGTCGTCGACCGCGAGCACGGACTCGTCGCCGCCGCTGAATCGCTTCGAGACGCCCTCAATCGCGAGCGCCGGCGGGGAGATCCCCGCCGAAGCATCGGTCGACCGGACACTGTCGGACCGGAGCTCGTCGCGCTCGCGGGGATCGCCGCGTTCGCTCGCCGCGCTCTCTGCCATCAGACTACAGTACGGGCTGAGCGCGGATATATCCGCGCTCGGCGGCTATCGCGGGGTACACGATGAACCTCGATAGATTCGTCGCGGACGCGCCTGCCGACGACGCACCCGGCGAGGCGCGGGTCTGCGTCGTCGCGACGCGGCCGGACACCTTCGAGCGCTGTCGCGAGGGGTTCTACCCGGCGCCGCGGTCGTACGACCGGACGCGCGCGGCGTTCGACTACATGGCCTTTTACCGGACTGCACCGGTCTCGGCGATCACCCACTACGCCCGCGTCGTCGACCACACCGAACAGGCCCGCGGCGAGCCCGGCCCGATGGACGGAGACGACTGGGCGGCGCTGATCGACCCCTTCTCGGAGGAGCGGGTCGTGGTCGTCTTCGAGTTCGACGAGCTGGTCCCGCTCGACTCACCGGTCGAGAACGACGCGAACGGGGTGCGAGGCGCGTGGTACTGCACCGTCAAGGACCTGCGGGCGGCGACCACGCTCTCGGCGCTCTCGACGCGGGCGGCTCGCGAGGAGTGAGCAGGGGCCATCACTCCCCGCCGAGCGTCGCGAAGACGAACTCGGTGCTGCTCCCGAGCGGGTCGGTCGCGGTCGTCGTCTCGATCTCGTCGAACCCCGCCTCGCGGAGCTGCGCGAGGGTGCGGTCGCGCCCCGGCGCCGAGAAGAACATGCGACCGCCCATCCAGCCGCGGCGCACCGTCTCGAACCGGCCGCCCGGCAGGGTCATGAGGAGCCGACCGCCCGGACGGAGGACGCGTGCGAACGCCTCGTACACCGTCGGATGTCGGTCGCGGTCGACGTGAAACACCGCGTGGTACGCCGTGATCCCGTCGAATCGGTCGGCGCCGAACGGCAGCGCGGACATCTCGCCGTGGACGAGCTGTGCCCCGGGAACGGCCTCGCGAGCGAGGTCGAGCCCGCGCCGCGAAATGTCGAGCCCGACGCTGCCGGCCGGGAGGTTCGCGAGCGTCCGGGCGCCGTCGCCGCAGCCGACGTCGAGGACGGCCGGGTCGGGCGGGAGCCCGGCGAGCAGGTCGTCGATCAGCGCCGCGTCGGAGCCGTCCGGGTCGCGGCGGGCGGCGTACGTCGCCGCCACGTCGTCCCACGCGCGCCGCACGTCGTTGCGGTCCATGGACGGAATTGGGACGCGAGCGATATGACTTCTCGGGCGGACCGACGGTCGCGGAAGGCGGTGGCAGCCGAGTGACCATCGATAGCAAAACAAACATATATAATATTGATTGTGACATCTTTTGCGACACCGAACGGAGAAAATCGCGGGGAGGCGCCGGTTCAAAAACTTACATTTATAACTAATGACTATGATGTTGCTCGCGTTGTATGTCGATGATAACCTGTCACATGAGTCGTCGACGGAATCGAGTAAACGATAGTAACCGAGGGGGAGACCCATGACGACTGGAATTGATGTCGTGGTGGCCGCGATCCCGCTGCTTCTCGCGGGGGTCCTACTGGTCGGGTTCCTCTGGCCCGCGACGCGTGCGATGCCGCTCGCGTGGGTCGCGGCGCTGGCGATCGGCTACTTCGCGTGGAATATGCCGGTAAACTGGCTGGCGGCGGCGTCCGCCGTGGGCGTCATAACCGCGATCACGATCCTTTGGATCGTCTTCGGCGCGCTCGTCCTCCTGTATACGCTGATGGAGGCGGGTGCGTTCGATCGGATAAATCGGGGATTCGCGACGGTCAGCGACGACCGGCGCGTGCAGATCGTCCTGATCGCCTTCTTCATGGCGACGTTCATCGAGGGCGCCGCCGGCTTCGGGACGCCGGCCGCGGTCGTCGCGCCGCTGCTCTTGGGGCTCGGCTTCCCGGCGCTCGCGGCGGTCATCGCCGGGATCATCGGGCACATCATCGCCGTCACGTACGGCGCGGTGGGGACGCCGATTATCGTCGGCATCCAGAACCCGATGGAGAACGTCGAATTCACCCGCACCGCGATCGAGGAGGGCGGAATGACCGTTCAAGAGTTCTCGATCGAGGTGGCGGCGTGGGCGGCGACGTACCACGCCTTGGTGGGCTTCGTGATGCCGCTGTTCGCGGTCGGCATGGTCGTCTACTTCTTCGGCGATCCGGACGACCGCTCGCTGGCGCCGGCCTGGGAGGTCGCGCCGCTGTGTCTGTTCGCCGGGATCTCCTTCGCGATCCCGTACTGGATCTCGGCGTGGTTCCTCACGGCCGAATTCCCGTCGCTCATCGGGTCGATGGTCGGCGGCGCGATCGTTCTGAGCGCCCTGCGGGCGGGTTACTTCCTGCCGGACGAGGAGTGGGAGTTCCCGGACCGCGACCGGTGGGAAGACCACTGGGTCGGCTCGATCGAGCCCGGTCAGTCTAACGGCGGCGCCGAGGGCCGCGGCGACGTCTCGCCCGAGGCCAAGGCGGCCGACCTGAGCGGCGGCGAGGACATCTCGCTGCTGAAGGCGTGGTCGCCGTACATCGCGCTGGTGATCCTGCTGGTCATCACTCGCGCGGTCGATCCGATCTCGAACTTCATCGGGAGCGATCCCTTCGTCATCGGCTTCAGCGACATTTTCGGAACCACGCTCGGCGGAAGCTTCGCGTGGATGAGCGTGCCCGGGTTCTGGCTGATCGTGAGCGCCGTGATCGCGATCCCGATCTTCGGCATGTCGGGCGAAGAGGTTAGCGACGCGTGGAAGGAGGCCGCCCGGAAGATCGTCTCACCGTTCATCGCGCTGGTGTTCGTCATCGCCATGGTGCAGGTGATGCTCCAGTCCGGTGCGCATCCCGGCGCGCCCGAGGTCGGCAGCATGATCGTCTTGCTCGCACAGACGACCGCCGATACCCTCGGTCCCGCCTACCCCGCCTTCGCGTCGCTCATCGGCGCGCTGGGCGCGGCGATGGCCGGGTCGAACACCGTCTCGAACATCACCTTCGGCGCGTTCCAGTTCGAGGCTGCGACGCAGCTCGGGCTCCCGCGCACCATCATCGTCGGCGCGCAGGCCGTCGGCGGTGCCATCGGGAACCTCGTCGCGATCCACAACCTCGTCGCGGCGCTGGCGACGGTCGGCCTCCTCGGACAGGAGGGGCGGGTGATGCGGCTGAACATGATCCCGCTGCTGTACTACGCGACGGGCGTCGGCATCCTGTGTATGCTGTTCAGCTACGTGCTGTTCCCCGGCGTGTTCTGAACGCCGGGACGGCGCTGCGGCGCGGCTTTTTTTATGACTGATCGCGATCCGGGGAGAGCGTCTCCGAGGTCCCAGCCGCTCGCTTATAAATGGTCAATGCCAGATCGACGATGAACACCGCCAAAGCCCCAGTCGCGAGGACTCGGTGCGCTCGGCGGCACGCGCCGACCACGTCGATTTTATAAGTGATCGGCGCCGTCGCTCGGTTTCTCACGTATCACAGCGGGGACGCCACACTGATTTCCCGTTCCCGGTGTCGCTCGTCGTCCGTCTGTACTGACCGGTCGAGAGGTCCGGAGTACGGGCTATCGGTAGCTGCTACCATGCCTCGCGGTCGGCAGCAAAAATTCGTAGCCGGGGCAGCGCGGCAGAGCCCCGTCGGCCGCGGTGTTGATTCAGTCGTCTGCGGCCGACGGCGTCTCCGTCTCGCCGGCGCCCGCGTCGGCGACGGCGTCCGGCGCGGGACCGGTCACCGCCTCGGCGACCTTCTCGATCGGGTGCGGCGGGTTTTCCGCGCCGTCGCGGTCGCCCAGCTGCGACCGACAGGAGGCCCCTGGCGCGGTCACCGTCTCGCCGCCGCTCTCTTCGACCTGATCGAAGAGGATCCGGCCGATGGCCTGTGAGATGTCGTAATGCTCCGACTCGTAGCCGAACGAGCCCGCCATCCCGCAACAGGAGGAGTCGAGCGGGTCCACGTCGTAGCCCGCCCGGCGGAGCACGCCGACCGCGTGATGGTCTTTGTTCGTCGCCTTCTGGTTGCAGTGGCCGTGGTACGTGAGCGACTCCGCGGGCGCGTCGAACGCCAACCGCTTGTCGACGCGACCGGCGTCGAGATACTCCAGGACGCCGTACGCGGCGGCCGACACCGTCTCGACGTTGTCGCCGTCGAGGAGGTCGAGGTACTCGTCCTGGAACATCACGGCGTCCGAGGGCTCGACGAAGACGACCGACTGCCCGTCGCGGACGCGGGGCGCGAGCGCCGCGACGTTGGTCGCGGCGCGCTCGCGGGCCTCGTCGAGGAACCCGGTCGAGAACGCCGCACGACCCGACGCAGCGAGGTCGTCCGGAACCTCCACGCGAACGCCGGCCGCTTCCAGCACCGTCACCGCCGCCTTCCCGGCGGCCGGGTAGCTGTAGTTGGTGTACGTGTCGGGGAACAGCGCGACCGTGTCGACCGCCTCGTCGGGGTCGACCGTCGACCCGCCGCGGGACGCGAACCACTCCTCGAAGCTCTCGGAACGGAACGTCGGCAGCTCGCGGTCCGGGGCGATCCCCATGACCGCCTCCATCACGGCGCGGGCGCCGGGGATCTTCGTCGCCGCGTTCGACACCGGCGCGAGCGTGCTCCCGATCGCGGAGAAGCGGTCGATGTCCCGGAAGATCCGCTCGCGGAGCCCGGAGCCCTCCTCCTCGTGGTGTTCGTGTTTCACCTCGGCTTTGAGCTTCGCGAGGTCGACGCCGGTCGGGCAGTCGCTCTTACAGCCCTTACAGCCGACACAGAGCCCGAGGACCTCCTCTTGGAAGCGGTCGGAGTGGATCTCGTCCTCGTCGAGCTCGCCGCTGATGGCGGCCCGGAGCATGTTCGCCCGCCCGCGGGTCGCCTGGATCTCCTCCTCGGACGCGCGGTAGGTCGGGCACATCACGCCGGAGTCGACCTCTCGACAGGTGCCACAGCCGTTACACAGCTCGACGAGGTGCGAGAACCCGCCCTCGTCGGAGAAGTCGAGCGTCGTCTGCGGCTCGATCGACTGGTAGGCGGGTCCGTACCGGAGGTTCTCCCGCATGTCCGTGTCGGCGGCGGTGTCGGGGTAGCCGCGCTCGGCGGCGGTGTCGCCGTCGACGTAGACGACCTTCCCGGGGTTCATCCGCCACTCGGGGTCGAACGTCGATTTGAGCTCCTGGAACGCGCTCCAGAGCGCCTCGCCGTACATCTTCGGGTTGAACTCGGTGCGCGCGAGCCCGTCGCCGTGTTCGCCCGAGAACGCGCCGTGGTGTTCCAAGACGAGGTCGGTGACGTCCTCGGAGATCGAGTGCATCTTCTCAACGCCTTCCTCCTCCTTCAGCGAGAGGATGGGGCGGATGTGGAGGGTGCCGCTCCCGGCGTGTGCGAAGTAGGCGGCCGAGGTGTCGTGGTCGGTGAGCACGTCCTCGAACTGTCCGACGTACTCCGCGAGCTCCTCGGGCGGCACCGTCGCGTCCTCGATGAACGGGTACGGCTTCGGGTCGCCCTGCATGCTCATCAAGAGGGGGATGGCCGCCTTCCGGAGCTTCCAGAGGTCCTCTTGGTCCTCGTCGGTGTACGCCTCCAGCACGTCGAAGGCGTCCCCTTCGTCGACGAAGTGCGCGTTCGTGTCGGCGATCGCGCCCTCGAAGTCGTCGACGAGCTCGGAGTCCCACTCCAGCATGAGCGCCGCGGTGGCGCGGTCGGGGATCGGCTCGGCGTACTGCGCGAACTCCTGGGAGCCCGCGGCGAGCGCGAACACCTCGTCGTCCATCAGCTCGACCGCGCTCACCGGGAACTCCAGCGCCTCGGGCACCGCCTTCATCGCGTCGACCAGCGAGTCGAAGGTGTACAGCGCGAGCGCCGTCTCCTCGGGGCGGGTGACGAGCGACACCTCGGCCTCCACGATCGTGCCGAGCGTTCCCTCGGCGCCGACGAACAGCTTCGAGAGGTTGATCACCTCCTCACCCTCGTCGTTCTCGTAGATCACTTTCTGCAGGTTGTACCCGGAGACGGAGCGCTTGAGGCTCGGGTACTTCTCGTCGATCTCGGCCTCGTTCTCCTCGACGAGTTTCCGGGTGGTCTCGTACAGCGCGGCCTCGCGGTCGTCGTTTTCGACCAGAGTCTCGTACTCCGGCGAGTCGAGGACGACCTCGCGCGTCTCGACCAGCGAGCCGTCCGCGAGCACGACCGTCAGCTCCTCCGTGTACGCGTCGGTGATCCCGTAGCGCACCGAGTGCGCGCCGGTGGAGTTGTTTCCGATGCCGCCGACGACCGTCGCGCGCGCCGAGGAGGCCGGGTCGGGCGCGAACTTCAGCCCGTCCTCGACCAGCCGCTCGTCGAGTTGGTCCTGCACGACACCGGGCTGGACCACCGCCCGGCGGTCGTCGGAGCGGACCTCGAGAATCTCGTCCATGTGCGTCGAGAAGTCGAGCACGATACACCCCGGGCCGACGCTCTGCCCGCCGAGCGAGGAGCCGGCGCCTCGCGGAATGACGGGGACCTCGTGGTCGGCGGCGACCCGCATCGTCGCCTGCACGTCCTCCACCGAGCGCGGCGTTACGACGCCGGCCGGGCGCGCCTGATAGATGCTGCCGTCGGTGGCGTACAGCACCTGCGCGTACTCGTCGAACTGAACCTCGCCGGCGACGCGCTCGCGGAGATCCGCCGCGAGCGCTCGGTAGGCCGGTACGTCCGGTCGATCGTGACCGAGCGCGGCCGCCGACGTGTCCAAGTCGGGCGTGTTCCCTCCCCGCGTGGGCTCGCTTGCCATGCTAATACCCGAGGGAGAACACCGAATAAAACCTTTGTTCATGACAGTCACACGGGAGCGCACGAACCGTCTCCTCGCCGGGATTTATTAGCTCGCCGCGACACCGCGACCCATGGAGATTCTCCACACGTGTCTCAACGTGACCGACGCCGACCGCACCGCCGACTGGTACGTCGAACAGCTCGGCTTCGAGCGCTCCTGGGAGTTCACGACTCCGGACGGCGACACGCGCAACGTCTACGTCGCCGACGACGCCGGCGTCGAGTTCCAGCTGTCCGACACGGACGGCGCGGAGCCGAGTTCGGACGGCGACCGCTACGACCACGTCGCCGTCGGCGTCGACGACGTCGACGCGACGTTCGAGTCGATCGACCACCACGGCGTCGTGAAGGAGCCGGGCGACCAGCCGGCGGCCGGCGCGCGCACCGCGTTCGTGAAGGACCCCGACGGGCACGCGGTGGAGCTGATCGAGCCCTTATAAACAGAGCCGGCGATCGGGGAGCGGGTTTATAAGTGACCGTCGCAGCCGCTCACAGTCACTTAAATACCGCGTCACTGCTGACAAACTGCAACACCTACTCCCGTTGTCGACTACTGCCGCTTCGAGACGCGCTCGACGCCAAAAAATCGGTGTGTCGGCGGAACGCGAGTCGAAGTCGGGCGCGGCCTCAGAGGATTCCGGCGGCCTCGGCGGTCTCGACGATGTCCTGAGCCATCTTGTTGGTGGCCTCGTCGACCATCTGGCCGTCGACGCTCACGGCGCCTTTGCCCTCCTCCATCGCCTCGGCGTAGGCGTCGACGATGCGCTTGGCGCGCTCGGCGGTCTCCTGGTCCGGCGCGAACACTTCGTTGCCGATCTCGATCTGCGACGGGTGGATCGCCCACTTGCCGTCACAGCCGATCATGTTGGCGTTCTCGGCGGACTCGCGGAACCCGTCGGCGTCCTCGATGTCGGCGTACGGCCCGTCGAGACACGGCACTCCGGCGGACTTCGCCGCGGCGTTACACTCGGAGAGCGCGTGGTGCCAGTAGTGGCCGGGATACTCCGGGAACTGACCGATGTCGAGTCCGGGCGTCCCCATCGCCGCGGAGTAGTCGCCCGGGCCGAAGATGATAGACGAGAGCCGGTCGGAGGCGTGCGCGATCTCGTGGACGTTGTGCATCCCCTCGCCGTCCTCGATCTGGGGTTCGAGGCCGATGCCGCCGACCTCCAGCCCGTTGTTCTCCTCGACCTGCGCGAGCAGGTTCTCGACGGTGTGAATGTCGCTGGCGGACTTCACCTTCGGAACGATGATGTCGTCGATGGACTCGCCCGCCTCGCCGACGACGGTGATCACGTCGTCGTACCACCACTTGGTGTCGATGCCGTTCATCCGGAAGCTGAGGACCTTGTCGCTCCAGTCCTCCTCACGAGCGGCCTCGATGAGCGGTTCGCGCGCGTCCGGCTTCGCGTTCGGCGCAACTGAGTCCTCGAGATCGAGGAAGACCTCGTCGGCGTCGCTGTCGGCCGCCGAGTGCATCATTTTCTCGTCGCTCGCGGGCGTTGCAAGCTGTGTCCGGCGTAGAGTAACGTCCGTCATGTATAGCGTATCTATCACGCTTGTCCATGAAAATAAAGCTACCTTACCCGGGGCTATTTTCTCTGAGTCACGACCGAGTGAATATCACGAGCGAGCCGTCCGCGGAGAGCGGTGCTCTCGATCGAATCGACGTCGCTCACCGAGACGTCGACCGCGAAAAACCGTCGGGGTTCGGGGCGGAGCCGGTCCCGACCGCGTCAGTCGTCGGCCGGAGCGCGCGGTTCGGCCGGGGGTTCGTGCTCCTCGGGATCGTCCGCTGAGTCGTCGACGGCCCCGACATCGGGGGCCTCGTCGAGCGCGTCGCCCGGCTCTACAGACCGGTGACGCTCTCGGGGTTCCGCAATCGAGCGCGCCTCGATATTGCGATAGCACACGACAACAGGCAGCACGAAATGATCGCGGATACATATTGCGCCGATATCGCGGAGAAGACGGCCGAGACGAGCGTTGCTACGGCTTGACGATCACCTTGATCGCCTCCCGGTCGTCCATCATGCGGTACCCCTCGGCGACCTCGTCGAGGCCGACCGTCTCGGTGAAGATCGGCGCTGGGTCGAGCGTGCCCTGCAGGATGTCATCCATCAGCTCGTCGGCGTACGCGCGGACGGGGGCGACGCCGCCTGCGAGGGTGACGTTGTCGCCGAACATCCCGAACACGTCGAGGCCCTCCTCCTCGACGCCGTACGGAACCCCGACGTACCCGATCGTGCCGCCGGGGCGCACGACGTCGATGGCGGTGTTCATCGCGCTCGCGGCGCCGACGCACTCCATCACGTGGTTCGGACCGCCGTGGGTGAGCTCCCGGACTCGCTCGACGGCGGCCTCGCCGCGCTCCGAGACGGTCTCCGTGGCGCCGAACTCCGCGGCGAGTTCGAGTCGGTCCTCGTGGTGCCCCACCGCGATGATTCGCTCGGCGCCGAGCCGGCGGGCCGCGAGGACGCCGCAGAGCCCGACCGCGCCGTCACCGATGACGACTACCGTCGATCCGGCCTCGACGCCCGCGCTGACGGCCGCGTGGTGGCCAGTCCCCATCACGTCGGTCAGCGGGAGCAGCGACCGGAGGGTGTCCTCGTCGTCGGCGAACCGGTCGGGCACCCGAACGAGCGTGCCGTCGGCGTGCGTCGACCGGACGTACTCGCCCTGGGCGCCGCCGTTGTCGCCGCCCCACGAGTCGCCGTTCTCACAGGAGGAGTGGAGTCCCTTCCGACAGAACTCGCACTCGCCACACGAGATGGCGAAGGGGGCGAGCACGCGATCGCCGGGCGCGACCGACGTGACCTCGTCGCCGACTTCCTCGACGATGCCCATCGGCTCGTGGCCGACCGGCGAGCCCGCGTCGCGATCGCTGTCGCCGCGGTAGAACCAGAGGTCGGAGCCGCAGACCGCGGTGTGGGTCACGCGGACGACCGCGTCGGTCGGGGCCTCGATCTCGGGTTGCGGTCGTTCCTCGACACCGATGTCGCCGGGACCGTTGAAAATGGCAGCGCGCATACCGTCGATGCGGCTCGAACGCAGATAAGCGCGGCGTCGGACCAGCCGACGACCCGCCGTACGAACCAGAGGCCGAGCCCGTCCGTGTCGCGCATCGAGGTTCGACCGTGTCCTGTGAAGGTCGGACGCGATCGATGTCCTATTTGCCGGTAGCTGTGACTCGTCGTCTCTTCACCGAAATGTCCTCGAACTGCAACGAACAACTTCTTCGATCGGCGCTGTCGTGGTCTCCCGCACTTCTGTTGAACTCCCGCTGTCTGGCAACCCGACATACGCCGACAGATGGGGAATACGTTCGCCGACTACGGCGTCACAGGTCGCTTCAACTGTCGTCCGTAACGGAGGCGTTTCCCCCGGGGATTCACACCTGTCGATATGGCCAGTTTCATCGGATCGTCGTGGCGTCGGTATCGATCGGTACCGCTCATCTATCGCATCGCGGTCGCGTTCCTCCTCGGCTCGCTCGCCGGCGCGGTCTTCGGTGAGCGGATGACCGTCGTCGAGCCGTTCGGTGACCTCTTCTTGCGCCTGCTCAACATGCTCGTCGTCCCGATCATCGTCTTCACGCTGCTCACCGGGATCAGACAGCTCTCACCGGCGAAACTCGGGCGGATCGGCGGCGCGACGGTCGGGCTCTACGCCGTGACGACGACGCTCGCCGGCCTGATCGGCCTCGCGGTCGCGAACCTGCTGCGGCCGGGTCGCGGCGTGGAGTTCACCGGCGGTGAGGCGCAGTCGCAGGCCCCGCCGTCGCTGACTGAAGTCGTCCTCGGCATCGTCCCGAACAACCCGGTGGCCGCGATGGCCGAGGGGAACCTGCTCGCCACGGTCTTTTTCGTGATCGTGTTCGGCATCGCGCTCACCTACGTCCGGGCGCAGAAACCGGAACTCGCGGACAGCGTCGACGGCGTGTTCGGGGCGTTCAAGATCGGGGCCGAGGCGATGTTCGTGGTCGTCCGCGGCGTGTTGGAGTACGGGGTCATCGGCGTGTTCGCTCTCATGGCGGTCGGCATCGGTACCGAGGGCGTCGGCGTGTTCTCCTCGCTCGGCGCGCTCGTGTTGGCGGTCGCCGTCGCGGTCGCCGTCCACATCGGGTTCACGTACCTGTTCGTGCTCATGAGCGTCGTCGCCGGCGTCTCCCCGATCGCGTTCCTCAGGGGGGCGAAAGACGCGATGGTTACCGCCTTCGCGACCCGCTCGTCCAGCGGGACGCTCCCCGTGACGATGACGAATGCCGAAGAGGACCTCCGGATCGAAGAGCGGGTGTACTCGTTCGCGCTCCCCGTCGGCGCCACCGCCAACATGGACGGCGCCGCGATCCGGCAGGCGATCACCGTGATGTTCGCGGCCAACGCCGTGGGACAGCCGCTCGCGCTCACCGAGCAGTTCCTGGTGTTGGTCGTCGCCGTGCTGATCAGCATCGGGACCGCGGGCGTCCCGGGCGCCGGGCTCGTCATGCTGACCGTCGTGTTGAGTCAGGTGGGGCTCCCGCTGGCGGTCGTCGGCTTCGTCGCCGGCGTCGACCCAATCTTAGGCCGCATCGCGACGATGAACAACGTCACCGGCGACTTGGCGGTCGCGACCGTGGTCGGCAAGTGGAACGACGCCATCGACTTCGGCGACGGCGTGTGGGCCAGATAGGGGATCGGTGCGGAATACGTGTCGGACGGCTCTGAATCCGGCCGTTCCTGTGAATATTTCTACACTCTGAAATAACGATTTGATGATAGAAAATAACTCTTAAATCGCCCCGTCGGTCACCAGAAAATCGTACGATGACGCGGAGACGGGACGCCGACGCCGCGACGAACCGACCGACGCGAGGAGTCGAGCCGTGAGCGACGGGCCGACCCTCCGGATCGTCGACGAGCAGGACGACGATCCCGGCGGCGCGGTCCCCGCGCCGCTGCCGCCGGACGACCCCGAGGCGTGGTACGCGCCGGACGTGCGCGCGCAGTACGAACCGGAGCCGGGGGTCGTCGCGACCGTCCGCGAGCGCGACGGCGGCCGATTCGGCTACGACGTGCGCGAACCGCCCCTGTCGGCGGCCGACGAGCGCGCGCTCGGTCGCGTCCGCGATCACTTCTCCGGAGTGCGACACCGGCGCCCGCTCACGCGCGTCGGGGTCGTCGAGCGTGCGGAGGCGGGCTTCGAGCCGAAGTACGAGCGGGCGCTCGACCGGCTGCTCGACGCGAGCGCCGCCGCGCGCCGCCGGATCGACTACCACGCGCTGCGCGACCTCCGGCTCCTCGGTGACGTGACGCCGCTCGCCTTGGACGACCGGATCGAGGTGGCGGACGTGGGCGACGAGCGCGAACTCGTCGTCCACACCGAGACGTTCGCGCCCTTAGAGACCGGTCTCGACGCCGACGCGGAGTACGTCGAACGCGTCGCCGCCGAGCGGCTCGCCCGGTACGCGGTCGGCTTCGCCGGGCTCTCCGTCGAGGTGGTCGTCGCCCGCGAGCGACTGCTCGGCTCCGACGCGTTCGAGACGAAGTACGCCGTCCGGGAGCCCGACCTCCTCCCCGGCGACGAGGCGCTGATCGAGGAGTGCAAAGAACGCATCTGGGAGACGACCGTCAACGGCGTCGTCGACGACCGCGAAGCGTTCGTCGCCGAGCACGCCCGCCGGTTCCTCTCCCGGCGGCTCACCGCGCGCAACACCCGCGCGTGGCTCGGCGCGGCGGCCCACCGGGTCCGGTCCGCGCTGGCCGACCGCGGGCTCGCCGTCCCGCCGGTCGACTCGCGGTACGCCCACGACCGGCTCGACGACCTAGCGTACTACGTGCTGCGCGACTTCGTCGGCGAGGGGATCTTGACGGTCCCGATCCGCGATCCGAACCTGGAGGACGTGGAAGCGAACCGCGTCGGCGAGCGCGTGAAGGTGGTTCCCCGATCCTCGATCTTGGAGGGGGCCGGGGATGAAACGTCCACGGACGCCGGCCGACGCGTCCCGACGAACCTCGCGTTCGACGACGAGACCGCGTTCGTCAACGTCGTCACCGGGCTGGCGGCCCGCGACGGCACCGAACTCAACGCGTCGACGCCGTCGGCGAAGGTGAACCTCGACGTCGAGGGGGTCGACGAGACGATCCGGTGTGCGGTGGCGCTCCCGGTCATCTCGGAGGGCGGCCCGCACGTCTCGATCCGCAAACAGAGCGCGGACGCACTGACCCCCGTCGATCTGGTCGACCGGGGGACGCTCTCCGTCGATCTGGTCACCCTGCTGTGGCTGTTGTACGAACACCGCGGCGTCGTCCTCTTCGCCGGGCCGACCGGCGTTGGAAAGACGACCTTGCTGAACGCGCACACGCCCTTCATCCCGTTCGACGACCGGCCGGTGTCGATCGACGAGGGGTCTCGTGAGGTCCGGGTCCCACACGAGACCGGGGTGTCGCTCACGACGCGTGACCACGAGGACGCGTACAAGGCCGTGAGCATGTCGGAGCTGATGGCCGAAGCGAACTACCTGAACCCCGACGTGGAGGTGATCGCCGAGATCAACACGCCGGCGAGCTTCGAGACGTTCGCTGAGACGCTGAACACGGGCCACGGCGTGATCGGCACCACTCACGCCGAGGACGTGGAGGCGCTCGTCAACCGCGTGATCGAGCGCGGGCTCCCCGCGTATCTCCTCCGCGAGGTCGACCTGGCCGTTTTCCCCCGGCAGGTCGATGGCGAGCGCTACGTGTCGCGGGCGGTCGAACTGCTCTCCGAGGCGGAGTACGAGGCGCTCGACCCGGAGGCCAAGCGGAGTTCGACGGGGAACCCCAAACACGGCGGCGCGGGTGTCATCGACAAGGGGGCAGAGCCGGTGTACTACAACACGGTCGCGTGGCGCGACGCCGACGGCGAGTTCCGGTTCCCGGGCGCTCCCGAGAGCGACGCGCCGACCGCGTCTCGCGGGGGCCGTCGCCTCCACGCGCTCGCTCGTATCGCTGACCACACCGACCGCGACGTCGACGCCGTCGAGTCCGAGTTCGCGTCTAAGCGCCGGTACGTCGAGTACCTCGTCCGCGACGGGGTCGACGACTTCGACGCGCTGTTCGAGTTCCTCGCGGACCTCCGGACCGACGAGGCGGCGACCGTCGAGCGCGCCGCGCGCACGGCCGGCGGGGAGGGGCGACCGTGAGCGGGAACCCGCAGACGGGAACCGACGCCACGGGAGGCCGCCGCGCCCTCGACGCCGCCGAGGCCGACGGATTCACGCGGGAAAGCGGCTCCTCGGTGGTCGACCGCGTGCTGTACGCGCTGTTCGCGCGCCACGCGGGCGACCGCCGGCACGACGCCGACCGGAAGCGGTACCGCGGCACCGCGCTCGACACGGGGTTCGAGACGTACCTGTCTCGGGTGTACGGGCTCTCGTGGGTCGTCTGCGTCGCCGTCATCGTCCCGGCGCTTATCGTCGCCGCGTCGACCGTTCCGGGCGTGCTCGCGGCGGTCGACGCCCGGATCGGCGCGCGCGTCCCGGTTCCGGTCGGATCGCTGTCGCCCGAACGCGTCGCCGTCGTCGCCGCGGGCCTCAGCGGATTCCTCGCGAAGCGTGGCACGGTGGGACTCGGCGGGCTCCATCTCCGGTGGCTCACGGCGACGCGCCGGACCGACATCGAGCGGACTCTCCCCCCTGCGGTCCGCTACCTCGAACTGCTCGCGGCCGGGAGCGACGGTCCCCGCGAGATGGTCGAGAAGGCCGCCGCGAACGACGCGTACGGCGGGACCGCGGCCTCGCTGCGGAAGGCGCTCAACGCCGCGCGGCTCGCCGGGAGCCTCGACGAGGGGCTGCGACGGGTCGCCCGCGACACCCCTTCGCGGGAGCTGCTCGCGCCGTTCCTGCTGAAGTTCCGCAAGCACGCGGCGACCGGTGACGCGGCGCTCGCGGAGTACCTCCGGACGGAGCGCCGGATGCTCGCACACCGGCAGGACCGGGCTCGCAAGCGCGCGCGGCGGTTCTTGGAGCTGCTCACCGAGCTGTTCCTCGTCGTGTTGGTGTTGCCGGCGCTGCTCGTCATCGCGGCGACCGCGCTCACCGTCGTCGTGCCGGAGCTGCTCCCGCCGGTCGACACCCCGGTCGGCGTGGTTCCGACGCGGGCCGTCGTCCTCTACGGCGCCGTCGTCTTCCTCGTCGCCATCGGACTCCTCGGGGCGGTCGCCGTCGGCACCCTCCGCCCGCCGAACCAGCGCGCGAGCTACGATCTGCCGGCGACGCCCCGCGGGATCTTCGCCTCCGCCGGCCGCAACCCCGCGAGCGCCGCGGTCGTCTGTGCGCCGCCCGCGGCCCTCCTGGCGCTCGCGCTCGCGCTCGCCGGGTACACCCTCGTCAACGTCGGGCTGCTCTCGTACGCGACGTTCGCCGTTCCCGTCGGCGCCGTCGCGGGGAGACGCACTCGGATCGACGACGCGAAGGACCGCGAGCTGGCGGACTTCGTCCACGCCGTCTCGGGCCACGTCGCGCAGGGACGACCGTTCCCCGCGGCGGTCGAGGCGGTCGCGCGCGACGCCGACCTCGGCGTCCTCGACGACGACGTGGCCGACCTCGCGTTCGCGCTCCGGTCGACGACCGCGACCGGAGGCGCGGGAGGAACGGTAGAGTCCACCGAGCCGGCGCGCCCGGGCGACGTCCGCGCGGCCGCGATCGATCGGTTCGTCCGGCGCGTCGGGACGCCGCTGGCCGAGGGAACGCTCGGACTCGTCACCGACGCGTTGCACGCCGGGAGCGACGCCGACGCGGTCTTCGAAACGCTTCGGATCGAGGTGGGGCGGCTCTACAGCGAGCAGCGCGCGCTCCGCTCGTCGATGCACCCGTACGTCGCGGTCGGCTGGGCGGCGGCCGCGCTGGTCGCAGCGGTCGTCGCCGTCGTCAACACGCAGGTGATCGACGCCGCGCGACTCGCCGACCTCGCCGCGACCGCCGAGTTCGTCGTCGAACCCGAGACGGTGCTCCCCGACCTGGAGCGCTTCCGGCTGTACGTCGTCACGCAGGCGACGATGCTCGCGTCGGGCTGGTTCGCCGGCACCGCCTCTCGGGGGCGCTACGCGGCGCTGTTGCACTCCGGACTGCTCGTGGCGATCTGTTACGGGGTGTTCACCGCGGGCGGGCTGATGTGAGTAGTGGCGGCGGCGTGGGCGTCGCCGGCGGAGTCGCTCGGGGGAACGGTCGCGAAGCGACTACCCTCGCATCAGTTGGAGTACCTCGTCGACGACCCCCGGTTCGACGGCCACGACGTACCGGCGCCCCGGTGTCAACGTCGTGTCCGGCTTCGAGATCCGGTTACCGTCTTCACCGGAGATGACCAATGTTCCCGCCGGGAAGGCGACGTCTGCGAGCGTTCTCCCGGCCGCGGGTGCGCCCTCGGCGACGCTGATCTCCAGAATCTCGACGTCTCCGGTGACATCGGCCAGGCTCTGGACTACCTCCCCGGTGGTCTTGTTGGCTGCGACGCGTGCGCCCGCCGATTCGGGGTAGACGACGGCGTCCACGAACCGGTCATACGTCTCGTTTGTCTCCCGATCGACGCGGGCGACCGTTCTGATCTCGTCCGTGAGCCGAGTGGCGAGCAGACAGACCGCGAGGTTCAATCCGGTCAGCTCCGTCAGCGCGGCGATGGTGTCCGCGTCATCGATTCCGGCCTGTTCGAGAATGTCCGGATCGGACGCGTCGCCTTGGATCACGGTCGCGATCCACGCGTCGGCGATTTCCTCGACGCGGTCTTCGTCCTGTTCGACGACGGTCACTTTCTCGTCGCGGGCGGCGAGCACCTCGGCCGTATGGAAGCCGACACGGCCGCCCCCGGCGATGATGATGTCTCGTGTCATATCAGTCCTCACCCGAGCCCTCCGCGGCCGGCTGGTCAGCGGATACGTCCGGTCCCTCTTCGACGGTTCCCCGTGCTCTGTACTTGTTGAGCGCGACGTACATCACTGCGCCCGCACCTAACCACCCGACACTGAGCAGCAGCGCGAGCAGGTCCGTCTGAACCAGGAACCTGATCAGTACGACGGCGAGTATCCCGTTCAACACGATCGCCAGTATCGGTGGAATCGGGTAGTAGGGAATCTCGTACGGGCGGTTCATGTTCGGTCGCTCTCGGCGAAGTCTGATCACCGCGACGTTGACGATGATGAACGACAGCAAGAAGAAGAGGCTCGACATGTTGCCCGCGCTCTGCGTGGGGAGGAAGACGGATCCCAGCATGACGACCGCGCTGAGGAGCACCGCGACGAACGGCGTGCCGAACCGGTGGTGGATCTGGCCGATCGACGGCAGTAACTGACCCTCTCGCCCCATCGAGAAGGCGACCCGCGAGGAGGCGATAACGACCGCGTTGAGCGCGGTGATCGTCGAGAACACCGCCCCGAAGACGATGAGCGCGCCGCCGTTCTGGATGAGGGGCACGTCGGTCGGCATAAAGGAGGTCGCCGCCGTCGCGATACCGGCCTCGCCGGCGGCGGCCAGCTCCGAGGCGCCCAGCGTGCCGATCGCCACCGTCACGACCAACAGGTACACGACGACGGTCGCGGCCAGGCTGACGAAAATCGCTTTGGGGATGTTCTCACGTGGGTTTTCGACCTCTTCGGTGACAGTCGTGATGAGGTCGTACCCCTCGAACGCGATGAACGTCAGGCCCATCGCGGGGAGGATGCTGAACGCTCCGGCCCCCTCCGGAAACAGCGGGTCGAAGTTCTGGAAGGTGAAACTGGTCTCGCCGCCGCCACCGGCCGAGAGGAATCCGAACGCGACGAACACGACGAGGATAGACACCTTCACGACCGTGAATATCGTTTCGGCGCTTCCGCTTGCGGCGGTCGACGCCGCGTTCATGGCAACGAGTCCGGCGACCGCCAGAAACGCGAGGAGGAATTTTGCCGGGACTCCCACTCCCAGCAGCGGGAGAACCACCGCGCCGACCTGGTCGGGTGGCGCGACCACGCCGTAGACGTGGAGCAGTTCGAGGAAGTTCGGCGCGAAGCCGAGCGCGTACAGTGCGCCGGCGATCATGTACGCGAACCAGAGCATCCATCCCATGATGAACGAGCCGAAGTCGTCGAAAATCTCCCGCACGAACGCGTATCCGCCACCGCTTTTCGGGATCGCGGACGCCAGTTCCGCGTACGAGAGCCCGGTGAACGCAGTCACGACCCCATTCAGCAGAAAGACGAGCAGTGCGGCCGGCCCAGAGATTTCGGCTGCGAGGCCCGTAAGGACGAAAATACCCGCGCCGATCATCGCGCCCATTCCGATCATCGTCGCGTCCAGCAGGCCCAGTTCGGCCTCCGGTTTCCGCTGGTCGTGACTGCTCATGCGTTCCGCGCCCGAGCTCTGCTTCTGAGAACCGTCATTTCGCGGTTGTGTTAATCATCATGACTGTCTGTATATTAATCTGGTCGCCATAAATCGTATAACCAGCTTTCGAGTACAAAGGTAAAATATCCGTCCCGAAATGTAGAATACCAGTAAACGAGCGTAACCTACAATTATCTGCACCCGGAAAACTCGCGGATGAGCGCGGACCTACGAGTCGTGATCGTCGGCGGTCAACACGTCGGGTATCACGCTGCGCGACAGCTCTCTGAGCGCGGTCACGATGTGGTCATCGTCGAGAAGGACCGCGATCGGGTGGAGTTCCTGAGCGAGCAGTACGACGCGACGATCATTCACGGTGACGGGGGTCGGCGGTCGGTCCTGCAACAAGCCGGTCTCGACCGGAGTGACGTCTTCGCGGCGCTCACCGGCTACGGTGCGATGACGAACATCGGCATCTGTACGATGGCGACGGAGCTCGAACCCGATGTCGGGACGGTCGCGCGGATCGATCACGGCGATCGAGACGAGTACGCCGGGCTCGTCGACCGGGTCGTCTATCCGGAAGAGCTGGCGGCCCACGCGGCGACCAACGAGATCGTCCACGTCGCCGGCGGCGGTGTCCAGACGATCGAGCAGGTGACGGGCAATCTCTCGTTGCTCGAACTCACTGTGGCGGGGGACGCGCCGGTCGCCGACCGTGAACTCCAGGATGTCTCCTTCCCACGGGGTGCGGTCGTCGTCGCCGGACGTGACAGCAACCAGATTCCGGGTCCAGAGATGGTGCTGGAACCCGGGTTTCGGTATTTGGTCGCCGTCAGGACCGGTATCAGCGACGAGATCGTTCGGCTGTTCAGGGGCTGACGCTGGGCCGTTCGCGTTGGTTCCAGATTCCTCGACACCGGCTCCTGCGAGCGGGCTGATGTAGGCGACGGGCCTCGCACCCACCGGTACCAATGGGGAATCCACCGAACAGCAATCCTTATCAGATCTCAGATAAATCGTCGTGTATGGCTGGTCGTTACGGCAATATAGACTACCCGAAGATCACCAAACGCGGCGTCCTGTTCGGGCTCGGACTGTTCCTGATCGGCGCCCTTGGCGAGGCATTCATCCATCTGACGGGCGCGCAGGTGCCCGGCTGGGAGGAGCAGCTCCTCCTCGATCTGGAGTTCCTCGGAACCGCGATCGCGCTTGCCACTCCGTTCGTCTTCGGGATCTTCCTCCCGCTCACCGAGTAGACGCGGGTCAACTTCCGTCTCGCGCACCTGGACGGGCACCCAACACGATCGATCGGGCCAGAAATCTGCCCGATCGGGGCGGCGATCGTCGAGCCAAATACTGATTACCGTGTCGCGTCCACCACTATGGAGAGCATGCCCGAGAAACAGCCGATCCCCGACTGGAACCTCTCCGAGCGGGACACGATCATCCTGCAGGAGCTCGCGCGCGACCCCCAACTCACCTCGCGCGGGCTCCGCGACCTCCTCGACGAGGAATACGATATCGACGTCTCGCACGTCACCGTCAACGAGTCGATCCGGCGGATGCGCGCCGATGGGGTGTTCCGAGAGGCGTTGGTCCCCAACGAGGAGCACCTCTTCTTCTCGCTGTTCGAGTTCCAATTCAACCCGGAGGGGTTCGACGAACACTGGGAAGACGCCCTCGAACACATCCGGTCGAGCCGCCACACGTTCATGTACTTCCTCTCCGACGGCGACTACCAGTGGAAGACGATCATGATGTTCGAGGACCGCGAACAGGAGTCGAAGTGGATCCACGAGTTCTACAAGGAGCACGGCGAGCTCGTCAACAACCTCCGCAACTCCGTCGTGACGAACGTCCTCAAGTTCGGGACCGACCCCGAGCTGTTCGAGGTGTTTCAGGAGGACGACGACGACGAGTGACCGCTGCCATCGACCGCCGGCTCAGTCGAACTCGCCGAACCGCGTGACGGTCTCCAACTCCTCGACTGGCGGGTCCTCAAAGGCGTCCCGCGCGATCGACCGACGGTGGACCTCGTCGGCGCCGTCGACGAGGCGGAACTGCCGGACGTTCTCGTGGAAGCGCGCGATCGGCAGGTCGTGCGCGATCCCGTTGCCGCCGCAGAACTGGAGCGCGTCGTCGATCGCCTCCTGCGTCACGTTCGCCGCGAACGTCTTCGCCATCGCCACCTCGATCCGCGCCTCGTGACCGTCGGCGATCCGCCCGGCGGCGTGCCGGACCATCGTGCGGGCGGCGTGGAGCTCGGTGCGTCGGTCGGCGATCCGGAACCGCGGCCCCTGCTTCTCCGAGAGCGGCTCGCCGAATCCCTCTCGCTCGGAGAGATAGGCGGTCGCGATGTCGAGCGCGCGGTCGGCCATCCCGGCGTACCGCATGCAGTGCGTGAGCCGGGCCGGACCGAGCCGCTGCTGGACGAGCCTGAATCCATCGTTCTCCTCTCCGAGGGTGTTCTCGACCGGCACGCGCACGTCATCGAACCGGATCTCGGCGTGCGTCGTCCCGACCAGCCCCTCGCCGAGGTGCGGGATGTTCCGGACGACCTCGACGCCGTCGGCGTCGGCGGGCACGAGGATGACGGAACAGCCGGCGTACGGGTGCGCCTCCTGGTCGGTACGGGCGAAGACGAGGAAGATCTCGGCCTCCACGCCGCCGGTCGTCCACCACTTGTGGCCGTCGATCACCCACTCGTTGCCGTCTTTCTCGGCGGTCGTCGCCAGCATCTTCGGGTCCGACCCCCCGCCCTGCATGGGCTCGGTCATCGCGAATCCCGAGTCGATCTCCGCGGCCGCCAGCGGGCGGAGCCACCGCTCCTTCTGTGCGTCGGTGGCCGCGATTTCGAGGGTGTGCATGTTCCCCTCGTCGGGGGCCGCACACCGGAGCGCCGCCGGCCCGAGCAGGCTCCGGCCCGCCTCCTCGAACACCGGTAGCATCTCGCGGAACCCAAGTCCGAGCCCTCCGTACTCCTCGTCGACCTGCGGGGCGTAGATCCCCTCGTCGCGCGCGGCGTCGCGCAGCGCCTCGATCTCCGCCGGCGGGATCGGTCCTCGGCCGAGCCACTCCCGCTCGACCGGAAGCACCGTCTCGTCGACGAACTCCCTGACGGCGTCGGCGATCTCCGGCCCGCGACCGATATCGTCGTACTCCATAGCCGTACTTGTTTAGCAATGTAAATAGTAGTTCCGGCGATCTGCTCCCAAAAGGCTATAAATCCCGAGTCTAACCAGTTCTGTATCACAAACTGATTTACAATGTTAGTCAAATACGCCAAAAAAGGTAAAAGCCGTTCGGAACGGTGGTGGCCGGAGGCGGATCGGTCGTGACCGACGCCGACTACCTCGATCGGCTGGTCGACGACGACGCGCTCGGGGCCTACCTGACCGCCGAGTTCGGGCCGGCGGACGCGTTCACCGTCGAGCGACACGCCGAGGGCCACTCCAACGAGACGCTGTTCGTCACGTGGGGCGACCGCGAGCTGGTGGTTCGGCGACCGCCCCCCGGTGAGACGGCCGACACGGCCCACGACGTGCTCCGGGAGCACCGCGTCGTCGACGCGCTCGGCGGCACCGATGTCCCCGTCCCCGAGACGCTCCGCGCCTGCGACGATCACGAGGTCCTCGGCAGCGACTTCTACCTCATGGAGCGCGCCGAGGGCGACGTACTTCGCGAGACCGAGCCGGAGCGCTTCGCGAACCCGGACGCCCGCGAGCGGGTCGGGACCCAGCTCGTCGACACGCTGGCGGCGATCCACGGGGTCGACTACGAGGCGGTCGGGCTCGGCGAGTTCGGTCGCCCCGCGGGGTACACGGCTCGACAGGTCGAGCGGTGGACCGGCCAGCTCGACTGGGCGTTCGAGACGACGACGGCAGTCAGGGACGTCCCCGACCTGATCGCCGTCGGCGAGTGGCTCGCCGACAACGTCCCCGACGACCATCCCGAGTCGCTCGTCCACGGCGACTTCAAGCTCGACAACGTGATGTACGGTCCCGGAACGCCCCCGGAGGTCGTCGCCGTCTTCGACTGGGAGCTGTCGACGCTCGGGGACCCGCTCGCGGACCTCGGCTGGCTGCTCCTGTTCTGGTACGACGAGGGCGATCCGGACCCGGCGATGCCGGAGTTGATGTCGACGTTCACCGCGCGAGAGGGGTATCCGACCCGCGCGGAGCTGATCGAGCGCTACGAGACGACGACGGGACGCAAGTTCGCCCACGAGCGGTTCTACCGCGCGCTCGCGGCCTACAAGATGGCCGGGCTGGGCGAGATGTTCCTCGCGCGGCACCTGAACGACGACAGCGACGACCCGCTGTACCCGAAGATGGAGACGCAGGTGCCCACGCTCGCGGCGCGGACGCTAGCGTACGTCGAGGGAGAAACGGAGCGGCTGTAGGCTCCTCGGCGGGGCCACCGGCGGCGCCGGCTTACCGCGCCGTCCAGCCGCCGTCGGCGGCGAGCGTCTCGCCGGTGACAAAATTCGCCGCGTCGCTGGCGAGGAAGACGGCCGGTCCCGCGATCTCCATCGGATCGGCGAAGCGGTCGAGCGGCGTCCGGTCGAGGATCGACTGCCGAAGTCGCTCGTTTTCCTGCAGCGTCTCCGTGAGGTCAGTCGCGACGTAGCCCGGCGCGACCGCGTTCACCCTCACGTCCGGCGCCCAGTCCATCGCTGCGCTCTTGGTCAACCCGACGAGGCCGTGTTTCGAGGCGACGTACGGGTGCTGTTTCGGGAGGCCGACGACCCCCGCCACGCTGGCGACGTTGACGACGCTCCCCCCGGACTCTTGCAGGTGCGGACCGGCGGCCCGGAGGGTCCGGAACGCCCCCCGCAGGTTCACGTCGAGCACGTCGTCGACGGCGTCGCTCTCGACCTCGCTCGGGTCGCCGAGCGCGCCGCCGGGGTTGAATCCGGCGTTGTTGACGAGCACGTCCAGCGAGCCGAACGCCTCGACGGTCTCCTCGACGAGCGCGTCCACGTCGTCGTCCTCGGTCACGTCGGCGGTGATCCCGCGCGCTTCGACGCCGAGATCGCGGGCCTCGGCGGCGACGGCTTCGACTTCCGCCGCGGTCCGCGCCGAGGGCACGACCGTCGCCCCCGCGGCGGCCATCCCGAGCGCTATCGCCCGCCCGATTCCCCGACCGCCGCCGGTGACGACGGCGACCCGCCCGGAGAGGTCCGGCAGGGCGTCGTCCGGCGTCAGGGAGGTGCCGTCAGTCATTCTCCGCCTCCTTCACCCGGCGCGTACGGCAGTTTCGGCTCCTCGACGGTCTCTCGGAGTGTCTTCTTGTCGAACTTCCCGGTCGCGGTCTTCGGGATCTCTTCGCGGAACCGCACGTCGTCCGGGAGCCACCACCGCGGGAACTCGTCGGCGAGGAACGCCCGGATGCCCTCGACGTCGAGTTCGCGGCCCGCTTTCGGCACGACGAACGCCAGCGGCCGCTCCTGCCAGCGTTCGTGGGCGGCCGCGATCACGACCGCCTCGGCGACGTCCTCGTGCGCCATCAGCGCGTTCTCCAGCTCGATGCTGGAGATCCACTCGCCGCCCGACTTGATCACGTCCTTGACGCGGTCGACGACCTCCATGTACCCGTCTTCGTCGACGGTGGCGATGTCGCCGGTGCGGAGCCACCGGGCCCCGCCGTCGTCGGCCTCGACGAAGTCCGTCGCGTCGGCCTCTGGGCGGTCGTAGTACTCTTCGACGACCGTGGGCCCCCGGACGAGCAGCTCGCCGAACGCCTCGCCGTCCCAGGCGACCGGGTCGTCGTCGTCGTCGACGACCCGCATCTCTAGGCCGGGAGAGAGCAGCCCCTGTTTCGCCCGCTTGGCGAGCTTCGCTTCGCGGTCGGTGTCGGTCATCCCGGAGGTCGGCCGGGAGACGGAGCCGATGCTCATCGTCTCGGTCATCCCCCACGCGTGTTCGATCGTCACGTCGTGTTCGTCCTCGTAGCGACGCATCACTTCCCGGGGCGCCGCGCTCCCGCCGACGACGATCCGCTCCAGCGAGGAGAGGTCGCCGCCGTGTTCGTCGAGGTAATCCAGCACGTCGATCCAGACGGTGGGGACGCCCGCGGTGAGCGTCACGCTCTCCGACTCGATCAGCTCGACGAGGTCGGCCGGGTCTGGCGACGGCCCCGGATACACCTGCTTCGCACCCGCCATCGTCACGGCGTACGGGAACTCCCACGAGTTCACGTGGAACATGGGGACGACGGGCATGACCACGTCGTCCTCGGCGATATCCAGCGCGGCGGGGGTCATCACCATTATCGCGTGGGCGTAGATCATCTTGTGGGTGTATTCGACGCCCTTCGGCTTCCCCGTGGTGCCAGAGGTGTAACACATCCCGGCCGGGTCGTCCTCGGAGAGCGGCGGCCACGACTCCATCGGATCGGCGTCCACGATCAGCTCTTCGAACGCCGACAGCGGCAGGTCGGACTCCGTCTCCGGCACCGAGTCGTCCATGACGACGACCTCGCGGACGCCGTCGATCCGGTCCCACAGCTGGTCGAGCGTCGACACGGCGTCCCGGTCGACGATCAGCACGTCGTCCGCGGCGTCGTTGACGATGTGTTCGACGTAATCGTCCTGTAAGAGGAGATTCACCGTGTGGAGCTGGGCGCCGGAAAGGGGGACCGCGTAGTACGCCTCGAAATGGCGGTGGGTGTTCCACCCGAGCGTTCCGACTCGGTCACCGGGCTCGACGCCAAGCTCCGCGAGCGCGCCCGCGAGCCGCCGGACGCGGTCGCCGAAGTCGGCGTACGTGTATCGGTCGACGCCGTCGTGGGTCCGCGAGACGACCTCCGTCTCCGGGAACAGCCGGGTCGCTCGCCAGAAGAACGGACGGAGCGTGAGCTCCTCAGACATCTGCGGTCCCCACGGAGAGGTACGTTTCGAGGAGATCCTCGCGGTCGCGGATCTCCTCGACGGTGCCGTCGAACACGATCTGTCCGGTGTCCATGATGTAGCCTCGCTCAGCGAGATCGAACGCGAAGTCCACGTTCTGTTCGGTCAACAGCACGGTCACGTTCTCGTCGACGACCGTCTGGACGATCTCCCGGAGGTCGTCGACGATGACCGGTGCGAGCCCCTCGGTGGGCTCGTCTAAGAGGAGCACATCGGGGGCCTGTACCAGCGCCCGGGCGACCGACACCATCTGCTGTTCGCCGCCGCTGAGGTTCTGCCCGTCGCTCTTCCGCAGCGAATCGAGCGCGGGAAACAGCCCGTACATCTCCTCGACCGGACGGGGGTCGCTCGCGAGGTTGTGCGCGAGCCGGAGATTCTCGTGGACGGTCAGGGTGGGAAACACCCGTCTGTCCTCCGGGACGAGCGAGATGCCGAGTTTGTTGATCTCGTCGGGCGACTTGCCCGCGATCTCCTCGCCGCGGTACGTGACCGACCCGGACCGCGGCGGCGACGCGCCCACGATAGAGCGCATCGTCGTCGTTTTCCCGGCGCCGTTGCGCCCGAGCAGCGTCACCACCTCGCCCTCGTCGATCTCGAGTGAGATCCCGTGAAGGACGTGGCTGTTCCCGTAGTACGTGTCGATGTCGTCGACGTCGAGTATCGTCATACGCTATCACTCCCCAAGTACGCCTCGGTCACGCGATCGTCCGTCAACACGTCTTCCGGCGTCCCGTCGGCGAGGATCGCCCCCTCGGCGAGCACGACGATCCGGTCGGAGATGTCGGTGACGACGTCCATGTTGTGTTCGGTCACGACGAACGTGGCGTCTAGGTCCGCGTTGAGCTCGCGGATCAGCGACACGATCTCGGTGACCTCCGTCGGATTCATCCCCGCGGTCGGCTCGTCCATCAGGAAGACGTTCGGTTCGATGGCGAGCGCCAAGGCGATCTCGACGGTCCGCTTCTCGCCGTGACTCAGCGTGTCGCACGGCGTGTCCGCGATGTCGGAGAGTCCCGTCAGCTCCAACAGCTCCTCGATGTCGGCTTCGAGCGCTTCGTCGCCGGTCGCCCGCGATCGGAAGTCGAGTCGCGTCCCCTCGTGGCTGATCCGGGCGACCCGGACGTTCTCGCGGACCGTGAGCCCCTCGAAGATATTCGTTATCTGGTACGAGCGCGAGAGCCCGGCCTGCGCGACTTCGTGCGGCTCCGCGTCGGTGATGTCGGCGAGGCCGCCCTCGTCGTCGTTCCGGAGCCAGATCGACCCCCCGGTCGGCTGGAGCACGCCGGTCAACAGGTTGTAGAACGTGGTCTTTCCGGCCCCGTTCGGGCCGATGATGCTGGTGATCTCGCTGTCGTCGATCTCGATCGAAACGCCGTCGACAGCGGTCAGTTCGCCGAACTGTTTGCGGAGGTCTTCGGTTTTGAGGACGGTCGTCACAAGTCATCACCGCGGTCGGTCTGCGTGTCGTCGTCGGTCGGTGCAGTCGCTTCCCCACCGCCGGAATCGCCGCCGGCGGGGCCGTCGCCGGTACCCGTCTCCTCGCCGTCTCCGAGCAGTCGGTCGCGAAGCAGCAGGAGCCCGCCGACGGTTCCCTGCTTGAAGTACAATACGACGGCGATGAGCAGCGCACCGAAGAACAGCTCCCAGTACGCGTCGAGCGCCGGGAAGCGGCTGATTCCCCAGCGGATGTACAGGAAGATGAACGCGCCCACGATCGGGCCGGAAAAGTACGTCGCCCCGCCGATCACGGTGGCGATGACGGCGACCGCGCTGGTCGACCAGTGCGTCAGCCCCGGGGACGCGACGCTCGCGAGCCCCGCTCGCAACACGCCGGCGATCCCGACTACCGCCGCCGAGACGATAAACGTCATCCAGCGGTGGTGTCTGACGTCGACGCCGAGCGCCGACGCCCGGTCGGGGCTCTCACGTATCGCCTTGCAGACGGTCCCGAACGGGGAGTTGACGACGCGCCACGTTCCGTACGTCGCGGCGAGCACGACGACGACGGTGAGCGCGTAGTACGTCCGACGAGCGCCGATTCGGAAGCTCCCGCCGCCGATGTCGACGCTCCCCAGCAGGACGATGATCCCGTCGGTCCCGTTCGTCAGTCCCGCCGGGTCCTGGATAATCAGCGAGTAGCCCAACATCCCGAACGCGAGCGTGATCAACGCGAAGTAAATCTCCTCCAACCGAACGCTGAGCCACCCGACCGGCACCGCGATGACCACGACGAGCGCCAGGCCGACGGCGCCGCCGACAACGAACGTGACGAGCGGGGAGATTCCGGACCCGACGACGTCCGCGATCACCGGGCTCAGGTCTCGCAACACGATGGCGACCCCGTACGCACCGCCCGCGTAGAACAGGCCGTGGCCGAACGACAGCAGGCCGGTGTAGCCGTACAGCAGGTTGAATCCGAGCGCGAACAGCGCCACGACGAGGAAGTCGGTGAACAGGTAGACCTGGAAGGACGGCCCGAACGCCAACAGGACCAGGCCGAGCGCGGCGAGGACCCCGAACCGCTCGCGGGTCCAGCCGTCGGCGACGGCCGAGCCGAACTCGCGGACGCGGCCGCCGGTGTCCGTCGATGCGCTCATTCGCCGAGCCCCCCGAAGAGTCCCTCAGGACGGAACAGCAACACGATCACCATCGCGAGAAACGGGATCGCGATGCTGCCGGCGCTGATGAACTGCGGCCCGAGACTCTGCATCATACCGATGAGCATCGCGCCGACGAACGCCCCGCTCATGGAGCCGAGCCCGCCGATGACGACGACGATGAACGCATCGATGATTACCTGATCGCCGAGCGCCGGACTGGTCGACTGCAGCGGCGAGGACAGCGCGCCGCCGAGCCCGGCCAGCACGCTCCCGAGGAAGAAGACCCCGGTGTACAGGCGCGGCACGTCGACGCCGAGCATCGACGCCATCTCCCGATCCGAGGAGGTGCCCCGTACCAGCGAGCCGAAGTACGTTCGGGTGATAAACAGCCAGAGGCCGATCAACACCGCGACTGCGAGGCCGATGACCACTAACCGGTACGCGCCGAAGGTGCTCCCGCCGAGCGAGACCGAGAAGTCGAACAGGGCGGGCGGGTCCACCGAGTACGACCCCGATCCCCAGATGAACCGGACCGTCTCGTGAATGATGAGCACGAATCCGAACGTGACGATAAGCTGGTCGAGATCGGCGTCGGCTCGGTCGTACAGCGGTCGGATCACCGCGAACTCGATGGCGGCACCGACGACCCCCACCGCGAGGGCGCCGACGACGACGGCGAGCCAGAAGTTGTCGACGACGTTCGTCACGACGGCGAGGGTGACGTACGCGCCGAGCATGTAGAAGCCGCCGTGCGCGAAGTTGAGGACGCCGAGCACGCCGAAGATGAGACTCAGTCCGACGGCGATCAGGAAGAGCCGACTGCCGAGGCTCAGCCCGATGACGACGTCGGCGACGCCGATCAGTGGAACGAGAGACGATAGGCTCATGGAAAACACGTCGGGGACCGGTTAGATGCCCGCCGGGAGGTCGGAGTCGCCGAGCGCCTCCTCCAGCTCGTCGGGACCGGCATCGTACCTGTTCACGGGGTCGAGCACGTTGCTCTCCCACTCCTCGTCGTACGAGACGGTCCCCCAGATGGACGACACCGTCGCCTGATTCGTCTCGCTGAACTGGTAGTCGCCGACCGGACCGGAGTACTCCATCCCGGTGAACTCCTCGACGAGTGCGTCGGCTTCGGTGCTCCCGGCCGACTCGATGGCCTCCTTGTACAGGTAGACGGCGCGGTACGCGCCCTCGGCGTTGTACGTGGGGAGCGTGTCGTACTCCTCGTAGTACGCGTCGCGGAACTCGTTGTTCGCCTCGGTGTCGGGGACGAACGGGTCGTACCGCGTCGAGGCGTACTCGCCCTCCGGGAGCGGGTTTCCGTCGCTCGCGAGGTCGGTCCCCATCCCGACGCTGAACAGCGTGTGGTCGATCTGGTCGAACCAGCCCGCGTCCTCCGCCTGTCCGATAAACGTGGTGAGGTCGGCGCCCCACAGCGGCGTGATCACGGCGTCCGGCTCGGCGTCGAGGATCGAGCTGATGTACGGCGTGTAGTCGCCCGTCGTCAGCGGCGGGAACTGCTCGGCCGTGAACTCGGCGTCGACACCGAGACCCGCACAGAACTCCTGGAAGTAGTCCCACGTCTCGTAGCCGAACGCGTAGTCGGGACCGATCGTCGCCCACTCCGTGGCGTCGAGGTCGGCCGCTGTCCGTGCGGCCCCGTAGATGTCCTGCGTGAGGCTGTTGGAGTCTCGGAACACGTACTCGTTGCCGACGGAGTTCTCGTGTTCGCCTTCGGGCGAGGTCACGAACGGCGTCGCCGCGTGCGTGATCATGAACGGCATCTGGAGCTGTGCCACCTGCGGCGCGACGGCCTGCGCGACGCCGCTGGAGTCGAGCCCGAACAGCCCGTCGACGTCGTCCTCCTCGACGAGGCTCCGCAGCTGCTGGATCGCCGTGTCGGCGCTCGCCTCGGTGTCCCGGACGATCACCTCCACGTCGCGCCCGTCGATGCCGCCGTTGTCGTTGATCTCCGACTGGGCCATCTCGAGGCCCTGCTCGGCCGCCTCGCCGTACAGCGAGGCGAACCCGGAGAGGATGTACGTTGCGCCTAGCGTCACCGGCCCGTCGTCGCCGCTCCCGCCCGAGCAACCCGCCAACGAGACTGCCGCACCGGCGCCGGCGGCCTGCAGGAATCGTCGTCGACCGATCGGTAGTCGGCTTTCCGAACTCGACTCTACAGCCCCACTTCGGTTTCGCTTGTTTTCGACATTCGGACTTCCAGTTACCATTGTTAACGATTATCCGTGAGTGTCCACTCCATATAAATATGCAGGTCAATCACACGCGTTTCAGTGCCCTCGAACGTCGGCTAGCCGTCACTCGCTGTGTCACGGCTGTGCCGTCGGGCCTCAACGTCCAGCGAGCCCGGATCCCGATCGATTAAAGTCGACTTGTGCTAATCAACCGCTAGTGGTTGTTATCGACCGGACGGGCGACGGACGCGATCGACCGGCGCAGAACCTCGACCGAGTACTTCGCCGATCGGGGCGACGAGGGGGTGCGGCGTGACCGACGTAACGCTCGCGGTCGTCGCAGGGACGACCGCGACCGCCGCGATCGACGGGATCAGCGCCGCGGGCGCGGATCCTGAGCTGCGGAAACACACCCCGAGCGCCGATCTCGAGATCGTCGCCGACGGTCGGCCGGCCCCCGACTCGGCCGTCCCGGTCAGCCCCTCGGGCTGTCCGACCCCCGCGGTCGTCACCCGGGCCGTACGCGAGCTCGTCGGGTTCGACTTCGTCGGTATCGACGCCGGACTCGTGGTCCCGACGACGCCGACGGAGGCGTCGATCCTCGACGCGGGCGCCGCGCCCGGCGGCGACGTGCGCGACCCGGTGCCCGTCCCGGACGCGGCAGCGATTTTTAAGCGGGCGCGCGGGCTGGTGCCGGAGATCGTCGAGGGTCGAACCGACGCTTCCGACGGCGACGACGACGACGTCGACCGAGAACTCCTCGTCGCCGAGACGATTCCCGGCGGCACGACGACCGCGCTCGGCGCCCTCACCGCGCTCGGCGAGCGACCGGCGGTCTCCTCGTCGCTGCCGGCGAACCCCCTCGGGACCAAGCGCGCGGTCGTCGACGAGGGGCTGGGCGCGAGTGGACTCGCCGCCGGCGACGCGGCCGGCGATCCGCTCGACGCGCTCCGGCTGATGGGCGACCCCGTACTCGCCGCGGCCGCCGGCCTCGTGGTCGGCGCGGTCGAGCGCGGGGTGCCGGTCACGCTCGCGGGCGGCACCCAGCTGGCGACGGTCGCCGCGCTCGCCCGGCACGCGGGCGTGGAGGACCGGCTCCCGCTCGCGACGACCTCGTTCGTCGCCGACGACCCCTCTGCCGACGTGAGCGCGCTCGCGGACGACCTCGGGCTGGCGCTCGCCGCGACCGACCCGGCCTTCGACGAGAGCGACCACCCGGCGATGGCGGCGTATGCCCGCGGCGAGGCGAAAGAGGGCGTCGGGATGGGCGGCGCGCTGGCGCTCTCCGAGCGCGCCGGCGTCCCCGCGAGCGACGTTCGCGAGCGGATCGCGGCGCTCACCGACCGCCTGCTGGCCGAGCGGGAGTCCCCGACATGAAGGGCTTCGTCCTCGGCGGTACCGCCTCCGGCGTCGGCAAGACGGTTGCGACCCTCGCGGCGATCCGGGCGCTGGAAAACGCCGGCCACGCCGTCCAGCCGGCGAAGGCCGGCCCCGACTTCATCGACCCGAGCCACCACGAGCGCGTGGCGGGGCGCCCCTCGCGCACGCTCGACCTGTGGCTGCAGGGCGCGGACGGGCTCCGCCGGAACTACGCCCGCGGCGAGGGCGACGTCTGCGTCGTCGAGGGCGTGATGGGACTGTACGACGGCGACGAGTCGAGCACGGCCGCGGTCGCCGAGGCGCTCGATCTCCCGGTCGTGTTCGTGGTCGACGCGAGCGCCGGGATGGAGAGCGTGGCGGCGACCGCGCTCGGGTTCCGGGCGTACGCCGCCCGGATCGGGCGCGATATCGACGTGGCCGGGGTGGTCGCCCAGCGGGCGCACGGCGGGCGCCACGCCGACGGGATCCGCGAGGCGCTCCCGGACGAGATGGCCTACTTCGGCCGGATCCCGCCGAACGACGACCTCGACGTGCCCGACCGCCACCTCGGCCTCCACATGGGCGACGAGTCCCCCGTGCCCGACGACGCGCTCGACGCGGCCGCGGAGGGGCTCCGGACCCAGCGGCTGGCGGCCATCGCTCGGGAGCCGGCGGGTGCGGCGGAGCCGAACGGGACGGGACGACCGGTCGAACCGACCGACGACGACCGCCCCTGCGTCGCGGTCGCCCGCGACGACGCCTTTCGGTTCGCGTATCCGGCGACGATCGAACGCCTGCGCGAGCGGGCGACGGTCGAGTCGTTCTCTCCGGTCGCGGGCGACCCCCTCCCGCCCTGCGACGGCGTCTACCTCCCCGGCGGCTACCCGGAGCTCCACGCCGCGGAGCTCGCGGAGAGCCCGGCGCTCGACGATATCGCGAGCGCGGCCGCCGAGGGGACCCCCGTATTCGGCGAGTGCGGCGGACTGATGGCGCTCGCCGAGTCGCTGACGACGGTCGAGGGCGAGACCCACGCGATGGCGGGCGTCCTCCCGGCCGACGTGCGCATGCGCGACCGGTATCAAGCGCTCGACCACGTCGAGCTGCGGGCGACGCGAGACGCGCCGACGGCGTCGACGGGAACGACGCTGCGCGGCCACGAGTTCCACTACTCGGACGCCGCGGTCGCGAGCGACGCCCGGTTCGCCTTCGACGTCGAGCGCGGGGCCGGGATCGACGGCGACCGCGACGGCCTGATCGAACACCGAACGCTCGGAACGTACGCCCACGTCCACCCGGCAAGCGGGGCGTTCGACGCGTTCCTCGACGAGATCTGATCGCGATGTCGGTCGCTCCCCTCGCCGCGCTGGCGATCGCGGTCGCGCTCGATCTCGCCGTCGCAGAGCCGCCGGCCCGGATCCACCCCGTTGCGCTGTTCGGGTCGGTCGTCGGCCGGTTCGACCGGTCGTGGTCGCGCCCGCGGCTCGTCGGCGTCGCGGTCGCGGTCGGGCTCCCGGTCGCCGCCGCGGCGGTCGCGGGCGGGCTCGTCGCGGTCGTCTCCCTCGCTCTTCCTGCCTCCCCCGCACTCCCTGTCCTCGCCGCCGGCGTGATACTCTTCACGACCGTCAGCCTCCGGATGTTGCTGGCGACGACCGCCGAGGTCGCCGATCTGACGGAAACGGATCCGGACGCGGCCCGTGAATCGATCCGCGCGCTCGCGGGCCGAGACGCGACGGACCTCTCGCCGGCCGACCTCCGGAGCGCGACCGTCGAGAGCGCGGCCGAGAACCTCGCGGACGGATTTGTCGCGCCCCTCGGCGGGTTTGCGTTGGGGACGGCGGTCGGAATCGCGGTCGGCGGTACCGAAGTCGCCTTCCCGCTCGCCGCGGGGGTCGCCGGCGCGGTCTGGGTGAAGGCCGTCAACACGCTCGACTCGATGCTCGGCTACCGCTCGAAGCCGGTCGGGTGGGCGAGCGCGCGTCTCGACGACGCCGCGATGTTCGTCCCGGCCCGCACGACGGCGGGGTGTCTGGCGCTCGCGGCTGGGTCCCTCGACGCGCACCGCCGAGCCGCGTCGTGGGCGGGAGAGCCGGCGTCGCCGAACTCCGGGTGGCCGATGGCGACCGCCGCGGCCGCGCTCGACGTTCGACTGGAGAAACCCGGCCGCTACGTCCTCAACCCGGACGCGAGCCCGCCCAGCGTCGTCGACGCGCAGCGGGCGGTCCGGCTCGTCGGCGTCGCAGCTGGGGTCGCGCTCGCGCTCGCAGCGGGGTGGCTGGCGGCGGTGGGGTGGCTGCTCGCGGCGGGATGGCTCCCGACCTCCGCGGGGGTGGTCGGATGGTCTTGACCGCGCTTCGCGGGGCGCTCGGTTTTCTCACCCGGATCCCGGTCGGCCGCGACGAGGCGGCGTGGGCCGCGTTCGCGCGCTCGCCGTGGACGTTCCCGGTCGTCGGGTACCTCGTCGGCGGGCTCGTCTCCCTCTCTTTGCTCGTCCCTGCGCCCGCCCCCACGGTCGCGCTCGCGTTCGTCCTCGCCGTCTACGCCGTCACCGGGATCGGCCACCTCGACGGCGTGGCCGACCTCGGCGACGCGGCGGTCGTCCACGGTGACCGCGAGGAGCGCCGGCGAGTGCTGAAGGACTCCCAGCTCGGCGTCGGCGGGACGGTCGCGCTTGTGCTGGTCGTGTTCGGGCTGGCGACCGCCGCGCTCGGACTGGTTGAGATCGGATCGACCGCGGGCCGCGGAGGAGTTCCACTCACCGCGGTCGGACTCGTCGTCGCCGCGGAGGTCGGCGCGAAGACCGCGACGGCGACGCTCGTCTGCGTCGGCGACGCGCCCCACGAGGGGCTCGGCGCCGCGCTGACCGGCGAGTCGTCTCCCGGAGCGGCGCTTCCGGTCCTCGCGCTGGCGGCGCCCGTCGCCCTGCTCGCGTGGCCGCGGATTCTGCCGGGCCTCACCGCGCTCCTCGCCGCGCTGGCGACGGCTGCGCTCGTCGCCCGGTGGGCCCGCCGCCGGCTCGGCGGCGTCTCCGGCGACGTACTGGGCGCGACCACCGAACTCGCGCGGGTCGCCGCGCTGCACGCGGGGGTGATCGCGTGGACGCGCTTCTGATGTGTGGCGGCCGCGGGACCCGACTCGGCGGCGAGACGGAGAAGCCGCTCCGAGCGATCGCGGGGCGGCCGATGGTCGACCGGGTACTCGACGCGCTCGCCGAGAGCCGGATCGAGGCGACGCACGCGGTCGTCTCTCCGCACGCGACGCGAACGCGAGATCACCTCGCGGACCGGGCGAGCGATACCCCGTCGCTGTCGGTCGTTGAGGCACCCGGAAACGGCTACGTCGCTGACCTACAGTACGCGATGGAGGCGGTCGGTGCGGGCGGAGCCTCCCTCCTCACCGTCGCGGCGGACCTCCCGCTTTTAAACGGCGCGGCGGTGAACGCGGTCCTCGACGCGGCCCGCGCCGCCGACGGCGACTCGCTCACCGTCTGCGTGCCGGCGGCCCGCAAGCGCGAACTGGGCGTCAACGCGGACGCGACGACCGAGATCGACGGTCGCGAGGTCGTCCCCGCCGGGATCAACGTCGTCGGCGGCGGAGTGGCGGAAGACAACGACGGCTCCGCGGACGATGACGCCGGTGCCGTCCACCTCACCGACGACGCCCGCCTCGCCGTCAACGTCAACTACCCGTCGGACGTGCGGACCGCAGAACGGCTGCTCGAAAGCGACTCCGGACACCACCACCCCGACCAATGAACCTCGACACCGCGCTCAGTCTCGACCGCGAACCGCACGGGAGCAGCGACGACCCGGACCTGCTGGACTTCTCGGCGAACACCAACCCCGAGGTCCCGCCGGGCGTCGAGGCGGCGTACCGCGAGGCGTTCGCGGCCGCGCGGTCGTACCCGACCGAACCGCCAGCGGCGTTCCGCGAGGCCGCCGCCGAGTACGTCGACTGCGACCCGGACGCCGTCGTGCCGACGCCGGGCGGGCTCGCCGCTATCAGGGCGGCGGTCGCGCTCGCGGTCGACCCGGGCGACACCGCGCTGCTCCCGGCGCCGAGCTTCGGCGAGTACGCCCGCGAGGTCCGCCTGCAGGGCGGGAATCCCGCCTTCGCGGAAGCCGACGCGATCCTCGACGCCGACCCGGGCGACCACGCGCTCGCGGTCGTCTGCGCCCCGAACAACCCCACGGGGACCGACTACGACCGCGGGGAGCTGGAGCGCTTCGCGGCGCGGTGCCGAGCGAGCGACACCACCCTGCTCGTCGACGAGGCGTTCCGCGGGTTCACCGACCGTCCCTCGCTCGCGGGGACCGAGGGCGTCGTCGTCGCCCGGTCGCTGACGAAGCTGTTCGGGCTCCCAGGGATCCGGACGGGGTTCGCGGTCGCGACGGGGGAGTTCGGCGCCGCGCTGGAGCGAGTACGGCGGCCCTGGAACCTGAGCGCCCCGGCGTTGGCGACCGGCGCGCACTGTATGCGACAGGAGGAGTTTATAAGCGGGACCCGCGAGCGCGTCCGCTCGGAGCGGGCGCGAATGGCCGCGTCGCTCGGGGGGCGCTACGAGGTGACCCCCTCCGAGGCGCCGTTCCTGTTACTCGACGTGGGAGAGGGAGAGAGCGGGCGATCCGTCGAGCGGGTCGTCGCGGACGCTCGGGATCGCGGCGTGGCGATCCGGGACGCCACCACTTTCCGCGGGCTCGACTCCCACGTCCGGGTCGCGGTGCGCCGGCCCGCAGAGAACGACCGGCTGCTCGCGGCGTTGGGCGTCGGCGACGGACCGACGGGCGACGGGGAGCTGGGAGGCACAGATGTTTGACGCGACCGTGCGGGAGAGCGTCCTCCGCCTGTGCCGCCCCGAGACGCGCTGGCTCTCGACCGGCTGGGACGGGGGTCGCTCGCGGGCGGACGCCGTCTACAACGTCTCGGTGCCGGAAGGGTTCGACCGGACCGACCTCGGGGCGTACCGCGACGAGCGACTGACGCGAGCGGGGTTTATAAGCGACGGGGCCCCGCCGACCTTGTTCACCGGCGTCTCGATGGCCCACGCCCGCGGCGCCCGCCTCGGGCCGGTCGTCGCGTACGCGACCGTCGGCCTGTCGAACCCGGCGATGCTGCCGATGGAGCCGACGGGAGCGACGCGCGATGCGGTCGACTCGGGGCGCGACCCCGACGCGTCGACCGAAGAATCGCCCCGGCGACCCGGCACGGTCAACCTGATCGTCGGCACGACTCGCCGCCTCGCGGACGGCGCGGCGGCGAACCTCGTCGCGGTCACGGCCGAGGCGAAGGCGGCGACGCTGCTCGCGACGGCGGGCGTTCCGGGAACGACGAGCGACGCCGTAGTCGTCGGCGACGACCCGACCGGGGAGCCGGCGGCGTTCTCGGGCAGCGCGACGCCGGTCGGCGCGGCGGCCCGCGTCTGCGTCCGAGACGCGGTCCGCGCGAGCCTGCGGTCGCGGTACCCGGACGGCGAGTACCCCGGTCCGGCGGCGGACGCCGAACACGGCGTGGTCGCCGACGACCGGGCGGAGGTTTTCGAGCTATGACAACTGACAACGACACTCACGACGACGCCGATAACTCGACAGCACCGACCGAGACCGACGAGGACCCCGCCGCGCGCACCCCCGGCGGCGGGGCGGCTCCCGAGCCAAAACCCATCGAGCCGGCCGCGCCCGAGGAGTTCGGGCTCGTCCAGGCGTGGTGGGGCGACGGAAAGGGGAAGACGACGGCGGCGATGGGGATGGGATTCCGGGCCGCGGGCCACGGCTACCGCGTCCACATGCTCCAGTTCATGAAGGGCGGCGCCGACAGCGTCGAGGGCGTCAGGGGCGAGTACAATGCGATCGCCGCGATGCCGGGCTTCAGCTACGAGAACGCCGGCCACTACGGCTGGCACGGGCTCCTCGACGGCTCCGCGGACGACGAACACGAGGCGAAGGCGAGCGCGGCGTTCGAGCGCGCGAAGGGCCTCGTCGCGGGTGCCGCCGAGGCCGACCTGACCGAACCCCTCCCCCTCGACAGCGACCCCGACGACGGTGTCCACATGCTGATCCTCGACGAGGTGCTGTACGCCGCGGACCGCGGGCTCGTCGACCCCGAGGACATCGTCGCGCTCGCGGAGTCGAAGCCCACAAATCTCGAACTCGTCCTCACCGGGAGCCACGCCGAGCCCGACTACCTCGACGGCGTGGCCGACCTGATCACGAACGTCCGCAAGGTGGCACACCCGTTCGACGCCGGCCACCGGGCCCGGCGAGGAACGGAGTACTGAGGCCGTGAGCGAGATAGCGGACACCGTCCTGATCGCCGGCACCGCGAGCCACGCCGGCAAGAGCACGCTCGCGGCCGGGCTCTGTCGGCTCCTCGCGCGTCGCGGCGTCTCGGTCGCGCCTTTTAAAGCGCAGAATATGAGCAACAACGCTCGGGTCGCGCTCGCGCCCGACGGCGAGTGGGGCGAGATCGGCGTCTCCCAGCACGTGCAGGCTCGGGCCGCCCGAGTCCCGGCGACGACCGACATGAATCCCGTCCTGCTCAAGCCCCGCGGCGACGGCGAGAGCCAACTGGTGATCGACGGCGAGGCCGTCGGCCACTTCGCGGCCCGCGAGTACTACGAGTCGCACTGGGAACGGGCCCGGGAGGCGGCGGTCGCGGCCCACCGTCGGCTGGCGGCCGACCACGACGTGATCGTCGCGGAGGGAGCGGGGAGCATCGCCGAGATAAACCTCCACGACCGCGATCTCGCCAACGTCGAGTGCGCCCGATTCGCCGACGCCGCGATCCTGATCGCGGTCGACATCGAGCGCGGCGGCGCCTTCGCGAGTCTCTACGGCACCCTCGAACTCCTCCCCGACGACGTGCGCGAGCGCGTCGCCGGCGCGGTCATCACCAAGTTCCGCGGCGACCCAGACCTCCTAGAGCCTGGCATCGACGAGATCGAAGCGCGAACCGGCGTCCCGATCGTCGGCGTCGTCCCCCACGACGATCCCGGGCTCCCCGCCGAGGACAGCCTCTCGCTGCCGGACGCGGGAGACAGTGGCGGTGACGAAGGCGTTCTCGGCGCGAACGACGACGTTGCAGGCGAGGAAACGGTCCGAATCGCGGTCCCCCGGCTTCCCCGGATCTCGAACTTCACCGACCTGGCGCCGCTCGCCCGCGAGCCGGGCGTCCGGGTGGCGTACGTCCCGCTCGACTCGTCTCTCGACGCCCCCCTCGCCGACGCCGACGCGGTCGTCCTACCCGGTTCGAAGAACACGGTCGACGACCTGCTCGCGCTGCGGGAGGCGGGCCTCGACGACGCGATCCACAGTTTCGAGGGGCCGATCGTCGGGATCTGCGGCGGCTACCAGCTGCTCGGTGAGCGGATCACGGGCGCCGACATCGAAGGCACAGGCTCGGCGTCGACGGTCGGCGGTATCGGTGTCCTCCCGGTCGAGACGCAGTTCTCGCCCGACAAGCGCGTCGAGCGCGTGACGCGATCAGTCGACGGCGTCGGTCCGCTGTCCGGGGCGACCGGGACCGCCACGGGCTACGAGATCCACATGGGCCGGTCGTCGCCGACCGCGGGGACGCCCCGGCCGCTGGGTCCGGAGAGCGCGGCGACCGACCGGGCGCTGGGGACGTACCTCCACGGCCTCTTCGAGAACGAGGCGGTCCGCGACGCCTTCGTGACGACCGTCTTCGCGACTGCGGACGCGTCGCGGCCAACGGGACGGTCGGGCTCCACTGGAGGAGCGGACGACGACGGGAGATCCCCGTACGACCGCGCCGCCGACCTCGTCGCCGACCACGTCGATCTCGCGGTCGTCGGGCTCGACGACTCGGGGTGAGCGGAATTTCACGACGGTCCGGATCGGGATCCGAACGCCCCGTCCCGGTGCCGGAAGGTATATTGTTCTTAATACCCAATACTGGTATATGAGCGACACCGCGGACGCGACCGATGGGAGCGAATCGACGAAAAGCGAGCGCGAGCGCATCCGCGAGCGCAAGCTCCGCGAGCTTCAGGAGGAACTGGAACGCGACGGGGAGATAGGCGGCGGCGACCCGGACGAGCAGTCGGGTGAGGAGTCGGTAGCGACCCCGGACGAGCCGATCGACATCGCTGGGCCCGAGGAGTTCCAGCGCGTCGTCGACGAACACGACGTGGTGCTGGTCGACTGTTACGCCGACTGGTGTGGCCCCTGTCAGATGATGGAGCCGACGATCGAGGCGCTCGCGAGCGAGACCGGCGCCGCCGTGGCGAAGGTCGACGTGGACGCCAACCAGGGTATCGCCCAACAGCTCGGCGCCCGGAGCATTCCGACCCTCCTCGTGTATGCCGGCGGCGAGCCGGTCGACCGGTTCACGGGCGCGCAGGACCGCGCGACGCTGGAGTCGGCGATCGAACGCGCGGCCTGATCGGGGCGGGGTCGTCTCGCTGCCGACGGTCGACGGGACGCCGATCCGCCGCAAGCCGGTTCAAGCGTCACTCGGCGGCCAGCGTTTCCTCCAGCAGCTTCTGCTGTGCCGCCGCGAGGTGCTCGGCGAACGTCGACGGGGCGATGTCGAGCGCGTCGGCGACCGTGCTGGCGTTGGCGTCGCGGGGACGTTTGAAGTACCCCATCCCGTAGGCGGTCCGTAGCACCTCGCACTGGCGGTCGGTGAGCCGACCGCGGTCGACGAGGGTCCGGTCGGGCACCGCGTCGCCGTCGGCCGCGCCGTGGACCAGGTAGCGGACCTCGACGCGCTCCGCGATCCCGTCGAGCGCCGAGACGATATCGCGGAGGCGTTCGAGGTCGGGAAGGTGGAGAGTGAGCGATAAGACCCCGTCCTCGGCGCGCGCGTCGGCGATCGGACAGTCGAGTTCCTCGATGATCCGGCAGGCGCACTCCCCGTCGCGCGGGCGGTCGTATCGGTACACCCGTTCGTCGCCGAGGTCGACGACCGACGCGGCGGCGGGCACGCCCTCCGCGCGGTCGACCGCGTCCGGGTCGCGGGCGCGGAACTCCTCGGTGTGCGTGTCCCCCGCGTGCGTCCACGTGACGCCCGTGATCGGGCCGTCGTGGGCGGTCGATGCTGCGACGACCGGGCAGTTTCTCGTCCCGTGGATTGCGACGCCCGCGCGGACGCCCTCGGGCGTGTCTCCCGCGCGGTCGTCCGTCGATTTGCCTCCAGCTCCCATCGGATCGTGGATGGGGAGACGGACACAAAGGCCTGATCCCAGACGAGCGAGTCGCTCGGCCGGGTCCCCCCGAGAACACCCGCAATACTGTGGGTCGACCGGTATCGGTTCCCGGCCCGGAGCCGTGCCCGTGCATCGAGCGATTCACGCCGTGGGAGCGATCGCCCTGGCCGGTGCCGGGGTCGGAATGAGCGTCGCGGCGACCGCGGGACTGGCGATCGGGGCCGGCGTCGGCTCGGGGTCCGGAACGGGGATCGGCCCGGAGCTACTGGCCGGGGCCCTCGTCTTCGCGATCACCGCGACGAGCCTCGGCTACACCGCCGTGAAGGAGGCGAGATGGGCGCTGCGCACCGACGGCTTCGGCGTCACGCGGGTCGACCTCGGCAACGCGATCGCCGTCGCCGCCGCGGCGCCGGTCACCTACGTGCTCTCCGTTCGGGTCGGCGTCGGCCCGGTCGTGGCGTCCGCGCTCGTCGGGCTCTGCGCGTACCTCCTGACGGAGACGTACGGCGCCCCCGCGTACTGCGGCTCGTTCGTCGGGATGGCGACCCCGGCGGCCGACGCCGACCTCGTGGCGGTGACCGCGGCGGGGATCGCCGCCGCCGCGGTGTTCGTGGCCGCCAAGCGCGCCTTCAACGGATTTGGCGGGAAGCTCGGCACGACGGCGTTCGTCGGCTGCCTGGCGCTGGCCGCGCTCGGCGGGCTCGCCCCCGGAACGGAGTCGATACCGGAGCCGACCGTCGCGGCGGGACTGGTCGTTTCGGCCGCCGTCGCCGCCCTCGCCACGTTCCTCGTGAGCGTCCGGCTCGACCACGGCCCGGTCGTCGGCTCCGCCGTCGTCGGGCTCGTCGCCGGCGTCGTCTGCCCGCCCCTGTTCGCCGCCGGCGACGCGGTCGCGGCCGTCGCCTTCTGCGCGTCGTTCGTCGGGATGGCCACCCCGGAGCGGATCCCCGGTCCTGGCGCGATGCTGCTGGCCGGCGGGACCGCGGGCGTCGCGTTCGTCGGCGCCGCGCCGTACTTCGTCGGCTTCGGCGGGAAACTCGGGACGATCGCGTTTTCGGCCTGTCTCGTCACCGCGGGGCTCCTGTCCCTCGGCCGCGTCCTCGCTCCGGTCGGCGGCGACACCGTGACGGGGTGACCGTCGACGCGGTCGACGAGCGGTCCGTCGCCGACCGCGACCTGCCTTCCGCCGCGGAGCGCGCGAGCAGGTATTTAAAACACCACGCTACTCCGGTGGCATCGGGAGGGTCGTCGAGACCGTCCCTGAACGTGATGACCGACCCGAGCGAAACGCCCGAGCGGAGCTTCGAGTCGAACCCCACCGCCTGTCCGTTCTGCGGCGTCGGCTGCAGCATCGAGTACGCCGGCGGCGGGAGCGCGACCGGGGTCGAGGGACCGGTGAACGCCCGCGGCGAGATCTGTCCGAAGGGGGCGGCCGCGTTCGACGTGGTCGACCACGAGGACCGCCTGACGGAGCCGCTCGTCAGGCATAACGGTCGCTTCGTCACGGCGCCGTGGGCGGAGGCGTTCGACCGCGTCGCAAGCGGGATCGGGCGAGTGGTCGACGAACACGGGCCGGACGCCGTGCAGTTCTTCGCCTCCTCGAACTGCACGAACGAGGAGAACTACGTCCTCCAGAAGCTCGCGCGGGTCCTCGGGACCAACAACGTGGACAACTGCGCGCGCCTCTGTCACTCCTCGACCGTCGCCGCGATGAGCGACCGGCTCGGCGCCGGCGCGATGACGAACACGCTTGACGACTTACAGGAGGCAGACTGCCTGTTCGTCAACGGCGCGAATCCGGCCGAGCAACACCCCGTCGCGTTCCGGTCGTACATCCTCCCGGCGATCCGCGACGGCGCGACGCTGATCCACGTCGACCCGCGCGCGAACGACACGACCGAGGCGGCCGACGTCCACCTCCCGCTGCGCCCCGGCACCGACATCGAGGTGGCGAACGCGATCGCCGCGGTCCTCGTCGAGGAGGACCTCGTCGACGAGGCGTTCCTCACGGAGCGGACGACCGGCTTCGACCGGCTGCGCGACCACCTCGCCGACGTCGACGTCGAGGCGAACGCGCGAGCGGCGGGCGTCGAGCCGGAGACGATCCGCGAGGCGGCCCGGGCGTACGGCGAGGCCGACCGCGCCGCGGTCATCACGGGAATGGGGACGAGCCAGCACCGCTGCGGCACCGACAACGTTCACGCCCTGCTCAACCTGGCGCTGTTGACCGGGAACGTCGGTCGGCCGGGGACCGGCGTGAACCCCCTACGCGGCCAGAACAACGTGCAGGGCGCCAGCGACGTCGGCGGGCTCCCGGGCGTGCTCCCCGGGTACGAGTCCGTGACGGACCCGGACGCCCGCGAGCGCGTCGCCGCGGAGTGGGGCGTCGAGCCGCCCGCCGAGCCCGGGCTCACCGAGGTCGAGGCGACGCACCGGTTCGGCGACGAGGTGCGCGCAGCGGTCGTCTTCGGCGAGAACCCGGCGGTCACCGAGCCCAACGCGAGCGCGGTCGCGTCGGCGTTCGAGGCGCTCGACTTCTGCGTTGTCATCGACCTGTTCGAGACGGCGACCGCGGCCCACGCCGACGTGGTCCTCCCGGGGAGCGCGTGGGCAGAGAAGGCCGGCACCGTCACGAACACCGACCGCCGCGTGATGCGGATGCGCCCTAACGCCGACCTGCCGGGGGACGCCCGGCGCGACCTCGAGGTCCTGTCTGCGCTCGGGCGGCGGCTGACCGACCGGCCCGACGCGTTCGACTACGACGGACCGGAAGCGGTCTTCGACGAGCTCGCGCGCGTCGCCCCCATCTACGAGGGGATGAGCTACGGGGGGATCGGCGACGGCTACCAGCGCTGGCCGTTCTCGGCGGCGGACGGCGCCGGGACGGACGTGTTACACGCGGAGGCGTTCCTGACCGGCGAGCGCACCGCCCCCCTCGCCGTTATCGATCCGGTGCCGCCCGCAGACGACCTCGACGCCGGCGAGCTGACGCTGACGACCGGTCGCGTGCTCCAACACTTCAACAGCGGGGCGCTCAGCCGGCGGTCGGACCGGCTGATGGCGATGCGCGGCGAGGACGCGCTTCAGATCCACCCTGACGACGCGGCCGACCGCGGGATCGAGGACGGCGATCCGGTAACGGTCTCGAACGAGCGCGGGACCGTCGAGGTCACCGCCGAAGTCACCCCCACGGTCCGCGAGGGCGTGACGTTCTGTACGTTCCACTACGCGGAGCCGCTCGCGAACGCATTGACGGGCGACGCGCTCGATCCGGACGCGGGGATTCCCGAATTCAAGCACTCGGCAATCGCCGTCGAGCCGGTCGCCGAGGGCGACGCGGCCGGCGCCGACTGAACGGGCGTCGTCACCGCCCGATCGGCGTTCATCTCCGATATGACGGCTGACGCTCCACTATCACTCTTGAGAGACGGGAGTCACCTCTTATGTAATGGAAAAGCGGATCGCTCCACATGGCGACATCTGGAGAGTACGGGCGGGGCGACTTCGGGCAGGGCGGTTTAAACGACGGACTCGACGTTTCCGGGCTGGTCGACGAGATCGGGCTCGACGGCGACGAGATCGCGTGGCGAAAGGATTTCGTCGGATTCGACGAGGAGGACGAGCGCCGGTTGAGCCGGTACGAGGACGCCTTCGCGGAGAACGCCGAGCAGATCGCCGACGACTTCTACGACAACCTCACGGGTCACCAGCAGACCGTCGACGTGATCAGCCGCTCCGACAAGGGGCTCGAACAGCTCAAGCGGACGCAGTCGGCGTATCTCGTAACGCTCGCCGAGGGCGACTACGGGTCGGAGTACTTCGAGGACCGTGCGCGGATCGGGAAGATCCACGACATCCTGGAGATGCCGATGAAACACTACCTCGGCCAGTACGGCGTGTACTACGACCTCATCCTCCCGATTATCGGCGACCGACTCACCGACTCGCTCACGGACCGGCTGGCCGACGAGGGCGCCGGTGAGGGAATCGGCGACGCGGTCGAGGCGGCCGTCGAAGAAGAGGTCGACGACGCGATCGAGGACCTGCTCTCCATCCTCCGGATCATCAACCTCGACATGCAGGTCGTCACGGACACGTACATCCACTCGTACAGCGAGAAGCTCTCCGACGAAATCGAGCGGAACAAGCGCCTGATGGCGGATGTGGAAGACGAAGTTCGGGAGCCGATCGGCGACCTCCGCGAGTCGGCGGCGGACGTCGCGGACAGCGCCGCCGAAGTCGGTGACGCGTCGGAAGAGCAGTCGCAGCGGGTCAACGAGATCTCCTCGGAGGTGGCGAACCTCTCGGCGACGGTCGAGGAGGTGGCGTCGACCGCCGACGAGGTGGAGCGCACGAGCAGCCGGGCGGAAGCGATGGCCGACGACGGGCGGGAGGCGGCCGACGACGCCGCGGTTGCCATGGACGATATCGGCGACGCCGTCGACGAGGTGGCCGACGACGTCGAAGCGCTCCAAGACCGCGTCGAGGAGATCGACGAGTTCGTGGACGCGATCAACGGGATCGCCGACCAGACCAACCTGCTCGCGCTGAACGCCTCGATCGAGGCCGCTCGGGCCGGCGACGCCGGTGCCGGGTTCGGCGTCGTCGCCGACGAGATCAAATCGCTCGCGGAGGAGTCTCAACAACACGCGAGCGACATCGAGTCGATGGTGGGCGGGATCCAGACCGACACCGAGGACACCGTCGAGAGCCTCTCGGAGACGACGGAGCGGGTCGACGAGGGGAGCGAGCGCGTCGCCGACGCCACGGAGAACCTCACCGCCATCGCCGAGGCGGTGACGGAGACGGCGGACGGTATCGGCGAGGTCTCGGACGTGACCGACGAACAGGCCGCCGCCGCCGAGGAGATCGCCGCCACGGTCGACGGGGTGGTCGATCAGTCGAACCGCATCACTGAGAAGATGCAGGAGCTGGCGGCCGAAAGCGAGCACCAGTCCGAGGCGGTCGAAACGGTGGAGCAGACCGTGCGCCGGCTGGCTGGAAGCGATCGGGACGACGCCGGATCGGCCGCCGTGTCTCGCACGGACGGCGGGACGGTCAAGAGCGGGACCGACGGCGGAAGGGTGGGGACGGACGGCGATCGGTCGGTTCCGGCGGGACTCCCGGAGGGAATGCCGTCGTTCGTGATCGATCGGCTCTCCGACGAGGAACTGCAAGCGATCGCAGACGGAGAGCTGGAGATGGACGATCTGCGCTGACCGAATCGCCCTGATCGAATCGCTCTGACCGGATCTCCGGCAGTCTGTCACCCGCCGCCCGGAGTCAGGGCGCGAAATACGCGTCCGGACCTCGGATCCCGGTGAGTTCGCGAAGCGGACGGGCGCCACACCGCCCGCAGACGTCCGGTTCCGCGGGGTCGTCGGGGAGCGCGAACACCGTTTCGCAGGCGTCGCAGGCGGCGTATCGGAGCGCGAGTCCCGGCGAGTCGATCATGAACGTGATACGCGGCCGACGCACATGAATCCCGATCCGAACGGTGGCGAGGACCGCCGGTCGCGCAACCCCTAAGGCGCGAGCGATCGCATTATCCGTATGAAAATCGCGATACTCGGCGGCACGGGAGACATCGGACAGGGACTCGCGCTGCGGCTCGCTGCCGACACCGATCATGCGGTCACTGTCGGCTCGCGCGACGCGGAGAAGGCGGAGACCAAAGCCGAGGAGTACACGACCGAGCTCGACAGCCGCGGCCTCGACGCCGCGGTGGCGGGCGCCGAGAACGAGGTCGCCGCTGCCGCGGCGCGGGTCGTCGTGCTCGCGGTCCCGCCGTATCATGTCGGCGATACCGTCGAAGCGGTCGCCGACGCGCTCGATTCCGGAGACGTGCTCGTCTCGCCGGCGACCGGCATGAAACGCGACGACGAAGGCTTCCACTACCACAAGCCCGGCGCGGGCTCGGTGACGCGTATCGCCGCGGACGCCGCGCCCGACGGGGTCGACGTCGTGGGCGCGTTCCACAACCTCGCGGCCGCCCGCCTCGCGAACCTCGACGCCGATCTCGGGATCGACACGCTCGTGATCGGCGACGACGAGGACGCGAAGCGGACGGTCACGGACGTCGCGGAGGGGATCGAGGGGCTGCGCGCGCTCGACGCCGGCGGCATCGCCAACGCGCCCGAGATCGAGGGACTGACTCCGCTTCTGATAAACGTCGCCCAGCACAACACCGGGCTCAACGATCTCGGCATCGAGTTCACGTAGGTATCCGCTGTCGCCGTTCCGTTAGGCCTTTGCGCGACCGGCCCCTCCGGGCGATAGATGGAGTACCTGGAGCGCCGGGTCGCGCTGGTCGAGGGCAGGCTGGAGACCGTCATCGACGAGGTCGAACCCGACGAGCTGTCCGAGGAGGTCGGCCATGTCGTCCTCGCCGGCGGCAAGCGGGTCCGCCCCGCCGTGACGATCCTCGCCTGCGAGGCGTTCGACGGCGATCCCGACGCGGCCGTCGACTTCGCGGCCGGGATCGAGTTCGTCCACAACGCGTCGCTCGTGATCGACGACATCATCGACCGCTCCGAGGTGCGTCGCGGCACCCCGTCGGCGTGGGCCGAGTACGGCTACGGGCCGGCGATCATCGCCAGCGACGGCCTGTTGGGCGAGGCGTTCGCGCTCTTCTCCGCCGAGCCCCGCGCGATGCGAACCGTCGCCGAGGCGATGGTCGAACTCGGCGAGGGCGAGGCCACCGAGCTGGCCGCCCGCCCCACGAGCGAGGCCGAGTACATGGAGCTCGCCCGCCGGAAGACCGGCGCGCTGTTCCGGGCGGCCGCCGAGCTGGGCGCGATCGCCGGCGGCGCCGACCCCCACGCGGTCGACTCGTTCGGCGAGTACGCCGAGCGCGTCGGCGTCGCCTTCCAGATGCGTGACGACGTGCTCGACGCGACCGCGGACGCCGACGACTTGGGCAAGCCGACCGGACAAGACGCGGAGATGGACCGCCCCTCGGTCCTGCAGGTCACGTCGCTCTCGCCCGACGAAATCGATGAGCGCGCGCGCAAGCAGTCCGACCTCGCGCTGGCCGCGCTCGACGACGCAGACCCCCCGGAGACGGAGGCGATCGAGTACCTCCGCGACCTCGCGGAGTTCGTCGTCGTGCGCGAGCGGTGAGGGGATCGAGCGCCCGGCCTACGCGTCTCCGGTGTCCTGCGGCGGGAACAGCGGCGTCGGATCCTCGTGGTCGAACTCGATCCGCTCCTCCCCGGAGAGCGCGTGGACGTAGGTCGTCATCGCGTCGCCGGCCCGAACGCGACTAAGCATACGGTCCGCCTCGGCGACTCGGTAGTAGAGCGGGAGACAGAGCGCGGTCTCGGTCGCCGTCGCCCGGAACACCAGCGTCAGATACACGATCCCGTTCTCGTGGGCGCGGAACGCCTCGAACTCGTCGAAGCCGTCTTCCTCGACCAGCTCAGTGAGCCGGTCGAACTCCTCACCCGACAGCAACACGTCGAGGCCGACCTTCTCGGCGGCCGAGTCGCCGGGCGCGGGGACCGCCACTACGTCGCCGGGGACCGGCGAGAACGCCGTCCACCCGCGATCTCGATACTCCTCAGCGGTCGCACGGCACTCGTCGATGACCGTGGTCCACGCGTCGTCGTCGTCGTCCGCGAGCGGATGCTCTTCCACGTCCATGCACGGCGTAGGCGGTCGGCGGCGGGTAAAGGTTCCCTCCTGTCGGCCATCGCTGACGTCCTATCGAAGGCAAAAGTATATCCATAGAGGGTCAGAAAACGGCTGTATGCCGCCTCTACTTTCGCTCTCTGACCTCCGAACGCAGTTCTCGACGGAACGGGGACAGGTAAAAGCGGTCGACGGGATCGACCTGGAGATCCGGCAAGGGGAGACCGTCGGACTCGTCGGCGAGTCGGGATCTGGCAAGAGCGTCACGGCGCTGTCGACGATGGGACTCGTTGACGATCCGGGCGAGATCGTCGGCGGGACCGTCGAGCTGACCGACGGTCGGATCGCAGACGAGCTTCGCGACCGGTACAACACCACGGAATTCATCGACGGCGACACGATCGACCTCACCGCGGCGCCCGAGGAGGCGCTCCGATTCGTCCGGGGCCGAGAGGTAAGTATGATCTTCCAGGACCCGATGACGTCGCTCAACCCCTCGGTGACCGTCGGCGACCAGGTCGCCGAGAGCCTCAGACTCCACCAGTACGGCGGCCGTCGCAAGGATTCGTGGTTCAACGCCGTGCGCGAGATCCTCCCGAAGATCAGCCGCGACGTGGACGAAGACGTCCGCCAAGAGACCATCGCGGTACTCGAAGAGGTCGGGATTCCCGAACCGGGCGCGCGGGTCGACGAGTACCCGCACGAGTTCTCCGGCGGGATGCGCCAGCGGGTGCTCATCGCGATCGCGTTGGCCTGTCAGCCGGGGTTGCTCGTCGCCGACGAGCCGACGACCGCGCTCGACGTGACCATTCAGGCGCAGATCCTCGACCTGATAGACGACCTGCAGACCGATCTGGGGATGTCGATGCTGATGATCACCCACGATCTCGGCGTCGTGGCCGAGACGTGCGACCGCGTCGCGGTGATGTACGCCGGGGAGATCGTCGAAGAGGGTCCCGTCGAGGAGATCTTCGGGAACCCGTCGCACCCGTACACGTACACGCTCTTGGAGTCGCTCCCGAGCGAGGAGAAAGACCAGCTCACGCCGATCGAGGGGAACGTCCTCGACCTCATCGACATGCCGCCCGGGTGCCACTTCGCGCCGCGGTGTCCGTGGGCGACCGAGGAGTGCACGAGCGGCGAGATACCGTACCTCCAGCACGGCCCTGAGGAGGTCGACCACAGTTCGAAGTGTATCATGGAGTCGTTCGACAAAGACGAGTACGGCGACGACACGATCGCCCCCGGTCGCAACCGCTCGATCGGCGAGCCCCTCGTCGAGATCGACGGGCTCCGGAAGTACTACGAACAGGCGGACAGCGTGCTCGATCGGGTTCTCGGTGCCGACGACCGTAGTGTGAAGGCGGTCGACGGGATCGACTTCACGATCAACCGCGGCGAGACGCTGGGGCTCGTCGGCGAGTCCGGCTGCGGCAAGTCGACAGCCGGCCGGGCGCTGTTGCACCTCACCGAACCGACCGACGGCCGAGTGGTGTTCGCCGGGACCGACATCACCGACCTCGACGGCTCGGGGCTGCGGGAACAGCGGAAGAACCTCCAGATGATCTTCCAGGACCCGCTCTCCTCGCTCGACCCGCGACAGACGGTCGGTCAGACGATCCGCGAGCCGCTGTCGATTCACAACCTGCCCGAGACCGATCCGGACGTGGCGGTCGAAGCCGAGGTGACCGTCTCGGGGATCGCCCGCGATCGAGTCGATCTGACGGTCGACGACGAGATCGACGCCATCGTCGGCTCCGGAGACGGCGTGGCGACCACCCACGTCGACGTGACGGTCGCAGACGGCGAGGTCGACGTCGACGTGCGCGAACAGCTCGGCGTCGAGGGGACCGTCGAGCGCACCGACGCCGGCGACGTGGAACGCGTCTCGGTGACGATCTCCGCCGGTGACACCGACCGTCTCCGGCGTCGTCGCCGCGTCCGCCAGCTCCTTGAGGCGGTCGGACTCGAAGTGGGGCAGTACGACCGATATCCCCACGAGATGTCTGGGGGACAGCGCCAGCGCGTCGGAATTGCCCGGGCACTCGCGGTCGACCCCGAGTTCATCGTCGCGGACGAGCCCGTCTCCGCGCTCGACGTTTCGGTGCAGGCGCAGATCCTCAACCTGATGGAGGACCTGCAGGACCGGTTCGACCTGACGTACCTGTTCATCGCGCACGACCTGTCGGTGGTGCGGCACATCAGCGACCGGGTCGCCGTGATGTACCTCGGCAAGATCGTCGAGGTGGCGGCCACCGACGAGCTGTTCGCGGACCCACAGCACCCGTACACGCAGGCGTTGCTCTCCGCGATCCCCGAGCCGGACCCGACGGCGGACACCGGCGATCGCGTCATCCTCGAAGGCGACGTTCCCTCGCCGATCGACCCGCCCTCCGGGTGTTCGTTCCGGACGCGGTGTCCGAGTGTGATTCCCCCCGACGACCTCGACATCGAGCAGGAGACGTACCGCGAGGTGATGGACTTCCGGCAGCGCGTCGAGCGACAGGCGATCGACACTGAGACCATCCTCGATGAGGTCGGCGACTCGTCCGATCAGGTGGCGGCCGACGGTGGGACCGCGGCTGCCGCCTCGTCCGGGGATGACGCGATCGCGGCCGGTGCGGTCGAGGCGGTCCGCGACGCCCATTTCGACCGGTACCCGGACGGGCACGCGGGCGAGGTCGTCGATCGAGCTCTCAGACTGGTGATTGCAGGCGAGTGGACCGAGGCGGCGGACGTGCTCGCGGAGACGTTTGCGACCGTCTGTGAGCGCGAGGAGCCGACGCTCTCCGACAGCGACCACCCGGCTGCGTGCCACCTGCTCGATTGACATCCTCCCCGCGCTAAACAGTAGTTGCCGAACCTCTCAACACAGCGCATATCGAAGGTGCTGATCGTCGAACTCGGCGCATTCCATTTATATACTCTTTTATCCGGTATATGTACGTAGATCGTCGTTCACACGAGATCGATGGCTGAAACGAACTGATTCGGCAACTACTGTGAAGGGCGAGGCTTTCGCCTCGAATTTTCCGTAAGCTTCGTTTCCTCGGCAGATCGACGCCACGATCGCGGTTCGATAGGACCAGATCAGAAGCGAGACGGTGATGGCGCTTCCGCGAGCTTGACGGCATACGGCGACGCGGATCGAAACCATGTCGCCCGAAACCATTCGGATCGGAACATTTCCGCCTATCCGTTCGGTAGGTTTATACTGGATAGTGTTCAGAATCGATCCATGTCATCCCGCGACACGAGTGTTTCACGGAGACAGTTCCTCGGTGCCGCCGGTGGCGCCGCAGTAACGGTCGGGCTCGCCGGCTGTTCCGACAACGGCGGCGACGGTTCGGACGGGTCAGACGGGTCCGATGGATCGGACGGTTCCGACGGATCCGATGGGTCTGACGGCTCGGACGGCGGCGACGAGACCAGTTTGCTCCGGTACGGTCGGGGGAGCCACTCGCCGACGCTGGACTTCCAGAACAGCACGAGCGGCGAGGTCGCGAAGGTCACCGAGCAGATCTACGACACGCTGATCAACTTCGAGCCGGGCGAGTCGACGCTCACGGACGGACTCGCCTCGGACTACTCGATCGACGGCCAGACGGCGTCGCTCACCCTGAAGGAGGGCGTCACCTTCCACAACGGCGAGGAGTTCACCGCACAGGATTTCGTGGCCTCGTACCGCCGCTTCGTCGACTCGGAGTACGAGTACTACGCCGGCGACGACTACGTCTCCGCGTACGGTCCCTTCACGCTCGGCAACTGGATCGAGGACACCCAGGTCGACGGCGACTACGAACTGACGATCCAGCTCAGTCAGGCGTACGCGCCATTCCTGCGTAACCTGGCGATGTTCGTAGCCGCGGTCCACTCCGAGGCCGCCATCGAAGAGTACGGCACCGACCTGTCGGAGAACGCGGTCGGGACGGGGCCGTTCGAGCTCGACACCCTCGACGACTCGAACGAGCAGGTCCGCCTCACCGCGTACGACGACTACTGGGGCGACGGTCCGGAGGTCGACGAGGCCGTGTTCGTCACGGTCGGCGAGAACTCCACCCGAGCGCAGTCGCTCGCGAGCGGCGAACTCGACATCATCGACGGGATCGGCGCGCAGTCCTCCCAGCAGGTTGAGGGAGCTGACGGCGCCGAGCTGGTCCGTACCGAGGGGATCAACATCGGCTACATGGCGTTCAACATCGCGGCGGTCGAGGAGTTCCAGGACCGCCGCGTCCGGCAGGCGGTCAGCCACGCGATCAACACCGAGGCGATCGTCAACCAGATCTACGCCGGCTTCGCGACGCAGGCCAGCCAGCCGCTGCCGCCGAACGTGCTGGGGCACAACGACGACATCGACCCGTACCCGTACGACCCCGAGGAGGCGCAGAGCCTGCTGGAGGAAGCCGGCTACGGCGACGGCTTCTCCTTCGAGCTGGCGACGTTCCAGAACCCCCGCGGATACAACCCCTCGCCGCTCCAGACGGCCGAGACGGTCGCGTCCAACCTCAGCGAGATCGGCATCGACGTCGAGATCAACCAGCAGTCGTTCGGGCCGTTCCTCGAGTACACTGCCCAGGGTCGTCACGACGCGTGTTTCCTCGGCTGGTACACCGACAACGCCGACCCGGACAACTTCGCGTACGTGCTGCTTCACCCGCAGGTCGAGGAGAGCGAGCTCACCGAGGGCCAGGACTGGGTGAGCTTCGACACCGAGGGATACAACACCAGTAACCGCTCGGCGTGGGCGAACCGAGACTACATGGACCTCGTCGAACAAGGCCAGGAGACGGCCGCAGAGAGCGAGCGCGCTGACCTGTACAACGAGGCGATGCAGATTGCTCACGACGAGGCGCCGTGGGTGTACCTGGACTACGCCGAGGAACTCCGTGGCGTCGCCGACCGAGTCAACGGGTTCCAGATCGCTGCGATCAGCGGCCCGTACCTGAACTTGGTCTCGCTGGAGTAGTCGAGGAACCCAGTCTCAGCTCTCGATGTTCCCAAAGCGATTCGTAATTAAGCGATTGCTGTTGCTCGTTCCGGTGTTGATCGGAGTGGCGACGCTGGTCTTCTCCATCCTCCACCTCTCGCCGGGCGACCCGGCGCTCACGATCGCCGGGGAGCGCGCAAGCCAGGAGTTCGTCGAGCGCATCCGCGCCGACCTCGGGCTCAACGACCCGATCTGGGTCCAGTACATCGACTTCCTCGGTAACGTCGTGCGGTTCGACTTCGGGGAGTCGTACATCATCAACCGGAACACGACCGTCCGAGAGATACTCGCGGACACGCTCCCCGTCACGCTCGAACTGGCGCTGTACGGCCAGCTGTTCGGTATCTTGTTTGGTATCCCGCTGGGCATACTGAGCGCGGTGAAACAGGACACGCTCACCGACCACGGCACCCGCGTCGGCGCGCTCGCTGGGATCAGCGTCCCGATCTTCTGGAGCGGCCCGCTGCTGATCCTGCTGTTCGCGCAGGTGCTCGGCGTGCTTCCGACCAGCGGGCGGATCTCGTCGTCGTTCAGCGTCGTCCCGATCCGCGTCACCGGGATGGTGACGATCGACACGCTGCTCGCCGGCGACTGGGAGATGTTCCGATCGGCGGTCAGACATATGTTCCTACCGTCGATTGTCATCGGCGTCTACTCGATGGCGCTCATCTCGCGGATGATGCGCTCGTCGATGCTGGAGGTCGTCAGGCAAGACTACATGCGAACCGCCCGCGCCAAGGGGCAGGGCGCGAAGATCACCGTGCTGAAACACGGCTTCCGTAACGCGTTGATCCCGGTCGTCACGATCATCGGGATCCAGTTCGGCACCCTCCTCGGCGGGGCGGTGCTGACCGAGACCGTGTTCGCGATCGGCGGGATCGGGACGCTGCTCGTCGAAGCGATCGAGGTCGGCGATTACCCGATCGTTCAGGGGACCGTCCTGACCTTCGCGTTGTTGTTCACCCTGGTGAACCTCGTCGTCGACGTGACCTACTCGTACCTCGATCCGAGGATCCAACAATGAGCACCGAAACACTCAGAGACGGCGAGGCGGAGACGAAGAGCCGCGGGCTCGTCGACCGTGTCCGCGCCTCGCCGTTCCTCTCGCAGCTGTTGTCGAACCGTCTCGCGTTGGCCGGCCTCACAATTATCATCGCGATGCTCGTGATCGCGATATACGCCCGCTTCTCGCTCGATCTCGACGTTATCTCTCGATCGCAGCTCGGTACGAACCCGAACCGCGCCGCGCCGAGCGTGGAGTACCCGTTCGGGACTGACGGACAGGCGCGCGACCTGGTTCCCCGAGTCGCGTACGGCGCGTGGTACGCGATGCTGTTCGGGACGGTGACCGTCGGTGCATCGACGGTGCTCGGAGTCGGCCTCGGCATCATCGCCGCCTACTACGGCGACGTCACCGACAACGTGATCATGCGGACGATGGACGTGCTGTTGGCGTTCCCCTCGCTCCTGTTAGCGCTCGCGCTCGTCTCCATCTTCCCGGACGAGCTCGGGCTCTGGCGGGCGGTCGCGGCCCTGACGCTCGTGTACACGCCGCGGTTCGCCCGCGTCGTCCGCGGCGCCGCGCTCACCGTACTGGAAAACGAGTATATCGACGCCACCGTCGCGCTCGGTGCCACGGATCCACGCGTGCTCGTCAGGCACGTGCTGCCGAACTGCCTCGCGCCGATAACCGTCCAGTCGACGCTGAACTTCGGGCTGGCCATCCTCGATTTGGCCGCCCTGTCGTTCCTCGGGTTCGGCGCCTCGGCCGGCACACCATCGTGGGGGCTCATGCTCTCGAACGGCGTGAGTCAGGGACTGCTCACCGGCGTCTGGTGGTGGTCGTTCTTCCCCGGCCTCTTCCTCGCGTTGACCGTCCTCGGGTTCAACCTGCTCGGCGACGGGATGCGAGACGCACTCGACCCCCGGATGCGGGAAGCGGTCGACTGATCGATGTCGCTGGCGCCGGTCGTCCGTGAGCGCGGGCGGCTCGTTGCCGGCGGTGTCGCCGTCGGTGCCGTCACGTCGCCGGTTCTCGTCGCCGGGTTGGTCGCCGTCGGCGGGTTCGGTCCGCTGGCCGCGGCGGAGGCGGCGTTCGCGTTCGGCGGGCTCTGGTTCGGGCTGGGACTTCTCGGGTGGGCCGGCTCCGTCGCGTCCGGTCGGGCGATCGAGGCCGCACAGGAGCACCTCGACACGGGCACCGGGTGGACCGAGCGTCGGTCGCGTCGCGCGATGGCACGAGTCGGCGGGTTCGGAGGCGGAACGATGGTTTCGGCCGCAGCTGTCGGAACCATCCTCGTCTGATTCCCGCTCTCCCGGGCAGCCGGAACCGAATCACTGGCACGAGGAGGCGGTTCGGACGCGAGAGTCGAGAACGCCGCCGGTGACGCGCCGTCGACCCGCCGGGTTTCGTCGAAGCCGTCGTCTCACTCGTTCTGGACGAACTCGCCCGAGCAGTCGTACTCGATCAGTTCGACCTCGTTTCCGGCCTCTATCGTCCCGTTGTAGGGGTCAGTCCGCTCGTACAGCTGGTAGACGGTGACGTTCTCGACGCGCGTGTCGTGGGTGCGGTTCCAGTCGTCACAGAGGTAGCTCGCGAGGTACGAGCGGTGGTTCTCGTTGTCGGTCGAGTAGACGTTCGTGAGGTACTTCCGCCAGCGTGAGCTCGGATACGTGGCCTCCGCGCGCGGCGGGCGTTCGAAACTCACCGACGAGTCGCGTAGCACGTCCCGTTTGCTCCCGTCTTCGAGGGTACCGGGCGCGACGAACCACCGAGTCGTGTGCGTGGGATCGGGCGCGAACATCCGCCAGGACTGGTCCATCTCGACGGCGTCCAAGACGTCCTCACCGGGTTCGGGGACCTCGGCGTAGTCGACCGCCTGCGCGCTCGAGAGGACGATCAACACTAAGAAGACGTACGGGAGGACCGTGGAAAAGAGGGCGCGTCCGCGGGTGAGACTCCCGCTGAAGCCAGCAGTTCGGAGATCGTCGAGGCGTTTCGGCGGGGTCGGTCGAGGGAACGGCGCGCCGAGCGAGGGGAGGGCCCTCGCACGGGATTCGAGAGAGGCGCGCCAGCGCGCGAGCGGCGTCGATAGGCCCAGCCGAGCGACGGCGCCCTCGGCGGCGTCCCAGACGGGCGTCTGGAAGAACGGGATGAACCCGACGATGACGACGACCGGGAAGAGACCGATCGGCATCGTGACCAGCATCCCGAGATGCATTCCGACGAACAGCGAGGCGACCGCGGCGCGCGGAATCCCGGTGAGCAGAAGCAACAGCGGCGACGCGAACAGAAGCACGAGCCACAGGACGGTGAACGCGCGCAGCAGGCCGGAGAACTCGGCGATGTGGTTACCGAGCAGGTAGGTGAAGTGGTCGGCCTGCATGACGTACACGACCGCCTCGCCGCTCATCCAGAGATCGCCTCCGCGTTTGTGGACGGCGTTCGTCAGGTACATCAACAACATCTGCAACAGGAGTGCCATCGTGGCGACGGTCGCTACGGCGGGCCCGCCTGGACCCGGAGTCGCAGAACCGACGCCGGCTTCCGTGCCGGTTCGCGCGTCTGCCCGCCGGACGGCGTCGACCGACCAGCGCGCACCGAGCGGGAGAAAGACGCTCCAGAAGAGCAGCATGCGGAGCAGGCTGTCGCCCGCGTTCAACACCATCGGGTTCCGGGCGTGTAGCGAAAGCAGCAACAGCCACGAAACGACCGTCACGAGCCGCGTTCGATACCCGACGAGCAGCGCGAGAGCGAACGCGCCCGCGACGCCGAACAGCAGCGCCACGGCCCACGGCTCTCCGACGAGCGCGTGCAGCGAGTGGCTTGCCGCGTAGTCCGAGAAGAACGCTCGCCGCGGGAGCACGCCATCGTCCGTGTAGAAGGCGGTTACCGAGCGCGAGCGCCGCACCAGGTCGGCGAGTAACAGCGCCCCGAGCCCGATCCGGAAGGCCGCGAGCGCGCGCAGATCGATCCCGACTCGTGCGGCGAACGCTGCCGAAAGCCAACTGACGACGTCGGAGACTTGCGACCACGCAGTGCTGTTGGAGGGGCTTCGATTCATAAGTCCGTGACTCGCCGTTACGCAGGGTTCCAGCCTGGGCCGGGATAAGCTTGTTGTGGCCCAACCGGAAGCGTGAACTGAGACGAACCCGTACGTCCGGCAAGCGATGTCCACGGAACTTCCGGACGACGACGCGATTATTCTCTTCGACGGCGTTTGCAACCTCTGTAGCGGGTTCGTGCAGTTCGTCCTCCCTCGTGACACGGAAGACAAGTACCGCTTCGCTTCCCTCCAATCCGACGTCGGACAGGCGCTGCTGGCCGAACACGACCTGCCGACTGACGAACTCGAGTCGGTCGTCCTCATCGAAGACGGAGAGAGCTACGTGAAGTCGGCGGCGATCATCCATATCGCGACGGGACTGGGCGGGCGCTATCGGCTCCTCTCGCCGTTCCGGCACGTTCCCCGACCGATCCGCGACCGGATATACGACTTCATCGCCGAGCACAGATACCGGTGGTTCGGGAAGAAGGACAGATGTATGATGCCATCGGGTGACGCCCAGTCTCGGTTCTTGGAGTGACTGTCTCTCGTCGTTCGAGGGCTCGGCGCCGGCGATCAGAGGAGTCCGGGTGGCGGCCGACGCGACCGGTACGCTGACGGTCCGGCTGCGCCCCCTCGGCGGGCTTCAGCCACGCATACTCATGTGTATCTCTCTCGACGAACACTTCGACGTATTCATACTTGTGCGATCACGATCATCCTTATGAATCGAGCAGAGAAGGCGGCCCTCCAGCTGCAGGCGGTCGCCGTGTTGCGGATGTTGAAGGAGACGCGAACCTACGAGGAGCTGTCCGACGTGACGGGATTACCCGCGGGCGATTTAAACCGATACGTCAACGGTCACGTGCTTCCCGGAACGGACCGCGCGAGCGAGGTCGTCGAGGCCGTCGGTCGCGACGCCCTCGCCGACGAGCTGCTCGCCCGGGTCGAGTTCGACGACGAGGGGTACGTCGACAACTCCGGAGTCGTCTTCGACCAGTCGTTCCTCGACTTGGTCGCGCCCGTCGCCGCGGAGACGTTCGAGTTCGAGTCGCCGGACGTGGTGCTCACCGCGGCCACGGACGGGATCACCCTCGGTGCGGCGATGGCCTCTTTCTTCGACGCGCGGCTCGCGTACGCCAAGAAGTCGAAGGAGACCGCCGTCGAAGAGTTCATCGAGTCGCGCCAGCGGCTCGCATCCGGGATCGAGCTCACCTACTACCTCCCCGCGAGCGCGATTGACGCCGGCGATACGGTCCTCGTCGTCGACGACCTGATCCGCTCCGGCGAGACGCAGGAACTGCTCCTCGACATCGCCTTGCAGGCCGACGCCGACGTCACCGGCGTGTTCACCCTCATCGCTGTCGGCGATGAGGGGATGCAGCGCGCGCGGGATATCACCGACGCCCCAGTAGGTGCCCTGACGACGTTCGAATAGGCGCGGTTTCGCTTTTGATACGCACGTTCGCGCATTTCTCTTGGCTCTCTAACGTTTTAAACCGGTTTTATACACACGTACTTGCATACTAGTCGCTGACATTCAGCAAAGCTTATCACTCGATCCTGGGGAACACTCACCCGTTCAATGGGGATCTCAGACACGCTGGCCGCGCGGTTCGACGTAAAGGAGCACGACTCTGATGTCCGTACGGAGCTGGTCGCGGGGCTCACCACCTTCCTCGCGATGTCGTACATCATCGTCGTGAATCCCGCAATCCTTTCGGAAGCGATCCGGATCGATGGGTACGGACAGGGCGAGGTGTTCCAGATGATCGCTATCGCGACGATCCTCTCGGCGGCGATCGCGACGGTCGTGATGGCGCTGTACGCGAACCGACCGTTCGGGCTCGCGCCCGGCCTCGGGCTCAACGCCTTCTTCGCGTACACGGTCGTGATAGCGCTCGAAATTCCGTGGCAGACGGCCCTCGCCGCGGTGTTCGTCGAAGGGGTCCTGTTCATGCTGCTCACCGCGGTCGGCGCGCGCGAGTACGTCATCCGGCTGTTCCCCGAGCCGGTGAAGCGCTCGGTCGGCGCGGGTATCGGCCTCTTCCTGTTGTTCATCGGCTTCCAAGAGCTCCAGATCGTCGTCCCTAGCGACGCGACGCTCGTCACGCTCGGCGGGATATTCGGGAACCCGTGGGCGATCTTAGGGCTACTCGGGCTCGCGTTTACCTTCGGCCTCTGGGCGCGCGGGATCACGGGCTCGATCGTGGTCGGTATCGTGACCACGTCGCTGGCCGGATGGGGGCTCACGCTCGCCGGCGTCTTCGAGCGCGGCGCGATCACGCCGGAGACGCTCCCGAGCGCGCAGTACGACATCACCCCGCTCGCGGGCGCGTTCGTCGACGGGTTGGGACAGATCGACCCCCTCACGTTCGTCTTGGTCGTGTTCACGTTCTTCTTCGTCGACTTCTTCGACACCGCCGGGACGCTCATCGGCGTCTCGCAGTTCGGTGACTTCCTCGACGAAGACGGCGACCTCCCCGACATGGACAAGCCGCTGATGGCCGACGCGGTAGGGACGACCGCCGGTGCGGTGCTCGGTACATCCACGGTGACGACGTACATCGAGTCGTCGACGGGCGTCGAAGAGGGTGGCCGCACAGGCCTGACGGCGCTGGTCGTCGCGCTGCTGTTCGTTGTCTCGCTCGCGGTGATCCCCGTCGTCGCCGCGATCCCGGCGTACGCTTCCTTCATCGCGCTGATCGTCGTCGGCGTGATGATGTTGCAAGGGCTCGTCGAGGTCGACTGGAGCAACCCGGCGTGGGCCGTCTCCGCCGGCCTCACCGTCACCGTGATGCCGTTCGCCTACTCGATCGCCGACGGGCTCGCCGCCGGTATCGTCGCCTACCCGCTGATCAAGGTTGCAATCGGTGAGTACGACGAGGTCGCGCTCGGTCAGTACGTCATCGCGGCGCTTCTGGTTGTTTACTACGTGCTGCAGACGCGCGGTGTTATCCTCTGAGAGGCGTCTCCGGCACAGTACCTTTTAACTGTGGACACCGCCCGTGCGTCCCGCGCGCACCGCCCACCGTACTTCTTTATCCGTCTGTCCCTTACCGATCGGTGATGGCAGATCTGACGCTGTACGAACTGAAGGGCTGCCCGTACTGTGCAAAGGTGAAGACCAAGCTTGCCGACCTCGATCTGGAGTACGAGTCGGTGATGGTGCCGCGCTCGCACGGCGAGCGCACCGAGGTGGAGGAGCTCTCCGGGCAGACCGGCGTCCCCGTCCTCGTCGACGAGGAACACGGGATCGAGGGGATGTCCGAGAGCGGCGACATCGTTGAGTACCTCGACGAGACGTACGGCAACGCGAGCTAGCTCGGCCACCAGAAGCGCCGCCCGATCGCGAGGCTATTTATCCGGCGCCCGTCACGTGTCCAGCGTGCGACTCGTCCACCGACGCGCGTCGTCCGACGGCGACCAGTCGTCTACGCTCCTCGCGAGCGACGTCGACGTGGCGCGCTCGACGATCGAACAGGGCCGCGGGCTGATGTTCCGCCGGTCGATCCCCGACGACTACGCGCTCGTGTTCCCCTTCGACGCGCCGGACACGCAGTGGCTTCACATGTTGTTCGTCCCCTTCGCGATCGACGCGCTGTGGCTCGTCGGCGGCGAGGTACAGCGGACGAAACGGCTCGCCCCGTTCGTCGGGCTGGGCCGCGGCCGCGCGGACACGGTGATCGAACTCCCAGCCGGTGCCGTCGACGAGGTCGCGGTCGGCGACGAGGTTCGACTCGTCGAGTGAGTCGACTTCGAGATCGGCCGCTCACACCACCAGTCACCCGTCGTCCCGCGTCCGGAGCTCCATCTCGATCCGGGTCCCGCCGGTTTTGCTCTCGCTGATGTCGAACGACCCCCCGCCGGCGCTGACGATCCAGTTGACGTACCAGAGTCCGAGCCCGCTCGCGTGCTCCAGCGGCGTCTCCTCTCCGGTGAGCACCGCACGCTCGGCGGGGGGGATCCCCGGCCCGTCGTCGGCGACGACGAGCGATGCCCACGCCTCGCTCGGGAGTTTCGCGGCCGTGATCTCGACTCGCGGGCGCTCGGCGTCGCTGTGGCGGATCGCGTTCTCGACGATCTCCGCGATCGCCTCGGCGAGGTAGCCGATCGCTGACACCGTGATCCCCTCGGGCACGTCGACCTCGATGTCGGCGCTCTCGCGGAGCTCCGGAGGGAGTGCGCCCAGCGCCTCGTCGACCGCGTCGGCGAGGTCGAGCCGGTCGGGCGCGGGTCGGTCGGCGAGCAGCCGCTCGACGCGCCGAGAGGTCTCGCCGACGCGGAGCAGACGCTCGGCGGTGTCGACGACCCGTTCGAGCTCTCCCACCAGTTCGGGATCCTCGACGGCTTCGATGGCTCGCTCCGTGAATCCCGTCACCACGTTGAGGTCGTTCCGGAAGTTGTGCCTGAGCACTCGGGTCAGGACGGCGAGCCGCTCCTCGCGGAGCGACGCCTCCGTGCGGTCCTCGCCGACGCCGATCGCGCCGACGACCTCGCCGGCGTCGAGGATCGGTCCGAGCGCCAGGCGGTACGGGACGCGCTCGCCAGACCGCGTTAGCAGCGTCGCCTCGCAGTTCGCCGGCTCGCGATCGCGGTACACGCGCCGGAGCGCCTCCGAGACGGCGTCGCGGGTTTCGTCGTCGAACAGCCCCGTTAGGTCAGTCCCTGACAACGACTCGCCTCCTCGCCCGGCATCGGTCGCGAGTCGCTCGTTCCAGCGCGCGAGCGTTCCGTCCGAGCCACACTGGAACAGCGCGGCGGGCACTGTCGAGGCGACGGCGTCGACGACGCGCAGCTGTGATCGGAGCTTCTCCTCGGCGGTGACGCGGTCGGTTACGTCGGTCAGCCCGACGATCAGCCACCGCTCGTTGGCGATCGTCGCCGTGCGGAGCGAAAGCGAGAGGCGGCGGCGTCCCCGCTCTCCGCCGACCTCCCACTCGAAGTCGGTGACTCCTTCTCGGTCGACCGCCTCGTCGACCGTCCCGGCCACCGGATCGCCCTCGACGGTCTCGTCGGCCTCACCGAGGTCGGTGAGTCCCATCAGGGTGAGGGTCTTGCGGTCCTGCCCGAGCAGCGCGGCTGCCGGCGCGTTCGCCGCCCGGATCGCGTGCGTCTCGGGATCGCAGGCCACTGTCGGGGTCGGCACCGCCTCGACGAACGACCGCACCACGCGGGGTGTCGACTCGCCGTCACGATCCATCCATACCCTGAACGATGGGCGCGGAGCTTATAAACAACGAGGGGACTCCGCAGAGGGCGGGAGCGTGCTCAGTCCGCCTTTGCCTGCCAATCGCGGACCGTGTCGGCGCCCACGCCGTCGACGTTTGCGGCGAGGTCGTCCGGGTCGACCGACTTGAGGTCGTCGACGCCGTCGACGCCGGCGTCTTTCAGCTTCTCCGCGGTCTTCTCGCCGATCCCCTCGACGGTCTGGAGCTCCGAGCCCTCCTGTCGGGCGGTGAACTCTCGGTAGTTGCAGATCGGACAGCCCAGTTCCCACGGCTCGTCGCCGGAGTGGACCCGGAGGTGCGGGAGATCGTGTTCCTCGCAGGTCTCGTCGGTGACCTCGATCTCGCCGCGCCGCGGGAGCGGCAGCGAGTAGTCGCAGTCGGGGTAGCGCGTGCAGCCGACGAGCCGGGAGCCGGAGCGGAGCCGTTTGATGGCGAGGTCCCCGCCGTGCTCCTCTCCGCATTCGGGGCAAACGCCGATCACCTCGTCCTCCTGCTCGTCGGCCTCGTCGGCCTTGCACTGCGGGCAGCCGTGGACGAACGTCTTCCGGCCTGCGAGCATCTTCACGTTTCGAAGTTCGTGGTCCTCACAGGTTTCGTCGAGGATGAGGGGCTTCCCGGTCGAGGGGAGCGGCAGGGTGTACTCGCAGTCTGGGTAGCCGTCACAGCCGACGAAGTACGACCCCTGTCTGGACTTCCGAACCAGAAGGTCTTCGCCACACTCAGGGCAGGGGCCGAGCGTCTTGTCCGCCTTCAACGACTTCTGGAGGTGGTCGCCCACCGCCTCGCGCGACTCGGTGAGGTCGTCGAACACGCGGTCGAGCAGCTCTCGGGACGCCTCGGTCACTTCGTCGTACTCCTTCTCGCCGGCCGCGATCGCCTGCATGTCGCGTTCGAGCTGCGCGGTCATCTCCTCGCTGACGATGTGGCCAGCGAACTCCTCGGCGGCCTCGACGACGGCCTCCGCGAGTCGGGTAGGCCGCGGCGGGTCGCTCTCGATGTAGTTGCGGTCGTACAGCTTTTCGAGGGTGCGGTGACGGGTCGCCTTGGTGCCGACGCCGCGCTTCTCCATCTCCTCGATGAGCCGGGACTGCCCGTACCGGCGGGGCGGCTGGGTCTCTTTCGCGTCGGTCCGTCGGTCGGTGAGTGCGAGGGTCTCGCCGACCTCGACGTCCGGGACGATCCGCTCGTCGCTGGAGCGGTAGGGATACACGTCGTGGTAGCCCGCTTCAAGGAGGCGCTTCCCGTTCGCCTTCAGGCGGAGGCCGCCGTCGGCGACGAGGTCGCCGGGGCCGCTCGCCTCGTCCGGGTCGCGGAGGGCGGCGAGGCCGTCTGCGCGCTCCGCGATTCCGGTCGCCGCGTCGTTCGCGAGCGCGACGACACGGAGCCGCTCCCACGTCGCGGGCTCGGCGCAGGTCGCCAAAAAGCGCCGGACGATCAGCTCGTACACCTCCCACTCGTCCTCCGAGAGGTCGGAGGCGGATGGAAGCTCTCCGGTCGGGTGGACCGGCGGGTGGTCGGTCGTCTCTTTGTCGCCCTCGGTCGGCTCGATCTCCTCCTGTTCGAGCAGGCTCTTCGCGTCCTTCCCGAACGTCGATGCGGCCGAGAGTTCCTCGATCAGCTCTCGCGGGTCGAGGTCTTCGGGGTACACCGTGTTATCCGTCCGCGGGTAGGTGACGTAGCCGGCGGTGTACAGGTCCTCCGCGAGCGACATGCCGCGCTGTGCGGAGTACCCCAGCGACCCCGCGGCGCGGATGAACGCCGTGGTGTTGAACGGGGTCGGCGGGTCGTCGGTGCGAGTCCGCCGGCGCACGTCGTCGACGATCGCCTCGTCGGTCGCGTCGAGGGCCTCGGTGAGGACTTCCGCGACGTCGCCGTCCCAGACGCGCTCGGCCTCGTTGCCCTCGTCGTTCAGGTAGAAGTAGCGCGCCTCGAAGGGGTCGCCGCCGGACTTGGTCAGGTTCCCGTACAGCTCCCAGTAGGCCTCGGGGTCGAACGCCTGAATCTCGCGTTCGCGGTCGACGATCAGCTTGAGCGTCGGTCCCTGTACCCGCCCCACCGAGATGAAGTCGTCGCCGAGCTGGCGGGCCGAGAGGGAGAGGAATCGGGTGAGCGCCGCGCCCCACGTTAGGTCGATCACCTGCCGGGCCTCCCCGGCGGCGGCCAGATCGAAGTCGAGGTCGTCGGGGTTCGCGAACGCCTCGTTCACCTCGTTATCGGTGATCGAGGAGAACCGGACCCGATCGATCGGCGCGTCCTCGTTCACCTCGCGGACCAGCTCGTACGCCTCCTTGCCGATTAGTTCGCCCTCGCGGTCGTAGTCCGTCGCGATGACGACTCGGGAGGCGTTGCGAGCGAGCTTGCGGAGGGCCGCGACGATTCCCTCTTGGGTGGCTTCTTTGGTGACCGGCGCGTCGATCAGCTCGACGGGCTCGACGTCGCGCCAGTCGTTGTACTCCGCCGGGAAGTCGACACCGACGACGTGACCAGAGAGGCCGATACAGCGCTTGCCGCCCCACTTGTACACGTTCACGTCGTTCTGCCGCTCCGCCGTCGCCGACTCGCCGCTCAGGATCTCGGCGATACGGCGCGCCGCGTTGTCTTTCTCCGTGATTATCAGTTCGGGGCCGCGACTCATTGCCTCGGGATAGGCCGCTCTCCCGTCTAAAGGTTTCGTGACATCACGTAATATCGCCCGCACGCGCGGGAATGCGTGATACGACCGCGGTGATCGCCGTGTTCGCGGTGTCCGCGCCTAAAGGCGGAAACGGTGTCGGCGACGGACATTTGTCTCCGTGGGAGCGGTTTTTGGAAGGTGTACGAGCGAGACAGCACTTTTTGCCCGCATTTCCGTAGATGAGGTATGAGACGCTTGGGCCACGCGCTTGAAGTCGCGTTGACTGTCGGTCGGATGTCCAGGGAACACGATGTCAGGTATCCGGCGGCTGCACTCGCGTATTACGCCTTCGTCTCCCAAGTTCCGATTCTGATATTGGTGGTGGCCGTCATCAGCGAGCAACTCGTCAGACAGATTCAAACAATCACGCCCGATTTCCTCACGCCCGGTGCCCAGCGGCTACTCTCCGACGCGTTGGTCACTGCGTCAGGGCGAATGTGGGCGGCCCTGCTCGCGATCGGCGTGTTTACTTGGGCTGGGATAAACATCGTGATCGGCTTTCAGACGGTCGTCAACCGCGTTGAACAACTCCCTCGAGAATCACTTCGCACTCAGCTTCACGATGCCAGTAGCATTATCGGCTCCTTCGGCTTGGTCATTGTCGCGGTTATCCTCACCAACTTGCTATTTGTGCTCTTGCCGGTCGGTCAATTACTTTCCTATAGCAGGCCGTTCGTTCAATTTGGCACGCTGACGGTCGCGTTCCTCCCGCTCTACTACGCTCCGTCACGGGTGGTGACTTCACTGACAGAAGCGCTCCCAGGTGCGCTGACAGCCGCAGTCGGGTGGACGATCCTGCTGACAGCCGTCAGCTTTTATGCCGCTAATGCCGCTCAATATGCACTGTATGGCGTTCTCAGTGGGATCATCATCATCCTCACGAGCTACTATCTGGGCGCCATTATACTCATGATCGGAGCAATTGTGAACACCGTGATCGCCGGCACGGATGACCGTGAGGGCGTGTCGCGGAGGTACTGAAGACGAGAACCGATCTGGCTCCTGATAGAATAGTGTCCTTCTTAGCGCGCCCTACTCTTCGCCTTCCTCGTCGGGGTCGGTCGGCACGCCGCCGAGGTTCCCCTCGTCGTCGAACAGCTTGGCGCGCAGGAACCGGGTCCGGTAGCGGTTCGCCCCCTCCTTCGTGTCGGCCTCGCGAATCTCGTCGCTCCGGTCGTCGGCGACCGCGTCGATGACCGCCTCGACCTGCTCTTTCTCGCTCGGGGTCAGCTCGAACTCGTAGCTCCGGGGCTGTTCGCTTTCGAGGCGGGTCCACTTGCGCGCGGCCGAGACGACGACCGAGCAGGGCTCCCGGCAGGGGAAGACGCCGTCCCCGCCGTCGACGTCGAGGTCCGTCTCCTCGTCGTACTCCCACTCGCGGCGCTTCAGACACTGCGAGTCGTCACAGCACGCCTCCGCGACCCAGTTGACGTGTTCGTACCCCTCGCCGCGGTCCCACGTCTTCACGACGCCGTAGATGCCGGACTGCCGCGCCATCGTCTCGCGCCAGTGAGTCACGTCGAGATCGCCCTCGCGCTCGCGGTGCCAGTTGGCGACCGTCGCGGGGTAGATCGTCTCGACCGCCTCGTACGCGTCCCTCGGGCCGAGATCGGAGAAGGCCCAGCCGCCCGCAAGCGACGGCGCGGTCTTGAGGGGCCGGTAGCGCCCTTTCTCGTCGAGCGTCACCAGATCGCGAGCGTCGAGCGGGTCGTCGTAGGCGTCGAGTTCATCGACCGGAACGCCAGCGTCGTCGACGTGGCGCACGTCGTACCGGCGCTCGCCGCGGTCGGTGACTGTGGCCGTGATTCGCAACTCGCCCCACGCGCGCTCGATCCCTTCTGCGAGCGCGGCGTACCGTGTCGCCACCGTCGCGCCGTCGGCGTCTTCCAGCCAGCGCAGGAACGCGCGACGCGGCCCGAACTCGCCGACGACGCGCTCGAAGGCGTACCAGTCCGTCACCGCGGGGGCGCGCTCGTCGAGCGCCTCGTGGAGGTCGCGCTCGCTCAGTCCGGTCCGGCGATCGCCGTCGGCGAGGACGTACTCTTCGGAGTCGTCCTCGCCGCTGCTCCCGGCGTCCCGCGCGACGCTGAACCCCTCGAACCGAAGGGAGTCGTCGGGGTCGCGACCATCGAGCGCGTCGAGGACCGCGTCGAAGGCGTCGCTCGGGAGGTCGATCTCGGGGGGTTCGGGTTCGCCGGTCGCGGTGTCTGCGCTCTCGGGTGTGGGGTCGGCCACTGTCAGTCCCCCGTGGCGACGCGGGTCGTCTCGCGCACGTCGTCGAGCGCGGTCCCGAGGTCGGCGCCGGCGTCGGCCGCGCGCTCTAAGAGCACGTCGGCCATCAGGGGCTCGGTGCCCACCGCGCCCGCGTACCAGATTCGGGTGCCGTCGACCTCGGTGGGAACGTCGTACCCCTCGGTGTGGTCTTCACAGAGCCCGACGTCCTCCGGGATGTCCTCTTGGGTGTGGTAGCCGTCGGCGATGAAGAGGGGGACTAAGACCACGTCGTCGCTCTCGAAGAACTCCGGGAGGTCGTCGACCTCGGGGTCCTCGTCCATGTAGAGCGCCTTCACCTCGTCGAAGCGGTCGCGCTCGGCGATCCGGTCGGCGTGGTACGCGACCGCCTTCGCCGAGTTCTCGTTGCGCTCGGTGCCGTGGCCGACGACGGCGAGGCCGACGCCGTCGCCCACGTTGGGGTCGCCGGTGACCGACTCCGCGCGCCGAACGATCACGTCGGTCATCGCCCGGTGGGTCCCGACCGGACCGCAGTAGTGGACCTCGCGGTCGATGTCCTCGGCGACGAGGGTGGCCTGATCTGCCGAGAGGCCGTCGGAGTCCCACTCCGATACGTCCCAGCCGTCGAGCCGGAGCTCGCGGGGGATCACCTGCTCGGTGAAGTAGCCCTCGGAGATGAACAGCGGGACGACGTATATCTCGTCGCCCTCGACGGTACGAAGCACCTCGCGGAAGTGCGGCTCCTCCTTCCAGAAGCCGGTCTTCACCTCGTCGAAGGCGCCGGTCGCGCGGACGGTGTCCGCGTGGTCGTACGTCGGCGCGCTCGACCCCGGGTTGAGGTGTGAGCCGTGTGCGACAATGACGAGCGACTGCATACAGACGCTGGGGGCGCGCGGCTCTTAGGGACTTCGGCACGTGTGGGCGCGTGGGAACGATGAAGCGACCGGCTCTCCGGTCGCCGACCGAAATCGCCATGCCGGCCCGCACCGCAGATACGGTCATGTCGCTGGCAGCCGACACCCGTGACGCGGCCCGGGCCCGACCGTTCGTTCTCGACGCGCTCCGCGCCGGCGTTCTCAACCACAGCGCCGCCGCCACGTGGCTGGCCGAGAAGGCAGACCTCGGTGGCGACGGCGACGCCGACACCGACGCGATCGCGACCGCGCTCCGCCGGTTCCGCGAGGAGCTGTCCGACTACGCGACTGCCGACCGCGCGGCCACCGTGTCGATGCGGAGCGGGGTCGGGGTGGTGGGAGACGCGGACGCCGCCGCCCCGCTCCTCAGCGTCGGCGGGACGACGGTCGGCTCCGAGGGACGCCAGACGGCGATCCTCGCGACCGGCGAGGTCGACGCCGGGGCGCTTGCGGCCGTCCTCCGCCGTCTCGACGCCGTCGACGTCGACGTCGCGGCTGCGGGAGTCGCCGGGGACGCCCTCGCCGTCGTCGTGGGCCGCCGCGACGGCGCGACTGCGGTCCGAGTCACGGAGGACGCGCTGTCTGCTGTGCCGGTCGACGGAGCGTTGTAAGCACGAGACTGGCGTCGACAACGGCGTACCGACGTCGACAACGGCGTACCCGCGGCGACGACGGACGGAGCGGTGAGCCGCGACAGATTCAATCGGTCCGTGGCTTAATATCCGGTGTGCACCTGTTTGCGTACACCAACTGCAGTCACTCCCCCGTCGTTGAGGACGCGTGGCGGCATCCCGCCCACGAGCAGACGGACGGTGTCCGCGACCTCTCGTGGTGGCGCGGATTGGCTCGCGACCTCGAAGCCGGCGGCTTCGACGGGCTCTTCTTCGCCGACTCGTTCAACGTCGCCGACCGCTACGACGACGACTACGTCCCGGCTCTCCGACGCGGCGAGCAGGTCCCCGAGTACGATCCGCTCCCGTTGCTGACCGCGCTCGCAGACGCCACGGACGACCTCGGCTTGATCGCCACCGCCTCTACCTCCTTCTACGAACCGTACGTCCTCGCGACGAAATTCGCGACGATCGACGCCCTCTCCGACGGCCGCGTCGGCTGGAACGTCGTCACTTCCTCCGGTCGAAACGAGTTCGCCAACGTCCGCGGCGAGTACCTCGACCACGACGAGCGGTACGACCGCGCGGAGGAGTTCCTCGCCGTTTGTTACGCCCTATGGACCGACTCGTGGACGGACGACGCGGTCGTCCGCGACGCCGACGCCGACACGTTCGTCGACCCCGACGCAGTCTCGCGGATCGACCACGAGGGCGAGCGCTTCTCCGTCGCCGGACCGTTCGGCTGCGCGCCGACCCCCCAACGCGCGCCGGTCTTATTCCAGGCCGGACAGTCGGAGCGGGGCCGCGCCGTCGCCGCCCGCCACGCGGAGGTAGCCTTCGCGTTCGCGCTCTCGCGGGACGCCTTCGCCGACCACGCCGCCGACCTCCGGACACGGGCTCGGGAGGCCGGTCGGAACCCGGACGACGTCCGTGTCTGTCCGGGGGTAACGCCGTATGTCGCCGAGACGACGGCCGCGGCGGAGGCCGCCCGTGCCGAAGTCCGCGACCTCGTCGAGCCCGAGACCGGGCTGGTCAGGCTCTCCTCGCACCTGGACTACGACTACAGTCGGCATGCGCTCGACGAGCCGCTGCGCGACGTCCCCGCCGAGGGGATCCGGGGCGTCCTCCGCGCGTTCCTCGACGACGACCGCGCGTGGACCATCGGTGAGGCCGCGAAGCGGTACGCCCGATATCCGGTGCCGGAGCCGGCCGGTACGCCCGCCGAGGTCGCCGACGAGCTGGAGCGGTGGTTGGCGGCGGGCGCCGACGGCTTCGTTGTCATGCCCGCGCTCGTCCCGCGGACCCTCGACCGCGTCACGGAGCGTTTAGTGCCCGAACTCCGCGACCGCGGCCTGCTCGCCGCCGACGCGGGCGGCGGTACGCTTCGGAAACGCCTGTTCGGCACCGACGAGCCGAACGCCAGACACCCGGCCGGTCGACGGGAGTGACGACGAACCGATAGCGTCGGCGGTCGTTGTGCGGCGGTCGTTGCGCCCGCGCTGAGTCGCGGGCGACCGCAATCGTCGTATCCGAGCCGCAGGGGCCGCCGCGGTCAGGTGTCGCGCGCGATCCGTTCGAGCCCCGCGGTGACGCCGACGGCGAGGACGACGAGCAAGACGGCGACGACCAGCAGCGTCGAGGTGACGCTCACCAGCGGGTCCAGCGAGTTCCGCAGCGAGTTCCACGCCATCACCGGGATCGTCCGCGTCTCGCGACCGGAGAGGAACAGCGACATGACGAACTCCTGGAGGCTGACGACGAACGCGATACAGGCGGCCGCCAGCAGCCCCGCTCGCACGTTCGGCACCACGACCTCGAGGAATGCCCGTGGGCGTGAGGCGCCGAGGTCGAGGGCGGCGTCACGGAGTCGCCAGTCGTACCGCGCGAACGTCGCTCGCATCACCGAGAAGGTGAGCGGCGTCGCCCACAGCGAGTGGGCGGCCACGATCGTCGGGATCTGTTGCTGGAGGCCGAGCTTACTGAAAAAGACCAGTAGCGAGACGCCGAGGACGACGCCGGGGACCAGTAGCGGGACGAGCGCGATTCCGGTAATGACGGTGGCGGGCCACGAGTCGACGTTCCGAAGGCCGAGTGCCGCGCCGACGCCGAGTGTCGTTGACACCACCGTCGTCCCGCCCGCGACGATCAGGCTGTTGCGCGCCGCGCGGATCCAGTCCGGGCTCGAAAGCAACGTATCGTACCACCGCAGCGACACACCAGACGGGGGGAACACGACCGCTCCGGACGCGTCCAGCGACGTGCCCGCGACGACGACGAACGGCGCGAGCAGGAACGCGAACACGGCGAGGTAAGCGATCCGAAACGCGATCGTCCCGGACCGCTCTGCGAGACGAGCCGCGAGCGGTCGAGCCGACGCGGCACCGATCGCCGGCGCCGGGGCGGCGTCTTCCGCACTCGCGTCGGCACCGGATTCAGCCATCCGCGGCCACCTCCGCGCTCGCGCCGCCCTGGCGACGCATGAGCAGGTACGCCAGCGTCAGCGCGGCGATCACGGTCGCCGTCACGACGACTGCCAGCGCGGCGGCCGCCGACCAGTCGAACTCCTGTAAGAGCAGGTCCGCGACCTCGATACCGACCGTTCGCTCGGAGCCGGACCCGAGCAGCAACGGCGCGGCGTACGACCCGACGCTCCACGTGAACGCGATCACGCCAGCGACGAGCAGCCCCGGAACGGTGTGGGGTAACACGACCGCAAGGAACGCTCGCGGTCGCGACGCGCCCAGGTCCCGAGCCGCCTCGACGAGCGACTCGTCGACCGTCGCGAGCACCGAAAAGGTCGCGAGCACCGCGTACGGGACGACGATGTACAGCTGTGCGAGCACCGCGCCAGGGACGTTGTTGACGAGCATGAGCGGCGCCGCGATCACCCCGCTGCCGACGAGCGCGGCGTTGATCACGCCGTTCGGCGAAAACACGAGGACGGCCGCGAACAACTTTACGACGATGGCGGTGAACATCGACACCAACACGCCGGCGACGAGAGCCACCCGTAGCGGTCCCTCCGCCCGCCACATCGCGTATGCGTACACTAAGCCGATCCCGACAGCCAACGCCGTTACGACGACGGCGAACCCGAGGGTGAACACGAACTCCCGACGGATCGTCGCCGACTCTGCGATAAACCGATACCCGTCGAGCGACCACGTCCCCCGGACGAACGCCTGAGCCGTCGCCTGTTCGGTGAGGCTGATCCGCACGAGATAACCGAACGGCACCACGAATACCAGGAGGTCGAACAGTAACAGCGGTGCGACCAGCCCGGCCGAGCGCCCGCCGACGGCGGCGGTCGCGCGTCGGAGTGCGGTTCGGACGCCGCCGTCGGTGGCGGTCGCGTCGCCGAGGCTCATCAGACGCGTGCCCCCGCGGGGCCGAAGTACGACACGTCGTGGCTCCCGCACCAGACCGTCACCGCGTCGCCGGGTTCGATATCCAGTCGGTCGGCCATCCGTCGCTCGGTGAACAAGGTTACGTCGCCGACCGTGAGCTCGTACCTGACGGTCGATCCGCGGTGAAGCACGTTCTCGACGGCCGCCCGCGCTGCGAAGGCGCCCGGGCTGTCGGCGGCGCTCGCGCCGGCGTCGGCGTCCACGCTGACGGACAGCCGCTCCGGTCGAAGCGAGGCGGTCACGCGGTCGCCGGGTTCGAGGTCATCGCTCGCCGGCGCGGCCAGCGACGATCCGAGCGGCGTCTCCAGCGGCACCCGATCGTCGGCGAGGCCGCCGTCCGCCGACGGTTTCCGCTGCGGCGTCTCGGCGCGCGCAACGGTGCACTCGACGAAGTTTGTCGTGCCGAGGAACGACTCGACGAACCGGTCGTCCGGGTCGGTGTACACGTCCGACGGCGGCCCGGTCTGGACCAACCGCCCGTCGTTCATCACGCCGATGCGGTCGGCCAGCGTGAACGCCTCGTCTTGGTCGTGGGTGACGTACACCATTGTCGTGCCGAGAGTCGCTTGGATCTCCTTTATCTCCAGCTGCATCGCCTCACGAAGCTTGCGGTCGAGGTTCGACAGCGGCTCGTCGAGCAGAAGCAGGTCGGGGTCAGGCGCCAGCGACCGCGCCAGCGCTACCCGTTGTTTCTGTCCGCCCGACAGCTCTCCGGGGCGAGCGTCCGCCTGATCGCTCATCTCGACGAGCGAGAGCAGGTCGGCGGCGCGCTCGCGCCGCTCGTGCTCACCCGCGCCGGCCATTTTGAGCCCGAACGCGACGTTCTCTCGGACCGTCTTGTTCGGGAACAACGCCCAGTTCTGAAACACCATCGTACACGGTCGTTCGTTTGGCGGGGTGGCCGTCACGTCGCGCCCCTCGATCCGGACGGCGCCGTCGTCAGGGGTCTCGAAGCCGGCGACGCTCCGCAGCGTCGTCGACTTCCCGCATCCGGAGGGGCCGAGCAAGCAGACGAGCTCTCCCTCGGCGACCGACAGTGACACGTCATCGACGGCGGTCATCGAACCGAACCGCTTCGTGACACCGTCGAGTTCTAACACCGGAGTCGTCATACGCTGGCTTTCAGTTCCTTGAACTGCTCGTTGAGTTCGCTCGCGTACTCCGAGACGTCCGCCCACTCGAGGAACGAGACGTCCTTCAGGGCCTCGTTCGACAGCGGGACGTTCTCGCGCGTCGCCTCCGGGTACTCCGCGTCGGGGTTGACCACTCCCATGTTGAACGACTCAGCGAAGGTGGACTGCATCTCTGTCGACAGCATAAAATCGAGGAAGTCCTCCGCCATCGCCTTCCGGTCGGTCCCGCGGACGACGTGGTAGTCGTCGATGTAGCCGGTCGTCTGATCGGGGACGTGAAGCCCGATGTCCGTCGACTCAGTCGTCTGCGACTTCTTTAGCGAGTACGCGAAGAAGTACTGGCCCACCGTCGCCACGCCCTGGTCGATAGCCGTCCACATGTCTTGGGCCCCGGTGTAGAACTTCGCGGTGTCGATGCTCTTCAGCGTCTCGAATATCGCGTCGTGACCCTCGGTGGAATACAGCTCGTCGTCGAACGGCTGCGCGTCGGAGACGATAGCCGCCATCTGCATCGAGTTCGTCCAGTAGCTGCCCGGCAGCGCCACGTCCTCGGCCTCGCTCGTCAGGTCGGCCCACGTGTCGGGCTGCCAGTCGACGGCCGCGTTGTCGTAGGCGTAACACATCACGCCGTACGCGAGCGGCACGGAGATCGGGTCCTCGCGCTGGAGCTCCGGCTTGATCACGTCGCCGTTCTCCAAGTTACCGTAGTCCACCGGCTCCCACAGGTCCGATTGGAGGCCGATGTAGTGCTGCCGATCGCCCACGACGGTGAGGTCGTACGGCGGGTTGTCTGCGGGCGCGGAGCGAATCTTCGCGAGGATCTGCGACCACCCCGGAATAATCTCCAGCGTGCCGCCCGTCCGTTCCTCGTAGACCGGCTTGATCTCTTCTTCGAACACGGTCGCGTTCGCCCCGCTCCACGTTGAGAGCCGCAACGTCTTGTTGCGGAACGGAGCGTCCGACTCCATCCCCCCGGTGGTCGCTCCGTCGGGTGTCGAATCGCCGCCGCCGGCGCAGCCGGCCAACCCGGCAACACCGACCGCTCCACCGGCGGTGACAAACTCACGACGGGAAACATGTCTGGATCGATTCACACCTTCATCTGGCATTACCATTCACAAGTGGTCCGCGGGTAAAAACACCGTGTTTCAGCGCTTATTGTGCCCTGTCCCGCTAGAATGGGCTATCGAATTTCCCCTCGTTTTCTCCTCGTATCGAGTGCGGACTCGTCACAATGCTGGCATGCAGGAATGCCCCGCGGCGAGTGGAACGCCGCGGACGCGGACTCCGCCGAACGAGTGAGGTGCCTGCGGGTCCACTGTCGAACGTGAACCACGTCCCCGACGACGCCCTCGCGGCGCTCGACGCGTTCGGCGAGGGCCACCTTCGCGGTGACCCGCCGCCGGTCAGGGTGCGGCTCCGCTCTGACCTCCGGCTTCGGATCGCGCCGCCGGACGACGGTCGCACGGCGCGCTGTCGGTTCGAGACGGAACACGCGCGGACGCCGCCGACGCTCCGGGACCGCGGGTCGTTCCTCGCGACGTACGTGGACGGCGTCGACGAGCGGCTCCGCGAGTGGGGGATCGAGCCGCCCGACGCGTACGAGTACGCCGATACGGTCGACGGCTGGCACCGGTACGTCGGGGCGCTTCGACTTCCGTGACTCCCGAGACCTTTCAACTCCTGTGACTGCAAAGTCGCTTCGGCTCCCGCGATCGCTCCCCTTGCGCCGGAGAACGGCGCCGGAGATCTACGGGCTCGACGACCCTCCCCGGCCCGCCGCTCCAGCCAATATCCGTGCGACCCCGCACGCTTTTCTAACGCGGTCGGATAGGTAGGGGCGATGAACGCTGTCACGCTCGGTCCCGCCGGCACGTACTCGCACCGTGCGGCGCGGGCCGTCGCCGCCGAGGTGTCGTTCCGCGAGTCGGTCACCGCCATCGTCGACGCCGTCGCGACCGGCGAGTTCGAGCGCGGAGTCGTCCCCATCGAGAACAGTATCGAGGGCTCGGTCACGGAGAGTCTCGACGCCCTAGCCGACCACGACGTGGCGGTCACCCGCGAGGTCGTCACCCCGATCCGGCACGCCCTCCTCGCGCAGGGGCCGGAGTTCGACGTCGTCGCCAGCCACTCGCAGGCGCTCGCGCAGTGTCGCAACTGGCTGGAGGCCAACTACCCGTCGGTGAGCCTCGAAGCGGTCGCCTCCACCGCCCGCGGGGTCGAGCGCGCCCGCGAGGACGCCCGCGTCGCCGGGATCGGACACCCGGACAACGCCGGCGACGACCTCGAAATCCTCGCCGAGGACATCCAGGACCGCACCTCCAACGCGACCCGCTTCCTCGTCGTGGGGCCCGAATCCGATCGGTCCGACGCCGGCGGGAAGACGACTTTGATCGTCTACCCGAACGCGAACTACCCCGGCCTCCTCTTGGAACTGCTCGAGGCGTTCGCCGACCGCAACCTCAACCTCTCGCGGATCGAATCGCGTCCGAGCGGCGAGCGACTCGGCGATTACCTGTTCCACTTCGACGTCGACGCCGGGCTCTACGAGGAGCACATGGCGAAGGCGGTCGAGGACATCGAAACGATCGCCGACAAGGGGTGGGTGCGCGTGCTCGGGTCGTACGACACCGAGCATGTGTTGGAGTAAGGCTTCGTCGAGGTACCCGCGATACCTAGACGGGACGATGCGGTGAGGTCGGCGGCGGCTGTGGCTTGTTGACTGTTCTCCGTCAGTTCGTCGCGAATCGGCCAAATAATTAACAGCATCCCCGGTATTGTCTATCGGGTATGAGGCGAATCGCCCTCCTCGGCAGCGTCGTCCTCGTTGTCGGTATCAGCATCGTTCTCGCGGAACTGGCGACCTTCCCCGGAATGCTGTTCGGTGGCTGTACCGACGTCGGCGTCCCGGAGGCACAGCAGCAGGGTGTCAGCCTCATCGGCGTCGAGGGATCGGACCTGCTGTACACACCCGACGGCACGAACGAGTGCAGTATCCCGCTCCCGGCGGTCCTCCTTCCGATCGGACTCATCGTCCTCGGGACCGGATTGGTTTTGTCGGCGAGGTAATGGTCTTCCGGGTCGCAGTGGGGGACCGGTCGTCATCGCGCCAGCGACCACGTTGGTGACCCGCGAATCGACGTCCTACTCGAATCGGTAGGTCGCCCCGTCCGGTCCGTCTTCGATCTCGACGCCCACGTCGCGGAGCGCGTCCCGGAGGTCGTCGGCGCGCTCGTAGTTGCCGGCTTCTCGCTCGGCTTCCCTGACATCCAGCACCAGCTCGACCAGCTCGCCGGCCAGGTCCACGTCGCCGTCGGTCGTCGACTCGAACTGGAGGCCCAACACGTCGCCGGCGAGATCGTCGAACGTCTCGACGGCGTCGCGGAGGGCGCGGTAGTCGTAAGCGGACGCGGCGTCGCCTCTCCCGTCCTCGACCGCGTCCACGTGTCGATTCACCGCGTCGGTGAGATCGAGCAGCGCCGCGGTCGCCTCTCGGAGGTTGAGGTCGTCGTTCATCGCGGCCGCGAACTCGTCGCGGGCGGTCTCGACGGCCTCGCGGAGGTCGTCGTCCGCGGCCTTCGCGCGGGCCGCGGTGGAGTCGAGCGCCTCGACGGCGCGATCGTAGGTGCGCGAGAGCCGGTCCCAGCGCTCCTCGGCCTCGGCGATCGTCTCCTCGGTGAGCGCCTGCTCGGAGCGGTAGGCGGCGCCGGCGTAGAAGGTCCGGATCACGTTGACGCCGAGCTTTTCGAGGGCGTCCGGGACGGTCCAGAAGTTCCCGATCGAGGAGGACATCTTCTCGCCCTCCATCGCGAGCAGGCCGACGTGGAGCCAGTGGCGCGCGAACGTCTCGCCGGTGGCGGCCTCCGACTGCGCGATCTCGTTTTCGTGGTGCGGGAAGACCAGGTCGCGCCCGCCCATGTGGATGTCGAGGGTGTCGCCGAGGTGCGTCGTCGACATCGCCGAACACTCGACGTGCCAGCCGGGGCGCCCCTCGCTCCACGGCGACTCCCACGTCTCGCCCGCGGGCGTCTCGGCGCCGTGGTCGTGTTTCGCGTGCTCGCGCGCGGCGGTCTCGCTCACGCCGTCGGCCTTCCACAGCGCGAAGTCCGTCGGGTTGCGCTTCTCGGACCGCTCGTCGGGTTCGCCCTGCGCTTCGAGCGCGTCGGGGTCCTGGTTCGAGAGCTTCCCGTAGTCGTCGAACGCGGTCACGTCGAAGTAGACGGAGCCGTTCGACTCGTAGGCATAGCCCTTCTCGATCAGCGTCTCGACGAGCTCGCGGATCTCCGGGACGTGCTCGGTGACGCGGGGGTACACCTCGGCGCGCAAGAGATTCAGGCCCCGCATCGCGTCGAAGGTGGATTCCGTGAACGTCTCGGCCACGTCGCGCTCGTCGGTCCACCCGTCGCGCTCGCCGATCCGGGCCGTGATCTTCTCGTTGACGTCGGTGACGTTCTCGACGTGGCGCACGTCGTAGCCGACGTGATCGAGCCACCGGTGGAGGACGTCGGCGTGGAACCACAGGCGGGCGTGTCCGAGGTGGGGGTCGTCCGACACCGTCAGGCCGCAGACGTACAGCGTGACGTCGCCGTCGGCCGTGAACTCGACGCGCTCGTCTGCCAGGGTGTCGGTTACGACGAGACTCATTAGCGGGTCGTTGCTACGGTGAGCGTTTTAAACCGTCGGATCGCACAGAGGGGCCATCCGTCATCCGATTTTGCGCTTTTAAATTCAGAGAAAGAGCGTCATCCCAACTTGGACCGTCGCGTACCCAAGTACCATCACAATCATGATCTTGATCAATAGCCCCGGGACGTTGTTCGGAATCTCGTCCCATTGCTCTGCGATCCCCGGTCCCTCCGGCTTCACTGCCGCCGGTGTCGTCTCCCCGTTTCCGAAGATACCCTCCCCGAACATCTGCTCTAACTCGGCGTCCTGTCTGTCCATCATCGCCTCAAACTCGTTGTAATCGTCGAATCGATTCTTGATTTGACTGACGTACGACGCAGAACAATCACACGCGTCCGCAATTTTCTGGTTTGTTGCGTTCGGATTTTCCCACCACGTGAGGAGGATGTCTCGCTGTAGATCCGTCTTGGAACTGTTACCCATATTTTTGATACTTTGCTTTTCCTTGATAATTTTTTCTACAGAACATTATTTCCGCGAATAGTGATCTGTGACTCGAGTGGTTAGATCAGTTATGAATGTTCGATGGCAGTACGGCGAACACCTCCAAAGCCCCAGCCGCGCTCTGCTCCCACAGCTCGCGCGCTCCTCAGTCGCTCGCGATGCTCACTCCTTGCGGTGCTTACGTCGCTGGGTTTCGCCGAGCGCGGCTGCCCCTTTGAATCCCACCCACCCGCAACCGCACCTCACGCCTCCCCAGCCTCGCCGCTTGCTTGGGGCTCCTACGGTCGCCCACGTCGCTCGCGGCGTCCCTCGCGCGTGCGACTCGCGCCCTGAGGCGCTCGTCGGCACGCGCCACCGCACCGCCGCGTTCACTTATAAATGGTTGTCACAACCCATTACGCCTCCTGCGTCGTCCACTCCACCTCGTACCCCGCCTCGCGCACCGCCTTCAGGACCCGGTCGACGTGGGCCGGGCCGTTCGTCTCTACTTCGAACACGAGGTCGGCGTCGCCCACCGGCAGGTCCGGCCGACTGCGCTCGTGGCGTACCGTCCGGATGTTCGCGCGCTCCGCGCCGATCAGGGTGGCGATCTCCCCCATCGTTCCGGGCGTGTCGTCGATCCGGACGGATAACTCGATCAGCTGATCGCGTTCGACCAACGCGTGAGTCACCACCTCCTTCAGCGTCGTCACGTCGATGTTGCCGCCACAGAGCAGCGGGACCACCGTCTCGCCGGCCAGATCGAGCTCATCGAGAGCGTCGTCGTTTAAAAGGGCGGCCGCCGCGGTCGCGCCTGCGCCCTCGATCATCTGCTTGGCGCGCTCCAAGATCAGGAGAATGGCGGCCGCCACGTCGTCGTCGCTGATAACGACCACCTCGTCGAGGTGCGCTTGTAAGAGCCCGAAGGTGAGCTCGCTCATCCCGCCGGTCGCGATCCCGTCTGCGATGGTATCGGGCTCCTCGCGCGTAATCCGCTCGCCGGCCGCGAGGCTCTCCGACAGCGTCGAGGCGCCGTCGGTCTGAACGCCCACGACTCGCGTCTCCGGCGATCGCGCCTTGATCGCGGTCGCGACCCCGCCCGCGAGCCCGCCGCCCCCGACCGGGACGAGCACGGTGTCGACGGTTGGGAGCTGGTCGAGCAGCTCCAGCCCGAGCGTCCCCTGTCCGGCGACCACGTCCGGGTCGTCGAACGCGTGGACGAAGTGAACCCCCGGCTCGTCGATCAGCGTCTGCGCGTGCGCCATCGCCTCTGGGAACGCGCTCCCGCGGAGCACGACCTCGGCCCCGTAGCCGCGGGTCGCCTCGATCTTCGCCGCCGGCGCCGACTCCGGCATCACGATCGTCGCGTCGATCCCCGCGCCGGCCGCCGCCAGCGCGACTCCCTGCGCGTGGTTACCCGCGCTCGCCGCGACCACGCGGTCGACGGGCGGCTTCGCCGAGTCGACTCTGTCCTCGACAGCCAGCGAGATCGCGTTGTACGCGCCGCGCGTCTTGAACGACCCCGTGCGCTGGAGGTGTTCCATCTTGAGGTGAACGTCGGCACCGCAGCGCTCGCTCAGCGACCGACTCCGCTCGACCGGCGTCCGCTGGACGATCGCCGCCGGTTCGAGGCGGGCCGCGGCGGCCTCGATATCAGTGATACTGACGGAGGACATGACGACTGTGTTCACCGCAGCACGTGAAAAGGACTCGGAACACGGAGTCAGAGAGGTCAGAGCGAACAGAGAGGTTTCACCGCTTCCCGAGCGCCTCCTCAAAGACGCGCTGAGCGCGCTCGTACCCGTCGTTCCGGTCGACGATCGGGTGCGGATAGTCGGGCGCCAGTTCCTCGCGCTCGCCGTGAGAGAGCGTCGGCCAGTCGACGACCTTGCCCGCGGGCACGTCTCGCAGTTCGGGGACGTACGCTTTCACGAAGTGCGCGCCGTCGTCGTACTTGCTCATCTGACTCACCGGGTCGAAGATGCGCACGTCCACCGAGTCGGTGCCGGTGGAGGCGGTCCACTGCCACGCGCCGTGGTTCGAGGCGTAGTCGTGATCGATGAGCTGTTTGGTGAAGTACCGCGCCCCGCGCCGCCAGTCGATCAGGAGGTGTTTCGCGAGGAAGCTCGCGACGACCTGCCGCGGACGGTTGTGGATGTACCCCTCCGCGTTCAGCTGGCGCATCCCGGCGTCGACGAGCGGGTAGCCGGTCTCGCCGCGCGTCCACGCCGCGAAGTCGTCGTCGTCGTCGCGCCACGCGATCTCGTTCGGGAACGACTTGTAGTTCGAGACGGCCAGGTCCGGGTTGTAGTAGAGCAGGTGGTACATCTGCTCGCGCCACGACAGCTCGTCCCGATACTTGTCGACGTTGCGGCGCTCGCCGCCGGTCACGGCGTCGTAGACGTCGCTCGCGCCGGCCCACACCTCTCGGATCCCGATCGCGCCGGTCGCGAGGTACGGCGACATGCGGGAGACCGCGTGCGTCGGCGCCTCGACGGCCCGCTCGAGGTCGTCGCGGGTGTCGCTGTACGACGCGATACCGTAGTCGAGGAACTCGTCGAACCGCTCGCGGGCGCCCTCGTATCCCGTCGCCGGGAGGTCGATGTCAGCGTCCGGTTCCGGGACCGTCTTGCCGTCGCGCACGGCCGCGAACGCCTCCGGTTCGGGCTCCGGATACGGACCCCGCTTCGGAACGGCTTCCCAGTCGTTGTGAAACTGGCTGTGGTTCGCGTAGCGCTCTTCGAGCCGACCCGGATCGACTAACACGGTGTCGGTCCGCGCGTCCGTGTCGACCCCGACGCCCGCCAAGGCGTCCTCGACGGCCCGCTGCCGGTTTCGGCGGGCCGGTCGGTAGTACTCGTTGTAACACACGGTCTCGGCGCCGTGCTCATCGGCGAGATCGACGAGGACCTCGTCGGGGTCGCCCGCGCGGACGACGAGGTCGCTGTCGAGCTCCCGGTAGCGCGCCTCCAGTCGCTTGACGTGTCGGAGGAGGAAGGCCCGCTGGCGCGTGCCCATCGTCTCGAACAGGTCGGCGTCGTAGACGAAGACGGGGACGACGGTCCCCGCCCGTGCGGCCGCCGCGAGTCCAGCGTTGTCCCGAGTGCGTGGGTCGCGCCGGTGCCAGAATAGCTGCATGCGATCGGTACGTGCTTGACGGGATAGTGTCCTTCGGCCGGGACGCCGACGAAGCCCGGCGCACACCCGTCCCGAAACCCACCCGTGCGTTTAAGCCGAAGAGCCCGAAGCGTGAGTATGCAACCGCTCGTCGCCGTCATCCTCGTCGGCGTCCCGCTCTCGTGGCTCGCCGGCTTCGCTGCATACGCCTACCTCGACGCGCCGAACCACGGGATGAACCGGCGGAAGTGGGCGCTCATCTGCTTTTTCGTCCCGCTGTTCGGCTTCTTCGCGTACGTGTTCGAGCGCGGCGAACTCGACTACAACCCGTCCGAGGACCCCTACGCGCAGGGAAGCGACGCGCGCACGGCCGGGCTCGCCGTTCACGAGCGGCGGCGCGGGGAGAAGGGGCTCGGTCCGGCCGGGACCGAGGCGGCCGACGGCGATGACGACAACGACGCGACGGACGAGTGGAACGACCCCGACGGGATCGATATCGACGACGACGCCTGAGGCGGCGAGGCGGGATGGAGACCGTGGGACCGTGAGACTGCGAGACCGCCGTTACACCATGTCGAGCAGCGCCGACCGCCGTCGTTCGAGGTCGAACGCGGCGTCGGGGGCGTCGAGTCGCTCGAAGAAGGCGAAGGCGTCCGCTCCAGATCGCTCCGCGTACTCGACGAGCGCCTCGATCGACGCCCGGTTGAGCGCGAGCGACTCGAGGTGACCGCAGGCGAGCGCGAGCGCGACGCCCGCCTCGCCGCCGGGGAATGCGGGGTCGACCGCCGAGAGATCGGGTTCGTCCTCGACCGCTCCGACCGCGTCGGCTTCGACGGCCGGGAACGTCCGGAGACAGCGGGTGCAGATCGCGGTCTCCGCCGCCGGGGCGTGGTCCCGAACCGCGGCCGGAACCGCGAACGCGACGACCTCGGCGTCACAGCGAGGACAGGGCATGTTCGACACGACGACCGCGAGGTGTATGAATGTGGTCGCCGACCGGGAATCAGTCCGCCGCGGGGGACCCGCGGCCTCGAGTCGCACGGAGCGACCGAAGCGTGGTGAAGACGATCGCCGCGGCCACGACGACCGCAGCGCCGATAACGAGGACGAGTCCCACCAGCTCTAACCTCTCGTTCCCGAGGTACGACCCGATTTCGCCGATGCCGACCGCGACGGAGCCGGCGAGTAACATACCGCCGAAGTACACCTTGATGTTGTCCGCGTCGACGACCGCGGTCGCCGCCGAGCCGATGCGGGCGCCGAGCGCGCTCCCGAACAGAAGCGGGGCGACGATACCGAGATCCACGCCGCCGCTCTGCCCGTACAGGTAGCTGCCGATTCCACCGGAGAACACGATCTCGAAGAGGTCGGTTCCGACGGCGACCGGAGTGGGGACGCCGATCGCGTAGATCATCGCTGGCATCCTGATGAACCCGCCGCCGACGCCGAGGAATCCAGAGAGTATCCCCGTCGTGAAGGAGACGGCGGTGATCACCCACAGCGAGACGCGGATGTCACCGCGGAGCGTGACCATCGGCGGAATCCGGACGGTCTCCTGAATCCGCTTGGCGATGTTGGGGATTTCGTACTCACTCAGGTCCTTGTCGGTGGCGGCGTCGTGATCGATGCCGCCGCCGTCGTCGTTCGCCAGTGCCTCCCGTGTGATCATCAGTCCGATTCCGCCGAGCAGGAACACGTAGACCACGCTGATGATCCCGCCGGCGAGCCCGAGCGCCTCCAAGTAGAACACGCTTGCCCGGCCGACCTCGATCCCGACGGTCGTCCCCGCGATCATGATCGCCCCGAGCTTGTAATCGACCTGTCCGAGATCGTGGTGCTTCAGCGTCGCAATCACTGCTGTCCCGAAGACGAACGCCATCCCACTGCCGACTGCGACGGAGGCCGGGTACCCCAACATCAACAGCGCGGGTGTCACGAGAAAGGAGCCACCCATGCCGAAGAAGCCGAAGAGCAGGCCGACGACCAGCCCGAACCCGACGAAAAGCGCCAGCATCTCCGGCGAGCTGTCGAGGATTCCCGTAAGGCTACTGAGCATCGGTTGTCCCTCCGACGAGCAACTTCATGAGGCGTGGGCCGACGAGCCGCTCAAGCCCCCCGTATCCGACGTAAAGCAGGACCGCCTCCAGTAGGATCGCCCCGATTAACATCGCCGTCTCCGGGTCCCACGTGGGGATTTCGAGTCCAGACATCACTCTCTCCTCCGATTACCGAAAATGGCTGTTTGTGTTTCGCACATTTCTGCTCACTATACCGTATCCCGCTCACGGGTAAAACAGTTGTGTATAAAATATACAATTCTATATCTCTGTAACCCCTCGCCGACCATGGATAACTTATGAGATGGTTTTCGACAGATGGCCCGGTTGTGGCGTTGTGAATCGCGCTGAAAGCGCGGCCTGCAAACGCGAACAACCTCTCGTGTGTCACTGCTTCACCAGTATCGACTGCCGATTGGAACACGTTACTACTCAGTAGCAATGGACTTTTTACACATTATTACTGCCGTCCGTCTCGGCGACTTCCGATCCGACAGCGACAGTTCACGCGCTGAACGTGCGACGCGGCGATAACGGAGAACCGGAGACGAAAAGCGACCGGACAGCACTACGGAGCGACTGCACGGTACGGAATGCAACGACCGCCTCAGTCGGCTGGTTCGGGGTCTTCGACCGCTGCGGCCTCGGCCTCGGCGGCTGCCTCCTCTTCTGCCTCTTCCTCCTCTTTTTTGGCTTTGATCTTCTTCATACGGAAGATCTCCTCACGCTCCTGCTCTTCGAGCTTCTGCTCGATATACTCCTGATTCTCGTACAGGGTCGGGAGGAGCGTGAACTCGAGGGCGTTCACCCGGCGCTTCGTGGTCTCGATCTCCGTGAGCATCTTCTTCATCGCCGTCTCCACCTCGGCGGCGAGAATGACCTTCTCCAACAGCGCCTCGTACGCGTCCGCGGCCTCGTCGATCCGTGCGGAGGAGCCGAGCAGCCCGTACCCTCGCTCGTCGAGGCTCTTTCTCACCTTCGAGGACTCGATCTGCGGGACTACGACGCCCATGATGTTCTTCGACTGGGTCGTGATCTCGGGATGCTCTTTCAGCGCCGCGGCCGCGCCACGGACGGCGACGTCGCCTTCCATCGCGCGAGCCATGTCGATCTTGCGCTGGGCCGTCTCGTAGGTCTCGGACACGTCTGAGCGGACGTCCTGCGCCTGATCGAGGATATCCATGAACTCCATGATGAGGCCGTCACGCTTCTGCTCGAGCGTGTCGTGACCGCGCTCGGAGAGCTCGATGCGGTCCTCGATCGCCATCAGGTTCTTGCGTGTCGGTTTGACGTCCTTGGCCATCTATTGGAAGAGTGTAACGAACCGAGCCTGTTAATCTTTTATTGTTCGCCGACGGATTTCGGCGGTCGTCGCTCTCGGGTTTGTCACCCTTCGACACGAAAAAAGAGAGTACGCAACCGGGAGGGCTCCGATGGAAGCGGGGAGCAGCTACGCGGGTCGATTTTTGAGACCCGTCGACCGCGTTCGATTGCCCGAGTCAGTCTGCGGTTCCAGCCTCGCTCACCGCTGAGCCAGCGGCGTCGAGGACTTCACGGCTCGACAGCAGGATGAACCCGAATCCGACCTTTGCGGTCAGATCGAGCACCATGAATCCCGCCGTCTCGATGTTGAGCGAGAGGATCCGGAGCCCTTCGGTCCCGAGGATCCACCAGACCGGGTAGACCAGCCATATGACCACGACTAGCGTCCGGAGGGTGCTAAACGTCGACGCGGCGGAACCGGACAGCTGAGACGCCTTGTCGTCGAGTGAGCCGTACAGCATGTACAGGAGGACGAGCAGGAAGCCAGTGGAGACGCCCCACCAGACCAGCCGCGTTCCGTCCGTGGAGAGCACGGCCGCGCTCGTCGACAGCGTCGCGATCGCTCCGGTACCGATCATCAGCACGTCGAGCCCGACCAGCGAGGCGAGCTCGTTCCGGTTCGCTCCAACGAGCAGACCGAGGTCGAGGAGCAGAAGCGGCGTCGTGAACAGCCAATCGGTGTACCGTGCCCAGTAGATCGGAATCTCTTCGCCGGCGATCGTTACCGTGGTAAGCCCGAACCCGAGCGCCATCGCGAGGTAGTTGACGAACGCGATGGCGGTGATGAAGATCGTCACGATGTAGAACTCCTGACGCCGCCTATCGGTCTCTCCCCACCCCCTAGCGATGAAATACAGCATCCCAAGAAGCATACCTAACGTCCCTATCCAGAGCCAGATCCCTTCGCTGCCGGGTTGTGCCATCATGACGCAGTTATCTATAATGGAAGGTTAATACTAAACGACGTACCCAACTAGTGTGGATGCGCGACGCGAGTCGGTCACACGCGAACCGCTCTTCGAAGGGAACGGGCCGCCGTCGACCGGTACCGACTAGCGTTCGAGGATCGCTGCGACGATCTTCCGCTGTGCCGCTCGCAGGTGCTGGTGGAACGTCGATCGGGTGACTCCCATCGACTCGGCGATTTCGTCTCCGCTCGTCCCGTGTGGCCACTCGAAGTACCCGCTCGTGTGCGCGCGGATCAGCGCGGCGCGTTGCCGCTCCGTCAGTTGCGACTCGATATCGGCAACGAACCCGCGCTGAGTCCGGTGCGTCTGTTCCCGCCGGCGATAGCTGCGGAGGTCCGTACTCGGTAGCTTCTCCATGGCGTCGGCCGCGAGCGAGCGTGCTAAGGCCTCTCGACCCACCTCGATCGTCGCGATCGCGGCGCCCTTCTCGACCGCCCAGTTGGACAGTTCGCCGCTGTACTCTCTGAGCAAGTCCTCCAGCGGTGTCGCGTCGACGGACAGTTCGACCACCGGTACGTCTGTGTCCGCGGCGAACATCGCGTGGACCGTGACGCCCGCCGTCTCGGCGACCGCGGAGACGTCCTCGGTGTCGATGTCCGTCGCACCGTCGAGTTCGAACAGCAACGACTGCTCGTCGCGGTCGCCAACGGTGCCGGTATGCCGGAGCGAACAGGACAGCGCCTCGGCGAACGACCCCAGCGGATGATCGCCGAGCACCAGCTCGAACTCGACGACGCCGTCCCCCCGGAGCGTCCGCTGGCTCTCAAGCGCGTTGATGCTGATCGCAACGGTCCGGCCGAGCGCCGTCAGCACGTCGCGTTCGTGCCGCTGGAACTCCTCGGTCTGCGCGTAGACGGCGATGACCCCGTAGGTCGCCTCGCCGAAGTAGAGCGGCACGCCGGCGACCGCGGCCGCCTCTGTCGACTTGTCTGCATCGATCGGTTCGATATGCACCTCTCGATCGTCGATCGCCGCCGCGACGACGGGGTTCGCCGATTGAGCGCTATCGGTCGCGGTCTCCACGGTGGTCGCTCCGCCGTCCGGTCCGACGTCCCCCGCTACCGCTTGCGGTTCGACCGTCTCGTTCGCCGGGTCGTACGTCCCGATCCACGCGCCGGTGTACGTGTCTGCGATGCTCTGGACGACGTTCCGTCGAAGCTCCTCTCGTGACGATGCCAGCGCCACGGCTTCGGTGACGTCGGCGACGACGCCGTCCAATCGCTCCAGGAGACGGGTCTGTGCAGTCCGCTCGTATTCGACCCGTTCAGTCCGGTGTGCAGCGGCCTGCTCGGCCTGCTTGCGGCGGGTGACATCCTGTTGAAAGCCGACGTAGTACACGACCTCACCCGACTCGTCTCGCAGCGGTGCGAGCGTCACCTCGTTCCAGAACAGCTCGCCGCTCCGCCGGTAGTTGCGGATCTCGACCGTCGTGGGCTCGCCGTTCTCTATGGCGGTGCGCATCTGATCCACCGGATTCTCTTGGGTCGCCTCACCCTGAAGGAACCGGCAGTTACGACCGACCGCGTACGAAGGCGAGTACCCGGTCATCCGCTCGAACGCCGCGTTCACGTATATCAGCGGCATGTCCGACTTCGTCGCGTCCGCGATAGTGATCCCGACCGGCGCCTGGTCCATGGTGCGGGTCTTCAGCGCCTCGTCGACGGCGTCAGTACTCGCCGACGTCGCTGAACCAGACGCGCGTATCGACCGCTCAGACCTCGGATCGAGCCTCGCGAACCCCGGTCGTGTCATACGAAGTCCTGGTGCCGAACGAACAAAACGTCCATGGTCCACCGAACAGGAGGGTGTGGAGGGTCGCGTGCCTCTGACAGCGACGAGCGAGCGCTCCCGACGGCCGGATTCGGGATGGCGATCGCTCTTTCGGGCCCGGTGGGGGCGACGGCGGGGTCGCGACCCGGTGGGACCCGTGGCGATTGTTCGGTGCAGGTCGGTGTGGCTCGGTGCAGTTCGCTCCCGCTACGCCCGTCGCCAGCCGGCGTAGCCGAGCAGTCCGGCGACGAGCAGCGCCAGCGTCGGGACCAGCGGCGTCGGCAGCGAGCCGTCGGTGACGCCGGCGGCGTCGCTCGGAGCGAACGCGGCCGAGAACCCAGATAGATCCGTGCCAGCGGCCCACTCAGCAGTCGACGCGTCGCTGCCGTCGGAGGCGGTCGTCGCGTCTGCCTCGACCGTCGTGTCAGCGAGGGCGTACCCGTCAGGAGCGACGAGGACGAACGGGCGGTCAGGTCGGAACTCGCTGGCGAACGGCTCGCTCACGACGAGCCGATCACCGTCGACTACGGCGAGGTTCGTCCACGTCGCCGAGAGACGGACGACTCCGGTGCCGTCTCCGGACTCGATCTCGGTGCGAACGTCGGAGACGGACATCTCGCGGTCGACCTGCGTCGCCGTCCGATCGGCGATCCGGGCGATGCGGTCGTCGAATCTGGCGGTGACGTTCTCCGGACGCTCGCGCAGGTCCTCGAACGCGGCCTCGTCGTCGGCGTCAGCGAGGTCGTAGGTCAACACGAGCGAGACCGTCGCGTCGCCGTCGGGTTCGAGCGCGACGACGAACGCCGAACCCTCTTCGGCCGCGGGCTCCGCCCCCGGACCGTCGAGCGCGGCGGCCCCCGGTGCGAGGAGCACGCCGACCAACGCGAACGCCGCGACGGCCGCAACTGTGGCGACGACGCGGCTACGGGACCGCATCACTCGTCGTCCTCCGTGTCGTCGTCAGCGTCGTCACTGTCGCCGTCAGCGTCGTCACCGTCCTCGTCAGCATCGCTAGCCTCTGCGTCGTCTGTGTCATCACCTGTGTCGAACTCGAGATCGAGTTCCCCCTCGCGGTCATCGTCTTCGACGTCGATCCCGACCTCATCGGTATCAGTCGGGAGCGTCACTGCGATCTGCCCGTTCGCGTCGGTCGTTCCGCTAACCTCGCCTTCGACCTCGACGGTCGCACCCTCGACGGCGTCACCGTCGGCGTCGGTCACTTCGATTGTCACCGTCGCGCCGGGTGTGGGCTCGCCAGAGACGACGGCGACCGAGAGCTCGTCCGCATCGCGATCGCTATCTCGGTCATCCTCGTCGCGTTCACCTTCGTCTCGGTCATCCTCGTCTCGGTCGTCCTCGTCGTGTTCACCTTCGTCGCGGTCGTCCTCGTCGCCGTCGCGATCGTCCGCGTCACGCTCGTCGATATCGACGTCTCCGAGCACGAGCGTCCCGTCCGCGGCGACCTCGAACTCGAGTTCGGCCTCGAACGCGCCCTTCACGAGCGTCACTCCCAGTTCGTCCTCGACGCTGGGCGCGTCGAACGAGAGGCTCCCGTCCGCGCCGGTCGTTCCGACCCGGTCGCCGTCGACGTAGACGGAGACGCCGTCGAGACCCTCGCCGTCGTAGGTGACCGAGACGGTGACCGTTCCGTTCTCGACGGTTCCGTCCACGGAGAGCCTATCGCGGATCTCCGCGTCCGCCTCGTCCTCCCCGGAGTCCGACCGGAGCGTGAACTCCAGCTCGCCCTCGCGGTCGCCGTCGTCGACCTCGATATCGACCTCGTCGTCGTCGGGCAGCGTCACCGTGATCTGTCCGTCCGCGTCGGTCGTCCCGGCGCCTTGGTCGTCCAGTTCGACGGTCGCGCCCTCGACGGGTTCGCTGGCGGCGGTCACACGGAGCGTCACCGTCGCACCCGGCTCTGCCGTCCCGTTGACGATCGAGACCGATAGGGGTGTCTCCTCGTCGGCATCGTCGCCGTCGTTGTCGGCCTCGCGCGGTTCGAGTTCCTCTTCGAACTCGAACACCTCGCCGGTCTGGCCGTCGACGCTCACCTCGGCTTCGCCGGTCGTCTCCGGACCGAAGAAGGCGAACTCGAACTCGTAGTAGCCGTCGTCCCCGTCGCGGTCGGCGGACCGAAGCGTCCACTCGCCGTCGTCGGTCGACAGCTGCTCCGTGGCGGCCGCGAGCGCGTCGCTCTGGCTCACCTCGAAGGTGCCGTTACCGGGCTGATCGCGCTCGAACTCACGCGAGCGCTCGCCGTCGTCGCTTTTGACCTCGATGGAGACGCCGCCGTCGACTTCGAGGGAGAACTCACCGGCGTTCTCACCGGTGTACTGCGCGAGCAGCGCGCTCGCTCCGGTACCCGTCACGCGAGTGAGTCGCTGGCGCGCCTCCGCGTTGGCGCGCCGGTCGTAGCCCGCCGCGCGAAGTTCGAGCGCGGAGACCTCGTCCGCGTGTTCGTCGGCTCGCTCGAAGCCCCGATCGACCGTGCGGGCCTGGCCGGCGAGCACCGCGAGCCGCTGTGCGAACTCGCCGCGAGTGATCTCGCCGTCCTCGTAGGCGACGCGCGCCTCGCGCCCGTCCGTGACGATCTCGTCGGCGCGGTCACGGAGCGCAGCGGCGCGGTCCGCGAGGACCGCCGCGCGCTCGGACTCATTGGCGCCCTCGAGCGCCGCGTCGAGCGACGACGACTCGACGTCGCTCGAGACCTCGTCGTCGGTGACAGCGATCACCGTCGCGAGCTGCTGGCCGACGGTCGCCCGCGAGGTGTTTCCGTCATCTTCGCTGGCGTTCTCGTCGTCGCCAGCGGGCCCGTCCTCGCTGGTGTTTCCGTCGTCCGTCTGTGCCGTGGCGGCCGAGTCGTCGATACCCTCGATCGGCGCGTCGGGTGCGTCGATAGCCGTCGCGTCCTCGGCGCCGGTGGCGCTCGCGAGCGCCCCGCCCGGCACGGAGCCCAGAACGAGCCCCAGCGCCACGAGAACGGTCAATAGTTGTGTCCCTTTCATCACGGATGGTCTGACGAGCGCCCACCACATATACCGGGTCGACCGTGGCGGCTCGTTGCGCTCTGTTTCGCCGGATTGCACCGCGCGAGCGACCGTTGCACCGAGTTGCAACGGATTTCGCGATTGGCGTCACACGACGATCTGTAGGTTTAACCCGCGAGCCGAACAACCCCGATTTAATGAGACGACGCGATCGGACGGTCCGATCGATCGCCGCCCTCCTCGTCGCCGCCTGCTGTGTCGCCGCCGTCGCGTTTGCCGCGCCCGCTGGCGCACAGACGACGGGGGTTCCACAGACCGACGACCAGCCGGAGCCGGACAACACGATCACGCGGATCGACCTCGCCGCCGACGGCTCGGGGACGTGGGAGATCACCCTCCGGACGCGGCTCGAAAACGAGTCGGCGGTCACCGAGTACGAGCGGTTTCAAGCGCAGTTCCGAGCGAACACGAGTCGCTACCTCGACCCGTTCGCCGACCGGATGACCGGCGTCGTCGCGGCCGCCAACGACTCGGCGGACCGCGAGATGCGCGCAATCGACTTCGAGGCCGACACGTCGATACAGGAGGTGCCGCGTCGGTGGGGCGTCGTCAGTTTCCGTTTCACGTGGACCGGCTTCGCGGCCGTCGACGGCGACGCGGTCGTCGTCGGCGACGTGTTCGACGGCGGCTTCTTCATCGGCGACGACGACGCGCTGGCGATCTCGGCCCCCGACGGCTACGCGATCGCCGACGCCTCGCCGACCCCGGATCAGATCGACGACGGCGTCGTCGAGTGGCGGGGGCGTGAAGACTTCGCCGACGGCCGGCCGAGCGTCCGCGCCGCGCCCGCGACGGGTGTCGGCGACGAGGGCGGTAACGCGGGCAGAGACAGCAGTGGAGCCGACGCCCCGATCTCCGCCGTCGCACTCGTCGGCCTCCTCCTCGCCGGTGTATTTGTCGTCGCGTTCGCCGTCCGGACCGGTCGTCTCGCGCTCGGCGACGACAGCGATTCTCCCGCAGCGAGCCCCTCGAGACAGGGCGGTGTCGCCGCGAAGCAGAGCGCCGAGGACGAGCAGGTCGCTACCGTATCGGAGGGATCCGGCGACAGAACGCCGGCGCCCACCGAGGAGCGAGCGCTCGCGTCTGAGGAATCGGCTGACTCAAGCGACCCGGACCCGACGCTGCTCACGGACGAAGACCGCGTCGAGCGCGCGCTCCGTGAGGAGGGCGGACGGATGAAACAGTCCGACGTGGTCGACGCGCTCGGCTGGTCGAAATCGAAGACGTCGCGCGTGCTCTCGCGAATGGCCGACGACGACGAGGTCGAGAAGCTTCGGATCGGTCGGGAGAACGTAATCGATCTGGTCGAGAACGACGGCGACGGAGAGTGAGCATCCGGCGCAGCCGCTGTTCGAGGGCGAAAGAGTGGAAAGAAGGAACGCGTCAGTCGGCCGCTTCGACGACTTCGCGCTCGGAGTCGTCCTCGCGGTAGTACTCCTCGATGAACTCCTCGTCGACCCGGTTGAGGGCGTCCTTCGGGAGCATCGAGAGCAGGTCCCAGCCGATCTCTAGCGTCTCCTCGATGTCGCGGTTCTGGTCGAAGCCCTGGTCAACGAACTCCGACTCGAAGGCGTCCGCGAAGTCGAGGTACTTGTTGTCGAGCTCCGAAAGCGCCTCGCGACCGACGATGTTCACGAGGTCGCGCAGGTCTTCGCCCTCCGCGTACGCCGCGAACATCTGGTCTTTCACGTCGGCGTGGTCCTCGCGGGTGAGCCCCTCGCCGATCCCGTCGTCCATCAGCCGCGACAGGCTGGGGAGCACGTTGATCGGGGGCTCGAGCCCCTGACTGTTCAGGTCTGGGTCGACGTAGATCTGCCCCTCCGTGATGTACCCGGTCAGGTCCGGGATCGGGTGCGTGTCGTCGTCGCCCGGCATCGTGAGGATCGGGATCTGCGTCACCGAGCCGTCACGGCCCTGAATCCGCCCGGCGCGCTCGTACAGCTGCGCCAGGTCGGTGTACATGTACCCCGGGTACCCGCGTCGACCCGGGACCTCCTCGCGGGCCGCCCCGATCTCGCGGAGCGCCTCGCAGTAGTTGGTCATATCCGTCAGGATGACGAGGACGTGGTAATCCTTCTCGAAGGCGAGGTACTCGGCCGTCGTGAGCACCATCCGCGGGGTGACCGTCCGCTCGACGGCGGGGTCGTCCGCGAGGTTCATGAAGACGACGGAGCGCTCCAGTGCACCGGTACGCTCGAAGTCCTCCATGAACTCGTTGGCCTCCTCGGCCGTGATCCCCATCGCGCCGAAGATGACGGCGAACTCGGAGCTGTCCTCGCCGCTCTCCTCCTCTTCGGGCACGCTGGCCTGCCGGGCGATCTGCATCGCCAGCTCGCTGTGCGGCTGGCCAGAGCTGGAGAAGATCGGGAGCTTCTGGCCGCGAACGAGCGTGTTCATTCCGTCGATGGCGGAGACGCCCGTCTCGATGAACTCCTCCGGATACTCCCGGGAGTACGGGTTGATCGCCGCGCCGACGATATCCTGTCGCTCGTCGGGGACGATCTCCGGGCCGTCGTCGATCGGGCGGCCGGAGCCGTCGAGGACCCGGCCGAGGAGGTCCTCGGTGACGGGCATCTTCATCGTCTCGCCCAGGAAGCGGACGGACGCGTTCTGGTCGATACCGGAGGTGCCCTCGAACACCTGGATGGCGACGACGCCCTCCGAGGATTCGAGTACTTGTCCGCGCAGCGTCTCCCCCTGTGCCGTCTCGATCTCGACGATCTCGTCGTAGCCGATCGCCTCGTCGACCTCGGCGTACACGAGGGGGCCGCTGATCTCGGTGATAGTCTGATACTCTTTCATGTTAGTAGAGGCTCCGGATTTCTTCGGTGATCTCCGCTTTGAGCTCCTCGATGTACTCCTCGTACTCCTCCTGGACGCCGATCCGGTTGATCTGGGGAGCGGCCTCGGTGTCGACGAGTTCCTCGACGGGGACGCCCGCTTCGAGGGCGTCGAACGCCTCGTCGCTGAACGTCTCGATCGTCGTCAGCATGAGGTACGTCTTCTCCGGCGGACAGAACGTGTCCACCGGGTGGAACGCGTTCTGCTGGAGGTACGCCTCGCGCAGGTACCGGGCGATCTCGAGGGTGAGCTGCTGGTCGTCGGGCAGCGCGTCCTTCCCGACGAGCTGGACGATCTCCTGCAGCTCGGTCTCCTCGTCGAGTACGTCGACCGCCCACTGACGCTTCGTCGCCCAGTCGTCGGCGACCTCGTCTTCGAACCAGGGGTCGAGCTGATCTTTGTACAGCGAGTACGACTCGTTCCAGTTGATCGACGGGAAGTGGCGGCGCTCCGCCAGGTCCGCGTCGAGCGCCCAGAACGTCTTCACGATACGAAGCGTGTTCTGGGTGACCGGCTCGGAGAAGTCGCCGCCGGGCGGCGACACCGCGCCGATCGCCGAGACGGACCCCTCCGTCCCGTTGACGTTCTCGAAGTAGCCGGCGCGCTCGTAGAACTGCGCGAGCCGGGCGGCGAGGTACGCGGGGTACCCCTCCTCGCCGGGCATCTCCTCCAGCCGGGAGGAGATCTCGCGCATGGCTTCCGCCCACCGCGAGGTGGAGTCGGCCATCAGCGCCACGTCGTACCCCATGTCGCGGTAGAACTCCGCGATCGTGATCCCCGTGTAGATACAGGACTCACGCGCCGCGACGGGCATATTCGAGGTGTTCGCGATGAGCGAGGTCCGGGCCATCAGCGGGTTGCCGTTGGCCGGGTCCTCGAGCTCTGGGAAGTCCTCGATGACCTCGGTCATCTCGTTGCCGCGCTCGCCGCAGCCAACGTAGATGATGATGTCCGCGTCGGCGTACTTCGCGAGCTGGTGCTGGGTGACCGTCTTCCCGGAGCCGAACGGGCCCGGGATCGCGGCCGTCCCGCCCTTCGCGATGGGGAACAGTCCGTCGAGGATGCGCTGACCGGACACCAGCGGCGTCCGGGGGGTCTTCTTGTTCTCAGAGGGCCGCGCCTCGCGGACGGGCCACTCCTGGTGCATCGAGACGTCCGTCCCGTTGGCGAGCTCGGCCACCGTCTCGGTGACGTCGAACGAGCCCGCCTCGATGGCGGTGACCTCGGTGGTCTCGTCCTCCTCGAGGGCGTCCGGCGGTACCATCACCTTGTGGTCGATGGTGACCGTCTCCTCGACGACGCCGACAATATCGCCGCGGCCGACCTCGTCGCCGACCTCGACCGTGGGTTCAAACTCCCACTCCTGCTCGAGGTCGATGCCGGGCGCGTCGACCCCGCGGTCGAGGTACGGACTGCCCATCTTGCCCTCCAGCACGTCCAGGGGACGCTGGACGCCATCGTAGATGGAGTCCAGCATGCCCGGACCAAGGTCGACCGACAGCGGCTCGCCCGTGTTCTCGACGGGTTCGCCGGGGCTGACCCCGGAGGTTTCCTCGTACACCTGAATGGTCGTGATGTCGCCTTCGATCTCGATCACTTCCCCCATGAGGCCTTCGTCGCCGACGTAGACGACGTCGTTCATGCGGGCGTCGAGGTCGCGGGCGCTCACGACCGGACCGCTCACGCTTTGGATAACACCGTCTTCGGTTGGGGTGGTCTCCGTGGATTCTGCTTTACTCATATTAGTCGTCCTCCTCCATCAGGTCGATCCCGATGGCTCGTTTGATCTGGTCGCGCAGCCCGCCGCTGCCGGCGCCGGACCCGCCGAGCGTCACGAGCACGGGCTCGATGCTCCCCTCCACCGCCTCGCGGGTCCCCCGCGAGAGGTGGTCGAGGTCGTCGGTGTGCATCACGATGATGCCGGTTCCCTCGTCGTCGAGGGTCCGTTCGACGGCGTCGTCGAGCCGCTCGTCCTTCTCGTCGTCCGGTACGTTCTCGAACTTCCGCACGCCGGCGAGCCGGAATCCAGTCGTGAACTCCGGGCTCCCGACGACGGCGATCTCCTGGCTCATGTTATCACCAGCTCCGATTCGATCTCGTCGGCCGACAGACCGGCCTCCTTGCCGCGGGCGATCGCCCGGATGTTCTCCACCTCGCGCTCCTTCGCGAGGATGTAGGAGATGATCGGTGTGATCGACACCGGGTGGACCGTGCCGAGCCGGTCGCCGTACGCCAGCAGGGCGGCGTCGGTCGCGTGCTCGAACGCGATGAGGCTGTCCGCCTCCTCGAGCTCGCGGAGTGCAGGCCCCAGCTCCTCGCCGTACTGGCTGTCACCGATGTACTCCACGAGCTCGTCGAGGTTCCGCGCGAGCCGCGCGAGCGACCCGCGGGTGAACAGCTCGCCGCCCTCGATGAAGTACGCCGCCGGGTCGATATCCGCGCCCGACCGGGCGAGCCGGAGGGCGTTCGTTGCGTTCCGGAAGTCGACCTCCGCCCTGAGGAACGCCTCGTACTGACGGGTCGGCTCGTCGTTCCCGAGTCCCGACAGGAGCCGATCGTAGAACGCGCGGTCGACGGCGTTCTCCAGCGGCACGAGTGTATCCGTCTCCTCGTACTCCGTGTACGCCTCCCGCAGCGGGTCCCCGTAGATGGTGTCTTCGAGCACCTCGACGACCGCGTCGATGGAGTCGGCCTCGAGCAGCCGCCGGATCAGTCGGTCGTCGAACTCGCCGGCGCGAATCAGGTCGACTTCGATGGCCGACTGGTCCGCGTCCGTGTAGACGCCGCGGATGACCGTCTTCACGTTCCAGGCGTCGAACTTGCGGAGATATCGGGCGATGAGGTCGTACAGTGACCCCTCGCTCCAGTCGAGGATGTCGTCGAACTGTCCGGCCAGATTCCGGTTCAACGCGTACTCGATCAGGTCCACGCCGCCGTGGCGACTGCCAAGGGCGTTGATATCCGCGCCGTAGCTCGATTCCTCCATGAACCGAGCGATCTCCGCCGGGCCCATCCGGGTCAGCTTCCGGTACTCCTCGTCGCCGTAGAGGCTGCCGCGGCGGGCACGAACCCGCGCGACGACGTACTCTGGGTTCGAGCTCCCGGCGGCGCTCATTGGTCGAACAGCTGCTCCGAGATGTTCTTCAACTCGTCGTCCCAGACGGACTCCAGGATCGAGTCGAACGTGTTGTTCACGCGAACGCGAGAGGTGTCGCTCTCCGCGACGACGCCGCCGAAGCAGTCGACTTCGCCGTCGACCTCGGCGTTGCGGCCATCGACGAGCTCCTCGACGAGCTCGACGTCCTCGGCGCGGGTGTAGACGGCGACGTCCGCGTCGTCGTCGAACTCCGCGAGAGCCGCGTCGAGTAAGGTCTCGGTCAGCTCGCGGCGCCGGTCGCCGTCAAGCCCGTCGATGGTGGCTTCGACATCGTCGTAGACGTCTTCTAAGACGTCGCGACGGGCGCCGAGCCGCTCCTGTTTGGCCTCGAGCTTGGCCGAGGAGAGCGTCTGCTCGCGTTCCTGATCGATCTGTCGATCGACCTCGGCGAGCCGCTCTTCGCGGATGCGCTCGGCGTCGGCCTCCGCCTCGGCGACGATCTCGTCCGCCTCGGACTCCGCCGCCTCACGGATCTCGTCTGCACGCGCGTGTGCTTCGTCTCGAACGTCCTCAACGACAGTGTCCAAACTCATTGGTGTGAAAGGGAGTGCCGCTCAGACGATGAAGACGACGACGAGTGCGAGAATGACGATTGTCTCAGGGAGGACCGTCAGAATGAGCCCGTTGACGAACAGATCGTCGTCCTCGGCCATCGCGCCGACGGCCGCGGAACCGATCCCCCGCTCGGCATAGCCCGCGCCGAGCGCTGCCAGCCCGACAGCGAGTGCTGCCGCGGCGTTGGCGTCAGTCAGCGTTCCACCGGCCTGCAGTGCGACGTTCCCGAGTTCGTTGGTAGCTTCAAGCATTGGTAGTAGTTGCGGTTGCTCGTCTCCGAACAGTTGCTAGTTGCCGCCACAGTGGTCATAAAGCTTCCCAAAACGACCGAATAGCGCGCCCCTGACACGGGAGAGAAATACGTCTCACGACGCTGATCTTTGATTATGTGTGCTGTCCGCGAGGTTAGTCCCGGAGCGGACCGCGACCGTCAGTCGTCCTCGGCGGTGTACTGACGGTCGTAGCCGAACGGCAGGTAGCTGTCGCCGCCGCCGTGATAGAAGTTCCCGAAGAACTCCACGTACTCGAGACGCACCGCCTGAATGCCGGCAGAGGTGACCCCGAGCGCGAGGACGACGATGTGTCCGACGATCGCGACGACGATCCCGCCGACGAGCGCCAGGACGCCGACCGCGCCGATCGAGGCCGGGTCGAACGCGGTCGTGATCCCGGCAAAGACGAGCTCGTAGTCACCGGGGTGGTTCTGGACGTATTCGAGGTAGTCGGCGGAGAAGATGAAGTGGAAGCTCCCGTCGCCCCCCTCGTCGATGTACGCCCCGAACGCCAGCAGATTCACGGCGAGTGCCATCCCGCCCTTCGCGAGCAGGACGGCCATGATCCGGGCGTACGAGATGACGTTGACAATCGGTGCGAGCACCTCGGCGAGCTCCGGCGGCTCACCGATCGCGAGCAGGACGATTCCGAGCACGATGGCCACGATGGCGGCGTACCCGACCGCGACCGGGAAGCCGGCGAACGATACCGCCCCGAACGTGAGGATCGAGAACGACTCGAACAGGAAGTCCGGCTTCGGACCGGGGAGCTGCTGGCTGAAGATCCAGATCCACGCGCCGTTGAGGATCAGCAGCCACGAGCCGCCCTCGTACATCGCGTGTTTCAGGTCGTGCTGCTGGTAGTTGCTCACGAACGAGAGGATGTGCCCCACGTTCAGGTGGACGAGTCCGAACAGCACGCTGGCGACGAGGAACGACAGCGCCCAGTCGATGTCGGCCGGCGAGAGGCCCTTCCCGCCGACGGGCCAGTGAACCTCACCCGGCAGCAGCTGGTAGGCGTGGTAGCCGAACACGTCGAGCCCGAAGTAGACCCCGAACAGGATCGTGAAGCCGCCGGCCCACAGCGCGACGGCGCCGAGCTCGCGGAACGTCCCCTCGTAGTTGCTGTACAGGAAGTAGCCGATGGCGGCGTACAACACGCCGTATCCTATGTCGCCGATCATGAAGCCGAACATGAGCGGGAACGTGAGGAAGACTAAGAGCGTCGGATCGAACTCCGAGTACTTCGGCCGCCCGAAGCCCTGCACGAGCACTTCGAAGGGACCGGCCGCGTTTCCGTTGCTCTGGACGACCGGCGGGTCGTCGCTGCCGTGGCCCGCGTGACCGCCGTCCGTGGCCGCCTCGCGATCGGTGTCGTCCGCGGCGCCGCCGTCCGCGACCGCCTCCGTGTGGTGGTCGCCGTCGGGCGTGAACGACGCGCGCTCGAGCTCCTCGACTTCGGCGTGGTCGCCGACCGCGTCGGCGATGGCCGCCTCCAGGTTGGGGAACGTCTCGGTCGGAACCCACCCCTCGGCGATAAACGCGTTCTCGGTGGTCGCGAAGGAGAGCGGCGCTTGCTTCTTCTCTGCCTCGATTGTGAGCTGCTCTTCGGCGCGCAGCAGGAAGCTGGCCGCCTCCTCTTTCACCGCCGCGAGCTCGGTCTCGATAGCTTCAAGATCGGCCCGGAGCTCCTCGCGTTCGCGTTCCAGCCCCGCGACGTATTCGCTCGGGCTCGCCTCCGCGTCCGGCACTTCGAGCAGCGCGATGTCGACGCCGACGAGCGAGTCCTGTAGGACGCCCTCGTCGGCCCCGTCGGCGGGGCGTCCGAAGATCGCGATGACGCCGCTCCCGGCGAACACCTGGAACGCGTCGATCCCGTCCGCGTCGGCGAGCGCCGCCTCGACCGCGTCCGGCTTCGCCTCGCCGACGACGACTTCGAGCGAGTCGTAGCCGCCCAGCAGGTCGAGCTCGATGCCAAGATCCGCGAACGGCTCCATTCGGTCGATCTCCTCTTGTCGGTCGCGGATCTCCCCGATGAGATCGTCGCGCTGGTCGTTGAGCTCGTTGACGCGGTCGCGCACGTCGAACAGCTCTGTTTCGAGTTCCTCGTCGTCGAGCGCGCGCCCCCCGTCGGCCTCGCCGTCCTCGACGTCGAGGATGCTTTCGAGCGAGCGTACGGTGACGAGCTTCTCGTTGACGGTCTCCGCGCCGTCGAGCGACTCGCCGGGCGCGAAGCCCTCGTAGCGCTCGTCGTAGTCGGTGACGTGCAGGGAGTGGTGCTCGTACGTCGCCTCGATCACGTCGTCGATGACGCGCTTCGAGCCCGTCACCGACACCTTGCTCATCCGCTCAGGCCTGAGCATCCACCGCCTCCTCGGCCTGTTGGTTCACCGCTTCTTCGAACCGTTCGACGGCGTAGTCGACGGCCGAGTCCACGCGGTCGCGGGCCTCGCGTTCGAGCTCGTCGCGGTCGGCACGACCCGAGTCGAGGATCTCCTCACGGCGTTCCTCGACCTCTTCGCGGGCCGCCGCCAGCCGGTCGTCAGCCTCGGAGTTCGCCTCTTCCTCGGCCTCCGCGCGGATTTCCTCCGCACGTTGTCGAGCCTCGGCGAGGCGCTCGTCGGCGTCCGATTCCGCCTCCGCGATGATCTCGTCCGCATCCCGTTCGGCCTGCTTGATCGAGTTGAGCACCTCTGGTCTCGCCATGCTACTAATCGCCTGAAACTCTAGAAGCGACGTATAAGGTGTTTGCGAAAGTACGCGGGCAGTTCCGCTGATTCGGGTGAGCGATTGCGGCGAAACGCCGTCGCGGTCGCCCTGTCGCCGCCTACATTTAAGTACTAGTCCCCGGACCCTCACCGTATGGCAACGGTGTATGCGGTCGCGTCGGCGAAAGGTGGGGTCGGAAAGACCACCACGACCGCGGCGGTCGCGACGCTCTTGGCCGATTCGGGCGCCGATGTCGTCGCGATCGACGCCGACCTCGGCATGGCGAACCTCGCGGCGGCCGTGGGCGTGGCCCCCGGCGGGATCACCCTACACGACGTCCTCGCGGGGGCGGCCGACCCCACCGACGCGGTTCACGCCGGTCCGGCCGGTCTCCGCGTCGTCCCGGGTGCGGCGGACCTCGACGCGTACGCGGCGGCCGACCCCTCTGAGCTCCGGGCGGTCGTCGACGCCTTTGACGACGCTGACTACGTGTTCGTCGACGCCGGCGCAGGGCTCTCCCACGACTCCACGCTCCCGCTCGGGCTCGCGGACGAGACGCTCCTCGTCTCCACGGCGGAGCGGAGCGCCCTCGGTGACACGGAGAAGACCCGACAGCTGACCGAGCGGCTCGGCGGCTCTGTCGCGGGTGCCGCGATCACCCGCCTCGATCCCGCGACCGCCGCGGACGACGGCCCGATCGACGCGGTCGAAGAGCTGCTCGACACGCCGGTGATCGGACGGATCCCGGAAGACGACGCGGTGGTGCGCGCGGCGGAGTCGGCCAAACCGCTTCCGGTCTTCGCCCCGGACGCGCCGGCGACCCGTGCGTACCGCGATCTGACACGGGCGCTGACCGGCGCGGCGATCGACGGTTCCGGGCTCGCAGTCGGGAGCGACACAGCCGCGGCTGACGACGGAGAGACGAGCGACGGGGAGGCGGAAGACGGCTCCGAAGGGGGCACCGAACAACCGGACGAGACCGACGAATCGGACGACGAGGCGGACGCGCGGAACGAGGGGGACATCATTGTCGCTGACTCCGAGCGGGCCGGCCTCAGCGAGCCGGCCGACGAGGAGGATATCATTGTCGCCGCGGAGTCGCCCGTCCAGGACATCGGGGAGGCTGAACCCGCGAACTCCGCTGAGAACGACGCGGCGGGCGAAGACTCGGAGAGCGCAGCCGACACCGAGGTCGACGCCGACGCCGGCCCCGTCGACGGTGAGACGGAGACGGTCGGCGAGGACCACGTCGACGGCGACGACCTCGAAGCGATGATCGAAGATGACCTCGGCTCGGAGCAGTTCGACGACGAGGACGACCCGACCGCCGGGGACGACCCGACCGCCGGGGACGACCCAACCGCCGGGGACGAGGTGGCAGACGCTGAGAGTCCTGTGGAGCCGTCACCGGACGACCCGTCCGAATCGGAACCCGCGTCGGAACCGGAACCGACGCCGAGCGAGCGGACGGAGTCCGATCCGGACGACGAACTCGCCGGCAGCGTCCCGTTCCGTGACGACGACACGGGGACTATGAACACCGCCCTCTCAGAGGAGGAAGGCGACGATGAAGGCGATGAAGACGATGAGGACGACGAGGACAAAGGCGGCTTCTTCAGCCGACTCCTCGGCCGGTAGCGGTCGCTGCGCCCTCTACGGCGGCGGTGTAGGAGAGAACGTCGACGCGGTCGACACGAACGTGCGGACGAGGCCCAGTTACGCTTCCGACGGCGCCTTTGCCCGGTCGCGAATGAGCTCGCGGATATCCTCGGGGTCGGAGATGTCGGCGAGCTCCTCACAGGAGACGAGGGCGGTGCCGTCGACCGACTCGCGCTTCTCGTTGTCCTCTGTGAAGTAGACGGAGCGGGTCTGTGCCACTTCGCCGATCGAGGACATGATTCGCGCACGCTTCTCCGCGGCCGGGGTAAACGTCGAGTGGCCGGTGAGTACCCGTGGGACGGAACTCCCCTCGTCCTCGGAGACGGCCTTAAAAGGCGCCCGAGCGGTCGGGTGGACCGTGAACCCCGCGTTCGTGAGGACGTGGAGGACGTGTGCGTCGTCGGGGTCGGACTCGGGCGCCGAGGGCGTGGGATCGGCGTCGCGGACCTCGCCGGCCCCGTCGAGCACGTCGACCGGGCTGGAGAACGGCTCGTTGAACAGCTCTTCCAGCTGGATCGCCACCTCGATAGAGGCGTTCATCCCGTCCTCGTACTTCGAGACGGTACGCCGGGAGACGCCGAGTTCGGTTGCGAGCCGGCCGAGCGACCAGCCGCGCTCCTCGCGCTCGTCGGCGAGGAGGTCGCCGTTGAGGCTCACGTAGAGCCCGCCGGGGGCCGCGTAGATGAGCGGCGGCATCCCCTCGACGAACAGGTCGTATCCCGTGTCGGGGTTGATAACCGGAACGCCATGCCGGAAGTAGACCACACCCGGCTTCAGCTCCTCGTCGCGGGTCCGGACCCCGATCACCATCGGCGTCGCGTGCAGGTACTCGCCCAGTCGGCGCATCTCCGCGCCGGTCTCCGCGTCGAGGGCATCGACGTTCCCGAGAATCTTCAGGAGGACGAGGTCCTCGCCGCGCCGGGCCGCCACGTCGAAGCTCTTGGGCCGGACCGCACACCGGTCGCTCACGAGGAAGCCCGCGTCCTCCAGCATCGCGGTGACGTTCTCGATCAGCGCAGTCCGGGACATGCCCGATGATAGCGGCTCACCGCATATATGCGTTGTGTCAGTCGCAGACGCTCGAAACCCCCGCCCGCCTGCGATTTCCCCGATTGCGGTGCCGATGCAGTTATATACGTCGTGACGGGCGCCGCCTCCGTCCGCGCCCCGAAACCGGTTTGTTCGGGAGCGCGAAAGGGCGCGTATGCCCATCGTCGCCGTCGACGACACCGACTCCCGCGAGCGCGGGATGTGCACGACGTACGTCGGCGCGCGACTGGCAGAGCGGCTCGACGCGGCCGGCGGCCGCGTTCGCCGCCGCCTTCTCGTTCGACTCAACCCCGCGGTGAAACACAAGACGCGGGGCAACGCCGCGGTCGCGCTCCACGTCTCCGGCGTCGACACCGAGGCGGCGTTCGACCTCGCCGCGGAGACCGTCGAGGAGTTCGCGGCGGCCGACGACCCCCGGACCTCGCCCGGCGTCGTCGTCGCCGACATCGACGTGGACGACGTCGGCGCAGTCGGCGTCGCCTCCGGTCCGAGCCCGACCGACCCCCCATCCACGAGCGCTGCGCCGATCCCGGCGGACGTGGCCGACTTTGCCCGCCGCGCGCTCCGACACCGCCTCTCCCTCGACGAGGCGCTTGACCTCGCCGACGAGCACGGCTTCCGCCACGCGGCGTTCGGGTCCGGCGGCGAAACGGACACAGAGGCCGTGGCGGGACGCGGCCGGATCGGCGCGCTCGCGGCGGTCGGCGCCCCAGCCGCGTTCGACGACTGGACCGTCGAGCGTATCACCTACCGCGAGCTCGACCGCTGCGGCACGCCTCGCGATATCGACATCGAGAGCGTCTTTGCGGCCGCCGACCGCGGCTATCCAACCGTCTGGGACACGGTCGACCGCGAAACCGGCAAGGCGGTCTGCGTCCCGAACGCCCCCGGCCCGATCCTCCACGGGATCCGCGGCGACGACGGCGACGCGTGTCGCGAGGTCGCCGAGACGATCACCTCCGAACCGGTCGAGCGCACGGCGACGTTCCTGACGAATCAGGGGACCGACGCGCACCTCGCGTCCGGTGCGATCGGCGACCTCCGCGACGGCGCGGGCTACCGCGTCGCCGGCGTCGTCGCGAGCGAACCGGAGACGAAACGCGGCGGACACGTCCACGTCGACGTGGCGGCGCCCGCAGACGGGCGAGACGACTCCCGCCTCCGGTGTCTCGCGTTCAAACCGACCGGCCGGTTCCGCGACCACGTGCGCGCCCTCCGTCCCGGCGACCGGGTGACGGTCTGCGGCGAGCACGAGGTCCGGGACGCCAAAGTCGACAGCGGAGACACCGAGGGCGACAGCGGAGACGCCGGAGCCGACAGCAATCCGGCGACGGAGACGCTGAAACTGGAGAAGTTCGCCGTGCGCGACCTCATTGAGACGGAGCCCGCCGTACCGACCTGCTCGGACTGCGGGCGGTCGATGTCCTCGGCGGGACGGGGCCAGGGGTACCGCTGTCGCGACTGCGGTACCGACGCGCCCGGGAAAGTCGAGGAGCCGATCGATCGAGAGCTGGAGCCCGGGTGGTACGAGGTTCCGCCGAGCGCGCGCCGACACGTCGCGAAGCCGTTGATCCGTGGGGGGTTCGACGGGCCGATTCACCCGGAGCGGTGAGCCTCGCCACTCGCCACTACTCGCTCGCGACCAGCTTGTAGCACATCCCCGCCTCGTCGGAGTCCTGCGGGGCACGCTCCGCGTAGTAAATCCCGTCGTCGGTCACGAACGGCGCGCTGGTCACGTCGCCGCGGCCCTCGGCGGTCCAGGTGACCGAGCCGTCGTCGCGGTCGAGCGCATACAGCGTCGCGTCGTAGGAGCCGACGAGCACGTGATCGTTCGTGGCGACCGCGCTCCCGGTGATCCAGCCGCCCGTCGCGGTCGACCACAGCTTCTCGCCGGTCCGGAGGTCGATCGCGTAGGCGTTGCTGTCGTGGCTCCCGACGTACACCTCCCCGTCGTGGACCGCAGGCGCGCACATGACGCCGCCCGTCTCCGACGGGTCGGGACCGCCCTTCGACGTCTCGCCGCCGTCGGTCTCGAACTCCCACACCACGGAGCCGTCCTCGACGTCGAGCCCCGTGACGGTCCCCGCCCACGAGGGGACGACCGCGATTCCCTCGCTGATCGCGAGCGGGAGCTTCACGTCGCCGCCGGTGTCGTAGGCCCACTCGCGTTCCAGCTCCGGGAACGACCACGCGTAGCAGTGGCCGTCGTTGGAGCCGAAGATGAGGCGCCCGTGCTCGCGGTCGATCGCGACCGTCGAGTGCGGATGGTTGGTCGGCCGCCCGTCCCGCCACTCGATCTCGCCGCTCTCCGCGTCCATCTTGACGACGCTCCCGCTCGGGGTCGCGTGCTCGATGGCGACGTAGAGCTTCCCGTCGAAGTAGGTCGGGCTGGCGGCGGCCGCGTCGCCGGCGTCGGTCTGCCAGAGGATCTCGCCGTCGTCGAGCGCCACCGACGAGACCACGCCGTCGTAGGTGCCGACGTACAGGCTCCCGTCCGCGATCGCCGGGGTGCCGTGGCTGCCGCGGTCGTCGTCGCTGATCGAGGTCGCCCAGTTTATCGACCCGTCCGGCGCGATCGACTGCACCCGACCGGTGTCGTCGGCGAGCACGATCGCCCCGTTCGGCGCCTCGATCGGGCTCCCCTTCGAAGCCGAGTGGTCGCCGCGGTTGGCCGGCACTTCCCACGCGGTCTCGACGGCCTCGGGTATCGTCGCGTCGACGTAGCCGGTGTTCCGGAGTCCCTGTCGGAACTGCGTCGCCAGCCCGTCCTCGGTCCCTTCAATCGGCCGGTCGCTCCCGTCGTCTGAACCCCCGTTCCCCGGCGTGCCGTCTGCTGACGGATCCCCTGAGTCGAAGGCGGAGCATCCGGAGAGCCCCGCTGCGCCCGCGGTGCTCGCGGCGCCGAGGGCGCGGAGCCAGTCGCGACGCGTTCGTTCGGTCATAACGGTTCATTCCCCACCGAGAGTAAAAAGCCACCCTCGTCGGCGGGACCCCCGCGAGACGCCGGACCACGACGCGAGGCATCGGCTCCGACCGATACGGGTTTGAGCCGGCCAGCGTCGCGGATCAGTCGATATCGCGCTCTTCGCGCCACGCCGCCGCGCGGTCGAGTGCGGTCTCGCGGTCTCCGAACCGCTCGCGCTCGTAGGCCGACTCGTCGTCGGCCTGTTCCATCACGTCGAGGCGGGCGACGAACCCGCCGTCGCCGCGCTCGCGGATCCGGACCGTCGCGTAGCCGTCGGAGCGCTCCCACTCGGAGATTACGTCGTCTTCGCGTCCCACTGACCAGGGCATACCGGAGAGGGTGGGCGGGACGGCTAAAACGACGCGGTTCGCGCCGCCGGACCGATCAAGCGTCGCCGCTCGACGGTGCCGTCGTGTGCGAACAGACCGGACAGACCGCGTAGCCGAGAGTGTCGTACGGCACTGACGCCGAGGGGGCGGTCACGTCGCACTCGGGACAGTCGAACGTCGACTCCGTCTGAATGCTCATACCACCTCGTGCGAGTGCTTCCCATATCGTTATGCGGCGCTTGCCGTCCGCTCAACGGGCCCCTACTTATAAACGACCGCCGGTCAGAGTGCGACCGTGACCGAAGACGTCCACGCGGAACGACGCGAGCGCGCGGCGGCGCGGCTCCGGGAGGTCGGGGCCGACGGGCTCGTCTGCTTCCCCAGCCGGAACCTCCAGTATCTCACCGGCTTCGACGAGGAACCGGGCGAGCGACACCTCCTGCTCGCCGTGCCGGCCGGTGACCATCCCACAGACGAGGCCGCCCCAGCCGAGCCGACCCTCCTCGTCCCCGCCCTCTACGAGACGCAGGTCCGGGAGGAGACCACCGTCGACGCGGTGCGAACGTGGGTCGACGGCGACGACCCGACCGCCGCCGTCCGGGACCTGCTCGGCGACCTCGGGCTCCGCGGGGGGCGCATCCTCGTCGACGACACGATGTGGGCGACGTTCACGCAGGACCTCCGGGCCGCCGCGCCCGGCACCGAGTGGGGCCTCGCGAGCGAGGCGCTCGCCGACCTGCGGGTGCGAAAGGACGAGGCCGAACTGGACGCGATGCGCGCGGCCGCCATGGCCGCCGACGAGACGGTCTGGGACCTCCGTGCTCTCGGCGCTGACGCCGTCGGAATGACCGAACGCGATCTCGCCGACTGGATCGCCGACCGGCTGGCCGCCCACGGCGGTGAGGGCGTCTCCTTCGAGACGATCGTCGGGTCGGGGCCGAACGGGGCGAAGCCGCACCACGGCTGTGGCGATCGCCAGATCCGCTCCGGCGAGCCGGTCGTGCTCGACTTCGGCACGCGGGTCGACGGGTACCCCTCGGACCAGACGCGGACGCTCGTCTTCGACGGCGAGCCGCCGGCCGAGTACCAGCGCGTCCACGAGGTCGTCCGCGAGGCGCAGGCCGCGGCGGTTGAGGCGGTCGAACCGGGTGTCGCCGCCGAGGCGGTCGACCGGGCCGCCCGCGAGGTCATCGAGGACGCCGGGTACGGCGACGCGTTCTTCCATCGCACTGGCCACGGTGTGGGGCTCGACGTCCACGAGGAGCCGTACGTCGTGGCCGGCAACGACCGGGCGCTGGAGCCTGGGATGGTCTTCTCGGTGGAGCCGGGGATCTACCTCGACGGTCGGTTCGGCTGCCGGATCGAGGACCTCGTCGTCGTCACCGGAGCCGGGTGCGAACGGCTGAACGACACCGATCGCGGCTGGCGGTGAGGGGATGATCGAGGGGCTGTACAGAGACGGTGGCGGTGAGATGCGCCGAACACGGCAGGAACGGGGGAACCGGTCGCGCCGTCGTTCGGCACGTGGTCGCGGGAGTCGTGTGTGATCCCAATCATAACTTGGCGTGAATCCACATAATCGTCACGCCGAATCGATTCGGGCGACCACTTCCGTCGGGGGCTCGCGCCGGTCTCGCGCCGCCCCCGTGCCGATTCGCATCGAAACCATTAGTGTCGACGGAGCGAAAGCGCGGGGTATGAGCGACACCGACGAGGCCGAAGCGGAGGAGCCGGAGGAGCCGGCCGTCGAACTGGGCGAGGGGCCGGACGTGGCGGGCGAGCCGGTCGCTCGCGTCGCGTCCCGACTCACGTGGCCCGCGAAGCGCAGCGACCTGCGCGCCCAGGAGGGCGACGCGACGATCCGGACGCCGGACGGTGCCCGCGACCTCGACGACGTGCTCGCGGACTCCGAGGTTCCCCTGTTCGAGAGCCGGAGCGAGTTCGTGACCGAGGTCGAGGAGGTCGTCGGGCGCGGCCCGGTCGCGACCGAGTAGCCCGTTCCGACCGGTTCGAGTCTGTCCTCATTCGCTTCGTTTCTCTCCCGTCGCGGCCTTTTTGTCCCACCGACGCGAATTCGTCGTATGTCGATCCCGTTCGATCCGCACGAACTCGACCCCGAGGAGTACGGCGAGACGCAGACGACGCTCGAAACCGACCACGAGTCGGCGATCGAACGCGTCCGCGAGGTGTGTCTGGACGCGGGCTTCGGGATCCCCGTCGAGTTCTCCCCGTCCGAGATGCTCAACGAGAAGGTCGACGCGGGCCGCGACCCTTACTACGTCCTCGGGGCCTGCAACCCCGCCGTGGCTGACCGCGCGCTCGACGCGACCGACGGCCGGCTCGGCGCCTTATTCCCCTGTAACATGGTCATCCGTCAGGAATCGCCGAACGAGCAGGTCGTCTACCACATCTCGATCATGAAGACCGCCCGACTTCTCGGGCTCCCGACCGACGACGAAGAGATGGACGCGATCATCGCCGACACCGGCGAGATGGTCGACGGCGTGTTCGCGGAACTGGAAGCGTAAGTGACCGCCGTCGGCGAGGTTTATAAATAAATCCGCTAGCGGCGGTAGGAGCTTATAAAAAACTACCGCGGTGGCGCGTGCCGGCGAGCGCCCAACGGGCGCGAGTCGCACGCGCGAGGGAGTCGGTCGCCCGGAGCGACGCGGAGGGCGACCGACGAGGCTGGGGAGGTGTGAGGTTGCGGTGCTGTGCGGGTGGGTGGGACTCAAAGGGGCAGCCGGTGAGGCGGGCGCAGGCGACGTAAGCACCGCAAGGAGCGAGTGTAACGAGTGACTGAGGAGCGCAACGAGCGTGCGTCCGCCTCACCGGCTGGGGCTTTGGCGGTGTTCACCGCCGATCCGCTGTCACCTACTTATAAAAGAGCGGCAGCAAGGCGCTTCGCGCCTCTGGCAGCCGGCGGCAAGCCGCCGACGACTGGGGCTTTGTGGGTATTCCTTGCCGATCCGCCATAGACGGTTTATAAGCGATCAGTCCCGCTATCACCCACGTCTCGATCCAGCCACGAGGTCGCGAACGATTCGAACGGCTCCGAGTACTGCATCAGCGTCGTTCCGAGGATCGCCATCACAAGCACGTAGCCGACCGCGAACGCGTTGATCCTCGCCGCGAGCGCCGGGTCGAACGCGCCGGCCTGACCCGCGGTCACCGCGATCGTCGCGATGATCAGCGAGAACTCCCCGCGGGTCGTCATCCCGAGCGCGACGCGGGTCGACCGGCGGGCGTTCAGATCGAACGCGCGCCCGGCGAGGAAGCCGGTGACGAGCTTCGTCGGCGTCGTCACGACCACCGCGAGCGCGATCAGCGCTGCCACGCCGCGGAACAGCAGCGGGTCGGTGACGAGTCCGATCCAGAAGAAGAACACCGCGGCGAACGTGTCGCGGACGGGTTCGAGCAGCGCCTCGATCTGGTGGTTGTACTCCGTCGATGCGAATGCCATCCCGACGAAGAAGGCCGCGACCGCCTCGCTGACGCCGAGCGCGAGCGCCCCGCCCGCGATCAGCACCACGGCCGCGATCGACCGGAGCGCGATGAACTCCCGGTTGTCCGTCTCGACGAGCCGGTCGAACGCGGGCGTCCCGAACTGGACGAGCGCCAAGAGGCCGAGGATGAACCCGATCGCGATCCCGATGTCGACGGCTGCGGCCCCAATGTCGCCGCCGCCGAGCGCGATCGCGGACGCGACCGCGAGGTACACCGCGATGAACAGGTCCTCGTAGACGAGCGTGCCGAGCATCGGCTCCGCCTCGTCGTTGGCGATCCAGCCGAGGTCGATGAGCGACTTCGTGATCACCGCCGACGAGGAGATGTACACGATGCCGGCGATCAGAAACGCCGGGAGGAACGCACCGAAGACGACCCAGCCGAGGACGAACCCGACCCCGAAGTTCGCCAGATCGATCGTCCCGGCGGTCCCGATCTGGCGCCGTCGGGCGAGCAGCCGATCGAGGTTGAACTCCAATCCAAGGAAAAACAGGAGGAAGACGATCCCGAGTTCCGCGCCGATCGCGATGAACTCCGACTCGGGGACATACGCGGTCCCGAGTACGGGCAGCGAGAACCGTCCGAGCACGAACTCGCTGAGTCCCATTCCGGCGAGAATGTAGAAGGGGATCACCGACTGGCCGAGCCGGTTCGCGAGCGCGCCGACGCCCGCGATCGTCGCGAACATGACCCCCAGTTCGAGGAGGGCGTCAGCCACCGACGCTCACCTCGCTGTCGGTCGGAGGACACACACCGAATCCGCCGGTCATCCGGTGAGAATCTCCTCGAACGCCTCGCAGTTCTCCGGCGTTCCGACCCCGATCAGCGTGTCGCCCTCGCGGAGGGTAGTGGATGCGTCGGGGCTGTCGATGACACCATCGTCGCGCTGGATCGCGACGACGGCGAGCCCCGTTCGGTTCCCGATGTCGGCGCTCTCCAGCGTCTCTCCGACGAGGGGGGAGCCCGGGGGAAGCTCGTACCACTCGAGGAGGATCCCGCCCGGCAGCGTCGTCTCCTGCGTGTCGGGCTCGACCGGCTGGAAGTACGCGCCCTCGATGATCGACCCGATCGTCCGAGCGAGGTCGTCGCTGAACTCGAACACTCTCTCGGAGTCGGCGTTCGGGTCGGGCCGACGGAACACCTCGCGTTTCCCCGTGTTGTGGATGACGACGACCATCTCGCCGTCGTCGAGTTCGATCTCGAACTTCTTCCCGACGCCCGGGAGGTCGGATTCACTGATCGTCATACCCGGGAACAATGAGGCCACCGTATTAGTCCTGTAGTTCGGTCCGAGCTGGTCGATCCGAGAGCGATGGCCCGTCTGACGAGCGTCTGCCGCGCACCAAACGCTAAGTATGCCGGGTCCGAGGTGAGAGGTATGTGGCGCTCCCGGAAAAACCGGGACCGGCGGACGGTAATCTGCATCGCGTGTGGCGACTCCGTGTTGCGCGAAGACGCGCGCGAGTACGACAAGGAGGGAAACCGCTGGAACCGGCGCGACAAGGAGTTCGAGTACCTCTGTACCGACTGCGACGACGAGATCTGTCACCAGCCGCGCGACGGGCTCGAATCGCTCATCACCTCGTTCGAGTCGGACGGGCTCTCCCGCGAGGAGTTCCTCGACCGCTACGCCGACGCCGTCGCCGACGCCGGCGAATCGCCCGAGCGCTCCGAACGCGATCGATAACCCGGCCGGTCGCTGTCGCCGTCTCTCCCCTCCGCCCCGACAGGCCTTTCTAACGGACCCGCGTTAGTCACCGTATGTCAGACGACGAGCCGAAACCGGGATCCGCGGAGGATCAGGGTCCCGTGACGATTACACCGGAGCTGGCCGACAGCCTCACCGAGAAGCGGACGGAGCTGTTCGAGGAGTTCGAGATTCGCGACGAGTTCCCCAACGAGGTCCTCCGCGAGGCCGAGACTCGAACCGAGGACGTGTACGCCGAGATCGAAGACGAGATCGACGAGCGAAAAGACCTCCGCGAGCTGACGACGTGGACCACCGATCCCATCGACGCGCAGGACTTCGACGACGCCATCTCCATCGAGCGCGAGGAGGGCGCCTACCGGCTGTGGGTCCACATCGCCGACGTGACCCACTACGTCACCCCGGACACCGCGATGTGGGAGGAAGCGGTCCAGCGGGCCAACACCGTCTATCTGCCCGATTACACGATCCATATGCTCCCGCCGGTGCTCGCCGAGACCGTCTGCTCACTCGTCCCGAACGAGGACCGGCTCGCGCACACCGTCGAGATGGAGATCGACGACGAGACGCTCTCGTTCGAGAACATCGACATCTACAAATCGGTCATCAACTCCGACGAGCGGCTCACCTACAAGGAGTGTGAGAACCGGCTCGAAGACCCCTCCTTGCCACTCGGCGAGGAGAACGAGCTCGCGTTCGAACTCGCCGACCGGATGCACGAGCAGCGCAAGGAGGACGGGTCGCTCGTATTGAACCCTCGGCGTGACCGCGCGCACACCATCATCGAGGAGTCGATGCTAAAGGCGAACAAGGCGGTCACGCACACGCTGATGTGGGACCGCGGCGTCGAGGCGATGTACCGCGTCCACCCGCAGCCGACTCCCGACCAGTGGAACCAGGCCTTAAAGGAGATCCAGGAGCTCGACTCCGTCTCCATCCCCGGCGACGCGTGGGGCGACGACCCGCGGAAAGCCGTCAACGCCGCCCTCGAAGAGTCGCCCGGGCGCCAGCTCAACAAGATCCAGCGGGCCGTGCTGAAGGTGATGCCCCGTGCGAAGTACATGAATGACCCGTTCGGCGGCCACCACGCGCTCAACTTCGACATCTACGGCCACTTCACCTCCCCCATCCGGCGGCTCTCGGACACGATCAACCACTGGATCGTCCACGAGAACGACGTGCCGGAGAACATCCTCGAGCTCTGTGACCACGCCAGCGACAAGCAGAAGGACGGCGAGACCGCGGAGCGGCTCTACAAGCAGTTCCTCCAGGAGGTCGGCCTCGATCCCCACGCGGTCAACAACCGCGGCGTCGAGATTGTCGAGGATCCCGAGGAAGCGAAGCACACGGCCTGACACGCGGCGGGGTTCACTCTCTGCGCGTCGGTTTCGCTTCTCGTTTCTCGCTTCCCTCTCCCGCTTCCCCTCTCTCGCTTCCCCGTCACCGTTTGCGCCGCTCGCCTTCTCTCGGAACGGTATCTTCCGTCGATTTCGAGGGCGCTCGCGCTCGCGGGATCGGCCGTCGATCCGCCCTACAACGACGCCGTGAACAACAGCAGCCCGACGGCGACGATCGAGACGAACAGGATCCACCCGACCATGATGGCTCCCATTTGGCGGTGCGAGAGGTGTTTGCCCTCGAGGACCTCAGAGATGCCCATACGTCGTCACACTGACTCAGAGTATATAAGCGGTCTGGGTCGTGGGACGGTGTCGCTCCGCTCTCGAGAAGACATGTCGTGTCAATTGAACGATTAGAGGCTCTCCGTCTAATTTTCGGGGTTGATATTCGTGCCAGTAAGTACATATGCGGGGTCTACCTCCTTATATACAACCAGCAACCGATCGGAACGTGTGCAGGGGATTCTCGGCGCCGGCGATTACGTATCGTATCCCTGATCGCGCTCCTCGGTGGACCGCTGGGTTCAATCATGAAACCAAGCAACCAATCCGACACAGACGACCGGGCGGTGAGTCCCGTTATCGGGGTCATCCTGATGGTCGCGATCACCGTCATTCTGGCCGCCGTCATCGGGACGTTCGTGCTCGGACTCGGGGACCAACTCAACGATACTGCGCCGCAGGCGAGTTTCACGGTAGATGATGTGTCAATGAACAGTACCGCTACTGACGATGTGAATGTCAGTATCACAAAAACGGGCGGTCAAGACTTAGATCCCAGTCAGATCACAGTTTCCATTGACGGCACCAGAAGTGGAACCATCAAGAGTAATTCTACTGTTACAGATACGTGGCAAAGTGGAACCACAGCAGTTGTGAAACAGATTGGTAGCGGGTACGACACTGGTAATACCGTCGAAATCAGACTCATTCACGACCCCAGCGGAAACGTAATCTTCGAGGAGACGGCAACAGTCAGCTAGAAACCCATATCCATTCTTTAGCTGTACGTTTCTCTAGTTCTCGGACGCAGATTGTTGCCGCCAACGATTTTCTATTTACGTCCGATGAAACAGGTGTGCAAGCGGCTGGACGAGCGTAGTGGTGGTCTCGGCTTCGTGATTCGGATCAAACCATCTGATCGATCGCCGTGTTGATCGCCCGAACCGAATCAGAGACGGTCTCTTTGAGCCACACACAGACTCGTTCTGTGGAGATGTCGAGCTTCTACCCGTTACCGATTCATCCAGGATTCGAGTTTTTGGCGGCGTACTCGCGAACGCGACAGTAGTCGAGAATCCGGATACACGCGATCGCTGTTGGTCCGGGCGAAAGCCTCGGCTGTGGGTTGCGCGAGTATTTCGCACACGTCAACTGAAATTGACTTGTGCATCTAATTTTCGCACCTGATACTTATGGCAGTAACTACTTATGCAGAGCATACCTACCATATAATAACCAGCTAACCGACTGAAACGGGTGGCCGTTTCGTCGGAGGCCGCTGGGTTCAAATCATGAAACCAAGTAATCAATCCAACGCGGAAGACAGGGCAGTGAGTCCAGTCATCGGCGTTATCCTGATGGTCGCAATTACCGTCATCCTAGCGGCTGTCATCGGGACGTTCGTACTCGGACTCGGGGATCAATTAAACGACACCGCGCCGCAAGCATCATTCAGTGCGGATAATGCGTCAGGATCCGCTGACGGGGTCTCATTCGACATTGCAAAGACTGGCGGCCAAGATATTGACCCGGGCGACCTCACAGTGACCGTAGATGGTACCAGAGTCGGATCTGTGACAGACACAGCGGTTTCAACCACTGATCCGTGGCAGTCTGGAACTACGTTCTCATTCACCGACCTAACTGGCACAGATTACAGTAGCAACGCTGCTATCGAAATCAGTCTGGTCCACGATCCGAGTGGAAACACAATCTACGAAGAAACAATTTCGACCAGCTAAAACAGGTAACTGATTTTTCTTTTGCGGTATTATCGTCTTGATGTCACTTACTCCGCATCTGAGTCCGATAGTGTAATCCAACCACATCTGTGTTGAACCGCTGGTTGTCGCTGGATCTAATTCGTCGCGAGCCTCACGAACATTCGTCTCTGACTGAATGAGATGTACAAGCGCAGCGTCAATGACTACGCTCATCGGCGGATCATCCTCGGGACCGCTCGCCACAATCTCGCTCGCCTTTTTGAAGCTGCCGCTCGCGTTCGTCAATAACTTTGAGACCGGTTTGACGCCTCATTTATGTCACGTCGTATATACCGGGATCGTGATCCTGTCGTTCTGACATGACTGAACCAGTCTGTGTTGAAGTGATACTGACCAGCCGATCACGATCGCTTCGACTGTCTCCTGCGGCCCATCTGATCTCTATGTACTCGCGCGTCAATCGCGCCGACTGAAGTACATTGATCGCCGATCGTTAACAAATCGCGTCGGACCCCACCGTTTCGCGTCGATAACCCCATCTATCCTGATTTCGCCCTTATCAGATGTCGCACACGGCGTTCCGTCCCAGTCCACGAGCTTGCGTAGTGACGATATTCGACTATCTCCGATCGGTAGTGGAAGGTCGGGATTCGGCTCCTCGATCCGGTGGTGTGACAGATGCGCAGTGATTTTGAACCAGAGCCAGGCGTGCTCGCTCACACCGTTCGCTCTGCGCGACTGGCAGGGTCGCTTACCTTCGAGGCGGTTCACGTTCGAACGTCGTCCTCGAGTCGGTCGGCGTACTCGAGCCGGATCCGTCGGGCTTCTTCGGTCGAAACCTCCTCTTTTCCTTCTATCTCGTGTGATATCGGTCGATAGGAATCCACGTCGAAGCCCATCCGTTCGAGGTAGCCCCTGACTTTCGGTGACTGAATCCCGTCACGGATCGCGGCCTGGACGTACTCCGTGAGCGCGTCGAACTCGGGTAACACGATCGTATCGGCCGTCACTCTCCCCTCAGTCCCCTCGATCCGAACCTCGGTGTTTTCGAGGTGTTCGAGAATTGATGTCACGTCGTCCGCCAGGTTGATCACTTGGCTCGGGAGCGCCGTATCGGGGGCGCGCCACTCGACGGTTTCGAAGGCGCTCCGTATCTGAACGGGGGTCCACAGCGACGTCTCGGGCTCGAAACTCGCCTCCAAGCGCTCTTGGGAGATTCCCACCGCGTTGGCCGCCGTTTCGAACGCGTCGTATCCGCTCTCGAGCCGTCGTTCCCAGTCGTCGAGGCTGTCGCAGTACGGCCACAGATTGCCCTGATTCGGCACGCCGTCGTACGCCATCGACCGGTACAGCTCCGACCGGGCGCCTGATGCGAGCGGCTGTCCCTCGAAGTACGGCGACGAGTTGACCAGCGCCAGCGCCGGGTCCAGCGCAGTGAGGGTGTTGAGCTGGTCTATCTCTCGTTCGAGTGACTGCTGGATATGAATGTGCGTTCCCGCACAGTGGCGGGTATACTCGAAGCTGTCGCCGATGATTTCCTCCTGAATCCGCGTCCGGTCGCTCGGAACGTCCCGAATCTCCTCCGGACAGATCGGCGTCGCAAGCGGTACGACTCGCAAGTCGATGGCTTCGGCACGGTCAAGGACGCCCGCGATTCTGTCGCAGAGTTCGTCCCGCGTCTGATCGGTCGACTCACACGGGCTGGTTTTGATCTCCAGTATCGGTTTGATGAACTCCCGGTCGATCCCCTCCGCTCCGTCCGCGAGCGGTTTCGCGTTGGCCAGCCGACCCTCCTCGTCTACCACCCAGTATTCGACCTCGACACCACGTCGCAGTCCTCCGGATTTCTCCGTGAGCGTCGTATCGGATCCGTTGGACGTATGTTCTTCCATGGTTGGCCGTCCGAAACCCTACGCAGAGCGGTCTGTTCGTTATAACACTCGTATCCGACCGAAAGTTTCGGCTACGATCAACTTGTAGGCGGTGGCAAATCGGCATACTCGGGGTAATATCCGGGACTGACGACTCGTTTGGCGCTGTGCACAATACGCACTCTGACCGTCCCACGCGATTCGTGAGACCGTCCTGCCGCGTGCGGTTCCACGATTAAGCGAGAAGTAACTCGTGAACGCACCCGCTGTCCGGCCGTTTAGGGAGCACGCTGGACTGCTCCCCGGGTCGGGAACCGACACGTCGAGCCCGGCGGCCGAACCCCTGTAGCCCCGAATCCACGAATCGCACACCGGGCAGCGGCGAGCCCGATCGTCGTCGCCGTGAGCGCGGGCGTAGTCGCGTGGACGTCGCTCATCGCAGTCGAGACCTCGCCGCGATCTCCGGACATACTCACGTATCAGATGCCACCTTCATAACGTGCCCTACCCACTACTGGTCGCTGCTTAGCTCATCTTCGATGCACTCGGTGAACTCCTCGGCTACTTGCCACCGCCGCTGCTGGAGCGGCTGATCGAGGGTGCACAAAAGATCCACAAGTAACGGCCGATCTTACAAGGGACACGTGCTACCGCCACATAACCAAGGTATGAGTCTTCGCTAAAGGCGAATCAAAAACCGGAATTAAGAGAATAGTAGCTAATAGATCCTAACTAAGCGGTAAATATCTTTTAACATATTAGTAATACATCTGGATGAGCCGCGATGCTCGAGCGTACACGAAGTTCACACAATGAGCAATTAAATGTTTGACCAGCTATCCATCACGACTTCGAGGAATCGTTATTCAGCGATCGGCTTAGCTGTGACAATTATTTTGGCATCCATCAGCATGGGTTTTGTCCCTGCTGACATATCAGCACAAAGTGATATTCAACAAAGCCAACAAGTAGAACAGGCGGCCGGAGCTGATCAAATAATAACTGCAGAGCGGACCATAGACCAGTCCGAACTTGCTCCCGGAGAATCGACGACTGTTAGCGTTGAGATTGAATTAGATGGAGAAGGTGATCCAGCGATTTTCGAAAGATTTGATCCCAATTTCGAAGATGTCGTACTCATTGCTGCTAACCCAGATCCAATCGATCTGCTCAGCGGCTCCACTATTGACCTCTTCGCCACTTGGGAAGCTACTGATACAGCCACGCTGGAATATAAAGTGACTGTTCCAGAAGATGCTGAAATTGGTGACACTTTCACTATCAGTGGAAATGCTTCCACTATCAGTGGAGAGGGTGCGCCTAAAGATAGATCCGTGGCGATTGACGGAGACAGTCAGATACAAATCGTGGAACCCGAATTTGATGTGGCGATCACAGAGACGAACTCACCGGTTGAGGCCGGCGAGGATCTCGACGTTACCGCCGACATCGAAAACACGGGGAGTCTAGAAGCCACCCAAGATGTTACATTCAGTTTTGATGGCACCGCTGAAAGTACCGAGTCTGTAACGCTTGACGGAGGTGACTCAGAGTCGGTGACGTTCACATTCGATACGACTTTTATTCTTGCTGGTGACTATAACGTGGAAGTCGCGTCTGATGATGACCGCGATACCGAGACGGTAACGCTGACCGAAGCACCTGACGAGGCGTTCTTTGCCGTCGAATTTGACGGGTGGAACTCGCCAGTTGAGGCCGGCGAGAATCTCGAGGTGACCGCCCACATCAAAAATACGGGTGATATAGAAGCAACCCAAAATATTACTTTTATTTTCAATGACACCGATGTAAGTACCAAGTCTGTAACGCTTGACGGGGGTGACTCAGAGACGGTGACGTTCACGTTCGATACGACTGGTATCTCTGCTGGTGAGTATGAAATGGAGGTTTGGTCTGATGATGATGGCACCTTTGGACCGATCATTATCAATGATGCACCCGAGGAGGCGGAGTACGTTCTGTCGAATCTGGATCCGGCTGAGGCGACCGTAACAGTGGGGGATGACCCGATCGATGTCTCGGCCGACATCGACAACGCCGGCGACCAGACCGGCGATCAAGATATCGAATTGACCGTCACCGACGAGACGACTGGTGAGGTCGTCTACAGCGACACCGAAGCGGATGTCGCGCTTGATGGTGGTGACTCTGTGACCGTCACCTTTGAGGATGTCCCGGCTGGCGACCTCGCTCCCGGGACCTACACCCACGAAGTTTCCTCGGAAGACGACTCCGTCAACGGCTCATTAACCGTTGAGGAAGCTTCCGACGCGGGCGATGGCGATGACTCCGAGGCGGGCGATGGAGGCGAGGAGTTCGCTCTCGACGAAATCGCACAGGCGAAGTACGGTCACAACTTCGCGAATCTTAGCACTGAGACCGCCGGAGAAGTCCGGCCAATCTACAACCGCCAGCCGTTCTCCGAAGGAACGGATCCGTCCGATATCCACACCCGAGATGAGATCACCAACGATCGCTACGGCTACGACTTCAGCGACGTGAGCCGCGAGACGACGATCGAGATACAGAACGACTACGACGCACAGTTCGGTGAGCTCCCGTCCGATCCGGCGTTCACCCTTGACGAGATCGCACAGGCGAAGCACGGCCACGACTTCGCGAACCTCAGTACAGAGACCGCCGGAGAAGTCCAGACAATTTACAATCGCCAGCCGTTCCCCGAAGGAACGGACCCGGCCGATATCCACACGCGGGATGAGATTACCAACGACCGATACGGATACGATTTCAGTGACGTGAGCCGCGAGACGACGATCGAGATACAGAACGACTACGACGCACAGTTCGAGGAAGATAGCTAACTCAGGACACCGACGCTTCGGCTTTCGTATTGTATGCAGCGTTGCTTTCGCTGTCAGTGAGCTGTGATCTGTTGGATCTGGTCACCGAGCAAGCTGACGACGAGATCGTGTTTCCACCGGAACGCTGGGCGGCGACCTTCCGGTCGCACGCCCAGCTCGTTCTCCACGAACTCCGTGAGTATCCTGGCTACTCACTACTGCCACTGTTGAAGCGGTCGATCGAAGACGTACAGACGATCCACAAGCAACGACCAATCTTACAAGAAACGCTTGCTACCGCTACGCAACCCAGGTGTGAGGCCTAGCTGAAGACGAATGGCCGTGCCTATCGTAGCCGGTCAACGTGCCGGCGACGGAGCGAACGGGACCACGGAGGGAACGACTCGAACGGAGTGAAAGGAGTGGACTCGCGGGGGCTTTAAAAAGGAACCAGACGTGCCCGCTCGTCGAGATGTTCGCTCCGCTCACACCTCGCATCGCTCGCTGTGCGCGACTGGCAGGGTTCAAATCCCCACTCGTTGCAGTGTTGCGCCGCTCGCGATTTGCTCGCGGCGCAGAATTATGGACTCGCGGGGGTCCCGTGAGCAGAGCGAACGGGACCAAGCGAGGGAACGACTGAACGAACGAAGTGAGTGAAGAAGTGGACTCGCGGGGATTTGAACCCCGGGCCTCTTCCTTGCGAAGGAAGCGATCTGCCGCTGATCTACGAGCCCGCACCCGGAACCAATCGCCGTTCGTATTTGTACCTTACCTTTCGACGACCTGCACGCGGGTCGTTCTCACTCGCGCGTTGGTCTGATGGCACCACAGCTCGCAACGATGACCGCCGATACCGACGGGGTTAGGTATCGGGGCCCTCGTAGTTTTTGCAAGTGCAAGGGCCTCCGATCGACAGACTCCACTTCAAACCCAAGTAACGTTTCTGAGATCTATCTCACATCCGTTACTCTTTTGCGTGCGGGCGACTCAGATACGAACATGGCAGAAGCGACGTCGACGGCGGACCCCGACCCGGCCGCGATCGCGGCCCTGAAACACGTCGGGCTCGTCGGCGGCCTGACCGAGACGAAGGTGCCGTGTGCGGATCTCGGCGACCGGCTCGACGCCTCGACGCAGACCGCCTCCCGGCGGCTCCAAACCCTCGAATCGGCGGGGTACATCGAGCGCGACGTGGTCGGCGACGGCCAGTGGGTTCGCGTCACCGACGCGGGCGAGGCGGCGCTCCGCGCCGAGTACGCCGACTACCGCCGCCTGTTCGAGACCGACGTGGAGCTCATGCTCTGCGGGGCGGTCACCGGCGGAATGGGCGAGGGACGCCACTACATCACCCTGTCCGGCTACGCCGAGCAGTTCCGAACACGCCTGGGCTACGAGCCGTTCCCGGGCACGCTCAACGTCGACCTCTCGGAGGAGAGCGTCCGCCGGCGCGGCGAGATGGCGGGCATTGACGCGGTCCCGATCGACGCGTGGGAGGGCGAGGACCGCACCTACGGCGCGGCCTCGTGTTACGGCGTCACGCTCGTCGCCGGCGGCGATCGCTACGAGGAGGTCCACGCGATCGTCCCGGACCGAACCCATCACGACGACGATCAGCTCGAACTGATCGCCCCCGATCGGCTCCGCGACGCGCTCGCCCTCGACGACGGCGACGCGGTCGAGGTCCGTGTAGCGGCCACGAGCCGAGCGGACACGCCCGACAACGAGGCGGAGACGGAGACGGAGGTCGCCTGATGCGCGCCGACGCCGACGCCGAGGCTGACGCCGTCGAGCGCGCGCTCGACGCGTTCCGTGCTGGCGACCCGGTCTGCGTCCACGACTTCGCGGACCGCGAAGGCGAGACGGACATCGTCTACCCGGCCGGCACCGTCGACGAGACCGCCGTCGCCCACATGCGAAACGACGCGGGCGGACTGATCTGCGTCGCTGTCGCGGACCCCGTTGCGGACGCGTTCGGTCTCCCGTTCCTCGCGGACGCGCTCGACCACCCCGCGGTCAACGACGACCCCGAGTACGACGACCGCTCCTCGTTCTCCCTCCCCGTGAACCACCGCGAGACGTTCACCGGGATCACCGACGAGGACCGCGCGCGCACCATCGTCGAACTCGCGGCGTCCGCCGCCGCCGTCGACGCCAACCCCGGGGGGTACGCCCCTGAGGACTTCGCATCGGAGTTCCGCGCGCCCGGCCACGTTCACGTGTTGCGGGGCGCTCGCGACGGGCTCGGCGGCCGGACCGGCCACACGGAACTCGGGCTCGCGATGGCCGAGGCGGTCGACGCCGCCCCCGCCGCCGTGGTCTGCGAGATGCTCGACGACGAGACGGGCGCCGCGCTGACGCCCGCAGACGCCGAGGCGTACGCCCGCCGGCGCGAAATCCCGTACGTCGAGGGCGCAGCGCTCGTTGAGGCGCTCAAGTGACCGAACGCGGTGCGGTGGCGCACGCCTCCGAGCGCCCTTATAAGGGCGCGAGGAGCCCGTGCGAGGGAGTCGCTGGCACCCGAAGCGAAGCGGAGGGCGCCAGCGACGAGGCTGGGGAGGTGTGAGGTGCTGTGCTGTGCGGTCGGGGCGGGACTCAAAGGGGCAGTCGCGAGGACGGCGCAGGCGACGTAAGCACCGCAGGGAGTGAGCGGAGCGAACGACCGAGGAGCGCAGCGAGCGTGCGCCGTCCTCGCGGCTGGGGCTTTGGAGTGGTTCACCGTTGATCCTCGATCAGTCGGTTATAACCGAGCGGCTGGGGCTTTGGAGATGTTCACCGCCGATCTCCGATCGATGGTTTATAAGCTATCAACTGGAACGTGGCCAGTGACTTGTCCGTAATAGTCGCGTCCTCCGCATGTCACACTTTTAAGCCCGATCACCGCAACCTTCGATCATGGGATTCGACGAGATGGACGTCGACACGATCTGGAAGAACGGCGAGTACCTCGACTGGGAGGACGCGACGACACACGTGCTGACACACGCGCTCCACTACGGAAGCGGCGTGTTCGAGGGCGTCCGCTGTTACGACACCGAGCAGGGGCCGGCGATCTTCCGGTGGGACGAACACCTCGACCGGCTGTTCGACTCCGCGAAGATGTACGACATGGAGATCGAACACTCCCGCGAGGAGATCACCGAGGCGACCCTCGAACTCCTCGACCGGCAGGACCTCAACTCCGCGTACGTCCGACCGATCGCCTACTACGGGTACGACTCGCTCGGCGTCTCGCCGAAGGACTGCCCGACCGACCTCGTCCTCGCGGCGTGGCCGTGGGGCGCGTACCTCGGCGAGGAGGCCTTAGAGGAGGGCGTCGACGTGATGGTCTCCTCGTGGCGGAAACACGCCTCCTCGCAGGTGCCGACGAACGTGAAGACGACCGGCCTCTACGTCAACTCCATGCTCGCGGGCGAGGAGGCCCGCCGGAACGGCTACGTCGAGGCCATCGTCTTAAACAAGGAAGGGAACGTCGCCGAGGGGCCGGGCGAGAACATCTTCATGGTCAACGACGGCGAGATCTACACGACAGGGCCCGCGCAGTCGATCCTCCAAGGGATCACTCGCGACACCGTCATCGAACTGGCGGAGGAGCGCGGCTACGAGGTCCACGATGAGGCGGTTATCTCCCGCGGACAGCTGTACACTGCCGACGAGCTGTTCTTCACCGGCTCCGCCGCCGAGGTCACCCCGATCCGGTCGGTCGACGACACGGAGATCGACACCGGCACCCGCGGCCCGGTCACCGAGGAGCTGCAGAGCGCCTTCTTCGATCTGGTGGAGCGCCGGACAGACGACCACGACGACTGGTTCACCTACGTGTAACCGAGGGCTCGGTCACTGTCTCTGCTCTCCCCGCCCCGATCAGTCGCCCTCACCGGCCCCGTCCGTGGACGGGCGCTCGGACTCGCCCGGCGTCCCGTCGGTGCGGACGCCGCCGACGCCGCCCGGTCGACCGGTGGTACCCTCCGGCGGCGACTCCTCCTCGACCGGGACCTGATGTGCGGACTCGGCGAACCCGGCCGAGAGCACGCGAGTCATCCCCTCCTCGACGGTCTCGCCGGTCTCCTCGACGCGCTCCGGCTCGACCTCGATGACGAAGCCGGTGGTGATGTTCGGTGCCGTCGGCATGAATAAGACGATCTTCCCGTCTCGGGTCTTCTTGCCGGTCCGGAACGCCGTCATGCGGATCCCCGGCCACGTCTCGATGTAGACCGGGCTCTGGAGCTCGTCGGTCCCGGAGACGGCCGTTTCGATCGCGAGTTTCGAGGCGTTGTACACCACGCGCAGCGCCGGGATCCGGTTTATGGCTCCGTCGACGGCGGACTCCGCCAGCCGACCGAGCGTCGTCCGCATGAAGTAGCCGACCGCGAGGACGACGGTCGCGAACACCGCGAGCGCGATGATGACGCGGGAGATCGGCTCCAGCGGACCGGGGATAACTGCCGGCTGAAGCCCCTCGATCAGCGGTATCGAAGCGATATAGCGGTAGATCCACTGGATGACGAGGAGCAGGACCAACAGCGGCGCCAACACGATGAGCCCGCTGGCGAAGTCGCGTTTCCACGTGGACATCTATCGAGTTGGTATGTGACGGCGACCCTTAAGAGGGCTTCTACAGGACCGCACGGACACGGTCACTCGGCTCGCGTGCGAGCCGTAAGAATCGGTCACTGTCCGAGCACCGCCCGCAGCGCGAACGCCAGGTTCTGTCTGCGCTCGCGGATCCGCCGGTAGAAGTACGAGAGCCACTTGGTCCCGTACGGGGCGTACTGGGCCACCGGGACCCCCTGCGCGGCGAGGTCGCGCTGGGCGTCGTCGCGGACGCCCATCAGCAACTGGACCTCGTAGTCGGTCTCGTGTTCCCGAGCGAGTCGGTCCGCCAGCGAGAGCATCGCGGGGTCGTGGCTGCCGACAGCGACCCCTCGGTCTCGCTCCTCGAACAGGAAGTGCAGGTCTTCGCGGTACGCCCTGTCGACTCGCGACTTCTCCCGATACGCGATCGACGCCGGCTCGTCGTACGCCCCTTTCACGAGTCGGATCTTCCCGGGCACGTCGCGGAGGCGGTCGAGGTCCTCACGGGTCCGTTTGAGATTCGACTGGACGCACTGCCCGACGCTCCACGGGTACTCCGCCGCGATCGACTCGAAGGCGTCGAGCGTCGCGTCGGTCGTGTCGGCGTCCTCCATATCGCACCAGACGAACGCGTCCAGCTCGTGAGCGCGGGCGACGATCTCGCGGTAGTGCTCCTCGAAGAGGTCGTCGGACACGCCGAGTCCGATCTGGGACGGTTTCACCGAGACGCAGGCGTCGAGGCCGCTGTCGGCGATGTCTGACAGCAGCGAGAGGTACGCGTCGGTGTCGGCGCGGGCGTCGGCGGAGTCGTCGTAGTGTTCGCCGAGCAGGTTCAGGATAACGGCGACGCCGTCCTCGTTGCGCGCTCTGGCGTGTTCGATGGCTTCCGGGACGCTCTCGCCCGCGACGAACCGCCGCGCGATCGGAGGAATCATACGTCCTACTCGGAGCGGTAGCGACTTGATTGTTGTCGCCCCGGGCGGTATCGGGGCTACCCGGATCCGGGATTTATATACCCTCGACGGGCGACGGTCGGGTATGATCGGTTCGCTCGTCGCGACCGCGTTCTGGGCGATGTTGCCCGCCTACGTGCCGAACAACGCCGCGGTGATCGCCGGCGGCGGCCGCCCCATCGACGGCGGTCGGGAGTGGCGGGGCGCCCGCCTGCTCGGCGACGGCAAGACGTGGCGCGGCACCGCGGTCGGCACCCTGGCGGGAGTCGTCCTCGCGCTCGCGCTCAACGCCGTCGCGGAGCCAGCGAGCGCCGCGCTCGGGGTCGACCTCCCGACGTTCGCGCTCCCGGCCGCGTTCGCGCTCGCGTTCGGCGCGATGTGCGGCGACATCGGCGCCTCCTTCCTCAAGCGCCGATCGGGTCGCGAGCGCGGCGCGGCGTTCCCGGGCCTCGACCAGCTCGACTTCGTCGTCGTCGCGCTCGCCGCCGTCTTCGTCGTCGACACCGACTGGGCGCTCTCGGTGTTCACGCCCTCCGTCCTCGTCGTCGTCCTCGTGATGACGCCGATCCTCCACGTCGTCACGAACGTCGGGGCCTACGCGCTCGGGCTGAAGAACGAGCCGTGGTAAGGGCCTATTTCTCGTAACTCGTCCACACGAGACATCCGCTTGCTGTAGCTTTTTGCGCCGACGCACACAACCGATCGACAGATGACTCCTCAACTCGACGAGATCGACCTCGAGACGGTTCCGCTCGGTCGAACCGGCCTCCGGACGAGCGAGCTCCAGCTCGGCACGTGGCGCTTCGGTCGCGTGACCGAAGCGGGCAACGTGGAGATCGACGAGACCCGCGCCCACGAGCTGCTCGACGGCTACGAGGCCGCCGGCGGGCGCTACATCGACACCGCCGACGTGTACGGCGGCGGCGACTGCGAGCGCTGGATCGGCGACTGGCTCGGCGAGCGCGACCGCGAGCGCTACACGATCGCCTCGAAGGTGTACTGGCAGATCCGCGACGGCGACCCGAACAGCCGCGGGACGAACCGCAAGAACGTCCGCCACCGCGTCGACGCCCTCTTAGACCGGCTCGACACCGACTACGTCGACGTCCTCTACATCCATCGCTGGGACGACGAGACGCCGGCCCGCGAGCTGATGAAGACCCTCAACGGGCTCGTCGAGTCCGGGAAGGTCCACTACCTCGGCGCGTCCACGCTCCGCCCGAACGCCTGGAAGGTCGCCCGCGCTAACCAGATCGCCCGGAACGAGGGGTGGGAGCCGTTCTCCGTCCTCCAGCCGCGCTACAACCTCGTCGACCGCGAGGTCGAGGGCGACTACTTGGAGTTCGCGCGCCAGCAGAACCTAGCCGTCTCCCCGTGGAGCCCGCTCGGACAGGGCTTTTTGACCGGGAAGTACGACCGCGACGAGGACCTCCCCGAGGAGTCGAAGGCCGCCGAGTCGAGCCGCTTCCAGGAGGCGTACCTCACCGAGGTGAACTTCGACCTCCACGACGAGCTCGACGCCGTCGCCGCCAAGGTCGACGCGACCCCCGCCCAGACCGCGCTCGCGTGGCTCGCCGGCCGCGACGGCGTCACCGCCCCGATCGTCGGCGCGCGCACGACCGACCAGCTGGCGGAGAACCTCGCGGCCGCCCGGATCGATCTGTCCGACGAGCAGGTCGACCGGCTCACCGCCGCGAAGCCCGGTCCGTACGACGGGCTTTGACATCCTCCCCGCGCTAAAGCGCGAGGATTCCTCCGTTGGGGGTTCGGCTACCGACCCACGGAGGCAACTTGCG